>SOJW01000015.1 GCA_004375895.1 Candidatus Stahliibacteriota bacterium
CGCGCCTTGGCTTCGGCCTTCTTTACCAGCTCCAGCCTCTCCTCCAGTGAGTTATTCTCTACCGGGTCTTCAACAGGCGGATGGAACTCTCCCTTGGCCAGTTTTGCTTTCGCCAGGTTTTTTTTGGTCCTGCTCATGGCCTTGGCTGCGGTTGCAGCGTCACCTATCGCTCGCATGATATCCGCGCGCTTGCTGCCCGGGGTAGAGGAGAATCCCCACCGACCAGAGTCCAGCAGCCGCACACCTACGCCCGCAAGATGATTAGCCTGCGCCGCTTCAGGTTCTCCCTTGCGAACCGAGACCGCGTTCACCCTGCGCTCGTGGTAACGCAGCTCGGCGTAGTCCGCTGGCACATGCGCCAGAATCTCCTTGAGATAACTGATCATTCTACCTCCTGCAAACTCTAAAGAGGTTTACCTTCTTGAAATCCGCGTGGATTTTACTCTATCACGAATGGGCTGTCAAATCCCGTTTGCCTCACACTTCTTCCAACCCCTTAAGGATCTCTTCCAGTTCGGCTTCGTCCCCGATCAGGACCTTCCTTGACTTGCTGCCCTCGTAGGGTCCTACTATCCCTGCCTGCTCAAGCTGATCTATGATTCGTCCTGCCCGCGCCCAGCCCACGTTCAGCCGGCGCTGAAGCATGGAAACCGAGGCCTCCTTGTGGCGCATCACCAGCCTTGCCGCCTCTGCGAAGAACTCGTCTGTTTCCTCCAGACTGCCCTGGCGTTCCATCTGTTCGCGAATCGGGGCGAGTTCCTCCATGGGTGGATAGTAGTGGCCCTCGAGCTCTGCAAGGAGCTGGGGGGAGATGATCGCTGCCAGGCGCTTGCGTTTGGTTTCGTAGAGTGGCTCTGAGGGATCAAGCAACGGATCAAGGAGATCTGCGGATATGATGGCGTCAGAGAGTTCTGCGGCTTTCTCTTCGTCTACCTGGGTTGAAAGCAACACCCTAAGCCTTGCCCGGGCAAGCTTGTCTACTATCCTCTTCACCTCACCGGTTGAGACGAATGGTCCATGCAGCCTTACGGGCTCGCCTTTACCTGGCGGTAAGAAGAGCATGTCTCCGCGCCCAAGCAACGCCTCGGCACCGTTCATATCAAGGATGGTTCTGGAGTCGGTCTTGGATGCCACCTGGAACGCGATGCGGCCTGGGAAGTTGGCCTTGATAAGCCCGGTGATTACGTCAACCGAGGGTCTCTGGGTTGCGAGCACCAGGTGGATTCCCACCGCTCTGGCCATCTGGGTCAGTCTAATGATGCGCTGCTCGATCTCAGATGGTGCGGTGAACATGAGGTCAGCCAGCTCGTCCACCACCACCACAATGTATGGCTTTTCCTTTTTGCGCTCCCTTTTGGCATAGGTGTTGTAGCCTGAGATGTCGCGCACACCTACGCGGGAGAACTCCTTATAGCGTTCCTCCATTATTCGCACCACGAACTCAAGGCTACGAGTTGCCTTGCGTGGATCAACGATGGTGGGCTGGATCAGATGTGGAATCGGGTTGTATACCGGCAGCTCAAGCCGCTTGGGGTCTATCGCCATGAATCGAACCTGGTGCGGGGCGGCCTTGATGAGCATGCTGGTCATGATGCTGTGTATGCAGACCGACTTGCCCGAACCGGTGGTTCCTGCGATCAAAAGATGGGGGATGGATGCCAGGTCGGCCACCTGTGGGGTGCCGGTGATTGTGGTTCCCAGTGCAATGGTCAGTGGGTTGGGCGAGTTCTTGAAATCCTTTGAGCCAACAACCAGCCTGAAGGGGACGGTCTTTCGAGCGCGGTTGGGTATCTCGATACCTACCGCCGATTTACCCGGGATGGGAAGGATGCGGATGCGCTCGGCCTTAAGTGCCAATGAGAGATCGTCTGCAAGGCTCATGATCTTGGAGATCTTTATTCCCGGCGCAGGATGGAACTCATACCGGGTGATGACCGGGCCAGGGATGATGTCGCCTACCTTTCCTGTCACCTCGAACTCCTCAAGGCGTTTAATCAACACCTTCGCGCCTTCGCGTGCCTCGCGGTCAGGCAACGCCTCCCAGTCTTCGGGAACAGGATCAAGAAGCTCTGCAAGCCCAAGCTCTTCAGGGGAGACCTCACTTGCGGGTGTACGAACGATGCGTTCGGTCACCCCCTTAGGTGGTTCAACCCTGGGTGGAGTCTCCTCTTGCTCATCCCTTGCCATCTCCGCTTCGAGCCTTTCCTGTTCTCGCCTTGCTTCCTCGGCTTTCTGTTTTTCCGCCATGAATGCTGCATGCCTCTCCCGGCGCTCTTCAGCTGCGGCCTTGGCGCGCTCAAGCGCTTCAACTATCAACTTGTGGAGGTTGATGTCGAAGATAAGAACGATGGATACCAACAGGAGGAAACCAAGGATAAAGCCCAGTCCCAGCCCTCCCACCAGACCGGTTAGATACTCGAACGCATCCTTCCCTATATTCCCGCCAAGGCTGATTAGATTTCTCGTAGGTCCACGCACGTTATAGAGCGGGAACTGCGCAGAGACCTTGCTTATGGGTATAAAGAAGTAGCCCAGGGTCACCTGGATCAAGAAAGCGAATCCTACGAGGGTCAGACTCGTCAGGATGAGCCGTTTTACCGGCCGGCGCAGCAACCGGTTTATTCCCCACAGCAAGAGAAGCAGAGGCAGAAGATAGGCTATGAAGCCAAGCCACGCGTAGAGTCCGCGTGCCAGAAGGAAACCCAGCATACCGCCCCAGTTTTCAGGTCTTGTGGGTATCGCTTGAGGGTTAAAGCTCGCCAGGCTGATGGTTACAAACCCGGCAAGAAGCAGGAGAAGAAGACCGATGACGATGTCGGTGTTGTCCCGCTTGCGTGGCTTAGCCTGTGATTTGGGGTTGTTCGATTTGGTTTTTCTTGCAGAAACTTTCTTACCCATTCTCAGTCCTTTAGAGTATTATACCCAAGGCGCTTGGGCCTGCAAGGATTGCGGTAAGATAGAGGCTGGGTACGCCGATTATATACCAGAGAACCCGTGTGAAGATTAAAACGAGAAGTATAATGAAGCCGTAACGCCGCAGCCACAGCAAGGCGTTTGTGTAGCGCAGGGGTAGGAGAGAAAAAAGTATCTGCGAGCCGTCAAGTGGGGGGATAGGGATCATATTAAAAAACGCCAGGATCAGGTTGTAGAAAACGGCTAAACCGAGGATCCCCTGGATATAAGCGATAACCGGCGACGTTTGCAGGGAAATCAATCCAAAGAGTCTGAAGAGTGCGGCGAGGAGCAAGGCCAAAAGCAGATTCGCCCCCGGTCCGGCTATTGATACGAGAAGGGTTCCCTTGCGGCGGTCCCTGAAGTTGTCCGGATTTATGGGGACAGGCTTTGCCCAACCGAACCGGAAAAAGATCAAAGCGAGGGTGCCTATTAGATTCAGATGCTTTAGGGGGTTTAAGGTTAAGCGCCCCATCATCTTAGCGGTAGGATCACCCAACCGATTCGCCATCCATGCGTGAGCAAACTCATGGAACGTTAAACCAATGAGTATCCCTGGCAATGCAAGAAGGATAGTGAGCCAGTAGTTAATATCGGCAAATCGGGAAAAGAAACCAGACATTATTTCTCCCTTAGCCAGTGCCCCAGAAGCGCTTGTTCCTCACGCTTGTTACGAACCCTCGCGTCGAGCTTCGAGGCAAGGAGGTTGTCCAGTAACTCCTTGTACCGTGGTCCAGGCTGGATTCCCAACCGTTTGAGGTCATCACCGGTTGTTGAGATCTTTACATTACTGTAGTCCTCCAGATAGCGTGCGATCTTATCGCAGCTTTTGGCTCTTGTGGTTTCTGCGATAATCCCCAGCCCCCTTTGATCGTAGTTATTGAGGTAGAAGGTGATCTGGGATGGGGTCCTGAGTCGTGCAAGGGAGGAAAGGATCTTTCTGGCCTCCCGCAGGGTGCTTGTGGTTTCAAGGCATGCCTTCTTTACCGGGAGTTTCTTTACATGGGTCTCGTCAAATAAAGAAAGCAACAGACACAGGAACTCGCAGCTTTCCTTGATGCGTCCCAGCCGCGTAGGGGAGAGGGGAGCAAGGGGTTTTCCAAGGAAGGCAAGCGCACCCAATGACTCCAATCTCTTGATTGTCCTTACCCTCACCTCTTTCGGTTCCTGCGCGATGCATCGTAACTCATAAAGATGTCTCTCGCCTGATAGGACAGGTGTTCTCTTCACCGCTTTCTTGAGCAACACTAACGTATGCGGCTCAATCCTGAAGCTAAACCTTTCTGCATATCGCACCGCGCGGAAGATTCGGGTGGGATCGTCGGTAAAACTCTTATCGTGCAGAACACGGATCAACCTTTTCTTAAGGTCTCTTTGGCCCTTAAGAGGATCAAGCAGGTTCCCGAAGTCTGAAGGATGCAGGGACTGGGCCATGGCGTTCACGGTAAAGTCCCGCCGGTGTAGGTCATCCGTGATCGAAGCAGGCTCGACCTTCGGGAGTTCACCAGGTTTTGGGTATCCTTCTTTTCGAGTCCTTGCGATGTCTATCCTTTCCCCTTTGGGTCCTTGAAGTGTTCCTGTCTTGAACGGCGGGTAGTAGAGAAAGCGAGTCCCTAGTTCTTTTGCTAATCGCTCGCCCAGGCGCTGAACATTGCCTTCGCAGGCCAGATCGATATCCAAGGTCTTCTTGCCCAACAGCCTATCGCGTACCACCCCTCCTACCAGGTAAAGCTTAGCCCCTTCCTGGGCCGCTATCTCGCCCAGCCAGCGCAGGCCGGTGTTAGTGCTGCGGCGGAGTAAAGCCCATCTCTTTTGCGGGGCCGGGCTTTTCTTTGATTTCAATCTTTCCGTAGCGTGCCTCGTATTTCTTGATGTTTTCCTCTAACGTGCGGCGCAGAAGCTCGATATGCTGAGGGGACATGACGATACGCGAAAGTACCCTTGCCTTGGGCAGTCCTGGCAGCATGCGCGCGAAATCCAAAATGAACTCCGATGAAGAGTGGGCAACCAGCACAAGGTTCGAGTAGGTGCCCTCGGCCTGCTCGGGCTTGATCTCAACGTCCAGTCTGCGGACAGGTTTCGGTTGTTCGTTCATCTTTAGCCTCCGATCTAATAACATTCTATTCGCAGACGGCGCGGAGTCAAGTTCTTGCTGACTCCGATTGCGATCTCCATGGCTTAATTCGTCAGGTTTCTATTGCACTCGTCATAATCCAGAGGAGACTTAATAAACAAAGAAGGAGGTTTTATGCCTTACGCAACGATAAGAGAAATTTTGTCCGAGGTGGATGCGGAGAATCCTCCTGCACCCGAGCATTTTCCTGATTTTAATCCGACGGATATAGAGGCCTGGGCATATTTTATACACGTCTATCTCGATTCTTCGCGGTCGGATTTTGGTCGTCCGTCCTTTCTGCCCAAATATACACGTGCAACCGGTGGGTTCCAATATGGATTTCTCAGCCAGGAGAATCCCTTCGCACCCCGATATCCCGCAAACTACGATGAAGCGATCAAAGCGACTTACATCAAGAAGATTTTAGATTACATAAAAATACTGACCCGGAAGTGGGGTTGGGTGAGCTTGAAGCTAGAGAGCGTGATGGGTTTTGAAATAAAGGCCGACACTGACGAGGGGTGGTGGAATTTTTACAGGGCGCTTTACAATCGAGCTATGTCGGCGCGGGACATCGCCTGGCGCAAGATTATGACCTACTGTGCCACTCTGATTGGAAATCAGAATGCAAGCAATACAAGGATTATCATTCCAGAAATGGCTATCCTTTACTCTCATGTCAAGGCTCAATGGGATGCAGTATTTGGTCAGGTTGCCAACCTTGTGATTAGCTCTGGCTACAGAACACCTGCGGAGCAAAGGGCATTGCGGGTCGCAAGAAGGAACGTCGAAACGACCCACGCTACAGGAGGAGCGATAGATATTCATCCCGACCGTGATAGCATCCTCTTCGCCGGAAGCGAGAAGCGATTCGTCTTCCTGGGTTACCTGGCGTGGCTTTGCAAGGTTATAGGTCACAGCGAGCTGGGCAAGGAACCTTATACGATAGCGGAAATAACAAGCAATCATGTCCTCCAAGTGAGCTATGCCTGGCTGTTGTACGTGGGAATGGAGGATGAGTATAAAGAGATTCTCCCAGAGTTTGTACGGCCATACGATGGCGAGCTTCCCCATAACACCAACACAGGAGCGCTCCTGCGGGAGATTCAGGGACCCAATCGGATTGATGAACATTGGAATCGATTTGATGAAGAGAATTTTGACCTTGGTGCCCTAGAGAATGGTGTCGATCGTCTTGATCCTAACGGCGCGGTTTCGGCTTCCTGGATGGAAGGCCTTTTGAGATTTTTGGAGAACAATCAAGATTTATTGTTGGAGCCAGACCGACAAAGGCTTGCCAGGATTAATATCAATGCTCTCCCCACACACAGGGCTTTGCCACAGGAATGGTAGAATCAATGGGATTGACACAATAACCCTTTGTCTTATAATATCTTGATGAAAAGGGCGTGGGTTATTCTTCTTGTGATGTGGGGGACGATGTGGGCGTTTTCGCTCGAGGAGTTCCTATGGATTTATTTTTGGATTGACTACGATTGCTATTTGCGGAAGGAGGATAGAGAGGCTTATAAGGCTGCCTATGGGCCCAAGTTCTGGAGTAACGAGAAGATAATCCCTATGTCTGTGCTTACTGAGGAGTATCCTCGTGCCGCGGTCCAGCTTGATGGGCTTGTGGAGAATACAATGAGAAGCCAAAAGAGCCTTGACTGGGCGCTTGATAACTTGAAACCTTCCTCAGGGCCGGCGGCTTCACTGCCTGATTCAATCCGAAGGGAGATGCTCTATTATCTTTACCACGATAACTTCTATAGGATCAAGAAACCCTGGTCTTTCGGGGATGAGATACCAACGGATTTCTATTTTAGCGGTGGAACTGGAACTTCAGATAAAGGTTGGTTTCGTTACGCAGACATAGACTGCGCAGCAATGGAAGAGGCGAAATTGTGGCTTGGTAGCTACTGCACAATTTATTGGGCCAGATCCAACGATACCCTTATGGATTCAGCGCGTGCCATGAGATTATTCAACCATGCGATTAAAGAAGATATGCTGGTAAGCCGTCTTTCTAATCCAGAATGGAGTCCAATCCTAAGTTTTGAACCCTGCGTCTACCATGAGTACTACGAGCTTCCCGCGTATTGCATCGAGATCACGGTTGAGTATGATTGCTGTGAGGAGTACCCAAACGTCTACCGAAGACAGGATACCATGGTCGTCGTAACCTGCATTAAGGATAACTACGAGTATCTCATCTCACACTCCAAGGCGGATGGGGGCATCACCGAATTTTTGCATTACTACTTGACCTTTTAACTCCTACCTTCCGAATAGCAGGGACCCTGGGAGGTTAGAACGGGGTTTGTGAAGTTTCTGCAGAAGAAGGAGGACCTAACCGACCTTCAGAAGAAGAAAATCTCCAGAATCAACCTCCACCACCTCGATAAGGTTCAGTCTACCTGGCCTTTGCCGTAGGGTGTCAAAATCAAAATTTATCTTGACAAATTGAACTTTTATCTTATAATTCCCCATGGGGAGACTTTTGTTTACTGCATTGCTCTTTTTAGGCGTTGTGTGGGGGTTCTCGCTTGAGGAGTTTTTGTGGATTTTCTACTGGCACGATTATGATTGCTGCTTGTGGGAGGAGGATAGAGAGGCCTATAAGGCTGCTTATGCTCCCAAGTACCGGAGTAACGAGAAGATAATCCCCATACCGGTGCTTACTAAGGAGTATCCTCGTGCGGCGGCCCAGCTTGATGGGCTTGTGGAGGATGCGATGGGAAGACGCAAGAGCCTTGACTGGGCGCTTGATAACTTGAGGCCGTCCTCAGGGCTGGCAGCGTCGGTACCCGATTCCATCCGCAGGGCGATGCTCTATTATCTTTACCACGATAACTTCTACAAGGTTAAGAAGCCATGGAACTTCGGCAACGAGATGTTTAGTATTTTACACTTCAGCGGAGGTACAGGTACATCCGAGCAGGGCTGGGTTCGTTATGCGACCATACCTGTTTGGACAATGGAAGAGGGGAAAGCGTATTTTAGCGGTTATACCGGGATCTCGTGGGCTCGAACCAGCGATACAGTGATGGACTCGACACGCGCTATGTGGATGTTCAATAACGCGGTGCAGAAAAACGTATTGATAAGTAGATTGTCTGATCCTGCCTGGTTTCCGATTTTGAGCATGGAATCCTGTGCCTTCCATGAGCGTTACGAACTTCCAGCATTTTGTATGAAGATTCCTCTTGAATACGATTGTTGCGAGGCATATCCTGATGTTTATAGAAAAAACGACACCCTCTTCCTGGCGACTTTTATTACAGACGGCTATGAGTATCTTATCTTTTCTTCCGTTGGATTTTGGGGAAAGGGATATCCCTGGAATTTCTATTTAAGATTTCGACCTTAGCTATTCCTCAATCTTCAACGCGAGCAGCATATCCTCAACCGAGACGCCGGGAAGCTCGAATCGGTCATCCTGGCGATGGTCTCGGCATTCTTCCTTAGATTAAGTGAGTGGTGACTTGACAATACACCAATGAATGCTTATAGTTCAGGTATGAGGACGACACGAAAGGCTCGTGATGGCAAATAAGTACGATCCCGACAAGGGCTACACCGAGTATCTGGAGCTGGCCAAAAACCAGGAAGAACTCGAAGGCCGCGTAGCTAAACTACTGGAAGAGCGCCGAAAGCTCAAGGAGAAGGCAGACAAGCATCTTGAGATGGCGAGACAGGCGGTGAATTTCGATCTCATCAAGACCGCCGCCCACGAGTTCCAGGTGGAGATTCTCAACGAGATAACCAAGGCCGTGATTGAGTCAAACAACCTGGAGAAGGCGGTAAAGCTCATAGATCATCTCGAGACCCATCTTGAGGCGCGCCTTCGGCTTACCCCCAGACGAGAAGACGAGGCGACTAAAAAGAAAGCTCCACCTACCGTATCCCCGGCCATCGCGGCAAGGAAAAAACCCCAGCCCACAGGGAAGCCCGCTCGCCCAGAACCAAGGGGACCAAGAGAACAGGCAGCATATCCACCACCTCCTGCATCAGAGGGGGCAGGGGGGAAGATGATAGAGCGCAGGACTATCCTTAACGATCGTCTCCACGAGATATGCCGCTACGAATACGACAACGATCGGCTTACCCGCATGATCTTTCTTGACCCCAACGGCAATCCCCTCAGAACCCACCAGTTGATCTACAATAAGGACGGCACACTTGTTCAGGAAATCCACATCGACAGGGCAGGCATCACCCTGCAGGTTTGCGATCGCGAGTTCAACAAACAGGACAAGATCGCAAAAGAGATCGTACGCAACCCCCATAACGAGGTGCTCCATACCGTGAACTTCAAATACGACAGACATGCACGCCTTACAAAGAAAGAGTGGCGTGACTCGCGTCACAAAAGGACCAAGTCCTGGGAGTATCGCTACGAGAAGGACGCCGCAGACCCTGCAAAGATAATCTGGCGCGATGAACGCAACAAACCTTATGGATTCGTAGAGTTGCGCTACGACGACAAGGAGCACATCATCGAGGAGACAAGCAAGGACCGCACAGGCGATCTTATTAGATCGATCACCTACCAGTACTTCTACGGTTAACATCAAGAGGGCAGCGGTGGTGGGCCTCCAAACATCGGTTTCAGAAACACTCTTAAGGATAAATCATAAGGAGATTCTATGCGTGTAGTGCGGCGTGAGGAGATGCGTGCGATTGATAAGCGGGCAACCGAAGAGTTCAAGATTCCCTCGATGATTCTTATGGAAAACGCAGGGCGTGGGGTTGCCGAAACGATCGAGGAGTACTTTGAGCCGGAAGGCCTTTCTGTGCTGTGCGTCTGCGGCAAGGGAAATAACGGCGGCGACGGATTCGTGGTCGCGCGGGATCTGGCCAACTCGGGTGCCGAGGTTGAAATCCTTCTCCTCGGAAAGATTGATGAGCTGAAGGGTGACGCATTGATCAACGCTCAAATAGCAAAGAGCATGGGACTCGCGATTGAGGAGGTGACCAACGAGGAGGCGTTTGAAGGAATGCAGGGGTTCGATGTGATGGTTGACGCCATCCTCGGAACAGGGTTCAAAGGCAAGCCTCTAGGCCTTGCGGGGCGTGCAATACAGCTAATCAATGAATCGGAAGCCTTCGTTGTAAGCATAGACCTGCCCTCGGGGATTGAAGCGGACGGGATGCTCGCCGAGCCTGAGGTGGCGGTTCAGGTCGATCTTACCGTTACCATGGCCTATCTCAAGCCCTGCCACCTCCTATACCCAACCCGTCTATACTGCGGTGATGTCTGGGTGGCGGATATCGGAATCCCCAACGCTATCCTCGATGCCGAGGGCAAACTCAGATTGACGACTCACGAAGATGCGGCAGCGCTTTTGCCAGAGCGAGCACCTTGGGGGAACAAGGCGACATTTGGCAAGGTATTGATAGTTGCCGGTTCCCGTGGCATGAGCGGTGCTGCAAGACTCGCAGCAATGGCATCGGCAAGGGTAGGTGCAGGCCTTGTCTACCTGGGATTTCCGGAGACCATGGCCGACGTGTTTGATTCAAGCCTTTTGGAGACGGTCAAGCGCCCGCTTGCAGATACCGGAGACGGACATCTGGCAGAGGGTGCGGCAGATGAGATATTAAAGATGGCCGATGAAGTCAAGCTTTTAGCAATCGGCCCGGGGCTGGGAACGCATCCGGAAACGGTAGAGCTTGTGAAAAACCTTCTGAGGAAGTGGAAGAAACCGATGATTGTTGACGCGGACGGAATCAACGCCATCGCTACGGAGTCCAGGCTACTTGAGGCCAAGAAGCCGCCCCTGATCCTTACCCCTCATCCGGGTGAGCTGGCAAGATTGATCGGAGGAGAAGCTAAGGAAATCGACCGCAAGAGACTTGATGTTGCTGAAGAGTATGCAAAGAAGTGGAGTGCGGTGCTTGTCCTCAAAGGCGCACCCACGATTATAGGTTGTCCGGCAGAAACGTGGATCAACCCCACAGGCAACTCAGGCCTTGCCTCAGGCGGAACAGGGGATGTATTGACCGGCATCATAGCAGGATTGGTAGCCCAGGGCCTGGCCCTGGCCCCTGCCGCACGATTAGGGGTATGGCTCCACGGCGAAGCGGCGGATATAGCGATTGAGGAGTTGGGCGAGCACTCGCTTGTTGCAGGAGACCTGCTCGATTATCTACCCGACGCCATAGTCTCCTTGTTTGAGTTCGAGGACGAAGAGATCTACGAGTCGGATTAGAGAAATGAGCATCCTGTTTGTATTAATCGCCTACATCTACAACCCCTCCGACTGGCAGCACTACCCGCGTCTGGATGAGATCCGCAACTTCACCGCCGACGCGTTCAACACGGTGTATATGATAACGAACGATGCAATCATCGAACTTGACGATGACTCCTCCACGCCTGAACGCATCTTTGGCTCGGCAGAAGGTCTGCCCCTAGAGATAGCGTTTGCCGTCTACGATACGGACCTCGCACGTGTCTGGGTGGTATCCGCAAAGGGCGAGCTTTACGCGTTTACCACCGCAGTAGGCCTGGCAAGAAAGGTATTCCTGACCACCACATCCTCGATCAGACGTCTGGGCATCAACGCAGGTTATATCTTTCTCGATCACGGCTCCAGTGTGCAGTCGATCAATAAGCGGTCGGAGCAGCCGGCAGATGCCTTGCCTGACTCCACAACGGTCTGGGTCGGCTCCTACAACCCGGCAAACATCCGCAAGGACTACCCGTTACTTGCCCCATGGGTGTTCCTTGACGAACGAATGCACCAGATACCCTACTCGATGGTCTTTACGCACCGCAACAAGGCTTACGTGTCGGTGCGAGGTTACGGCTATCTTGTCTTTGACGGCCTTGCGTGGCGCGAGACCCTGCGATACCAGAGCCCACGTGCAAGCGAAGTCCACTCCATCTTCGCCGCAGACAGCTCGCTTTACGCGTTCGGCAAGGACGGGGTGGACCAGCTTGTGGTGAAGCAGAAAAAGATGCTCTACCACCCCTTTGAGTGGTGGGGAACAACACGAAATGAGACGCCGTCATGGGGCGTGGGAATCATGGACAAACTGCGCCGCACCAGCTATGAGAAAGCGAGGCTGATCGAAGGCAACCTGTTCCTTCTTGAGCGACGCGAGGCGGATGTCTTTAACGTTGATAAAAAGGTTCTATCAGAGATCAGAACCCAATCCTGGATATACGACGTTGACTTTAACAAGGATTCTTTGTTTGTCGCAACGGATGATGGGGTCTTTCTTACCGTTATCCCAACGGGCGAACCGAAGCCTTTGCACGACGAACGAAGCAAGCTGGTGCGCAGGGATGTGCTGGCGATCGTCAGGGGAGATCATGCCCGCTACTTCTGGACAGGCAGGCTCCTGGTCAAGCAGACAGGTGAAGGTTGGGAATACTTCACCTCGCCTGGATTTATCCCTGTGCCTCAGAACGCGGTTGCGGGCCGCGACAGCCTGATTGTTCTTGGAGGCAACGGCGGGTTGGTTATATACAACCCGGAGACCTACCTTCAAATCTCCTTGACTACCAGGGAGGGGTTGTTATCGGATAACGTCACCGCGCTCTTGGTGGACGGCAACTATCTCTGGATCGCTACCGACGCCGGGCTGCAGCGGGTTGACCTAAACGCCGTTCTTCCTTAACTTACACACCTTTTCGGACCAAAAAGCCACGCAACAACTCGTCAGGTTTGAATGCCACTCGTCGCATTTTTTGGGCGTTTTTGAGGGTTTTTCCCTCCCTTTGTGGACAGCGTGCCCCTTGGGGTGCCAATTTTACTGCACCCCATAGGGTAGGGGGCTAGGGGGAGGGTGTTTCCCCTTCCCCCGTCGACTTCGTCTCCGACCCCTTCCACCAGGGAAGGGGAGGCCCGAATTACATTATGTGAGCGGGCCGACCTTATACCCTATGGGGCACTCGGTGCCCCAAGGGGCACGCTCTTAAATGTAGCACAGGCTCTCCAGCCTGTGGGATAATCATAAAAGAACGGGCTAGAGAGCCCGTTCCACATTTTTAATTCGGGGTCCCCGCGAAGAAACGAAGTTACTTCATGGGGTTGCTGGCTACTACTTGAGGCCCGAATATTATTAACTACTTAAGAAGCTTAGCCGCCTCCTCGGCAAGACGCTTGATAAACTCCATCTGAAGTCTTGGCTTGCCTTTCAACGAGTCAAGCAGCTTCTCAAAAAGAATCCTGGGATCAGGTGGACTTTCACCGGAAAGTCTGAAATCCAAGAGATCGTTCGGGGAGGTCTTCAAGGCTACTGCAATCCGGTTCAGTATAGTAACGCTGGGATTAGAAAAACCAAGTTCAATCTTGCTCACGTACTTGAAACTAATCCCGGCTTTCTCGGCCAACTTCTCCTGTGACCAACCTAGCGCCTTCCTTCCGCGCCGTATTTCTTTCCCTAATGCCTTAATCAATTTAGCTTCATCGCTCTTCATTTTAGAAGAATAAGCAAAACAGCCTTATACTCCACCTACGAAAATGAGAAATTGACTTGACAATTCTTACAATTGTTGTAAAATGCGATATGAACTCTATTCGTGGGTTAAAGATACTACATCTTTTTGGAGCAATGATATATCATGGCTGTCTGTTTCGGTAATTATCCGTTCAGCGAGCCGGTTAAGCTGGTGGGGTGGAAGCCGCTTCCGTCATCAGGGGTCTATGCCCTTCTGATACCTGGCAGTTCCCCGCTTACCAGGTCTGGCTATCAGGTGATTTATTTTGGCGAATCGGAAAACCTCTCCCGGCTGAGGGTTGACGAGCGTCACCCTGGCTATCCGTGCTGGCTTCTCCTGGCCGGTTCCAGAGACAATCTTTACGTCTCTGCGTATCTTACCTACAACTGGCCAAAGGAAAAAAGGCAAGCCCTGGCCAAAAAGCTCGCAGCCGACTACAGGCCCTTCTGCAACTACGAGGCGAGGTGACTTCGTGGGGCGTCTTTAATGTAGCACAGGCTCTCCAGCCTGTGCATAAATATAAATAGAACAGGCTAGAGAGCCCGTTCCACACTGCTTTAGATTCCTCCCCCTTGACGGGGGAGGACAAAGGTGGGGGTGATTTTGGAGTGCGACAATCGCGTTGTCGCCGCAATGACACGGTCATTGCACTCCATATCCACTACTTGAGCAGCCTGGCAGTCTCATCTAAAAGACGCTTGAGAAGCTCCACCTGAAGCTTCGGCTTTCCCTTCAGCAATTGGAACAGCTTTTCAGAAAGAATCCTGGGGTCATGGGAAGTTTCGCCGGAAGGACTGAAGTCCAGCAAATCATTTGGTGAAACCTTAAGGGCGATCGCAATCCGAAACAGCGTAGTGGCGCTTGGATTGGAAAGAAAGCGTTCGAGCTTGCTCACATATCTGGGATTTAAATCGGCTTCCTCGGCTAACTTCTCCTGGGACCATCCCAGTGCTCTCCGTCTGCTACGTATCTCTACCCCAATTCTCTTGATTAACGCATCGTCATCAACATTCATACTCGGAGAATAAACAAGACGGCTTCACATTCCACCTACTACAGTATTACACACTTGACAACTAACCCTTTAGGGTTACAATATAAAGTGCGTTTTTATTGATAAATTTAAGACGCTATGCTGATGCGAAAACAAGGGAGATCGATGGCCGTCAGCTTCGGTGGATACCGGTTCAGCGAGCCGGTTAGACTGGTGGGGTGGAAGCCGCTTCCGTCATCAGGGGTTTACGCCCTTCTGATACCTGGCAGTTCCCCGCTTACCAGGTCTGGCTATCAGGTGATTTATTTTGGCGAATCGGAAAACCTCTCCCGGCTGAGGGTTGACGAGCGTCACCCTGGCTATCCGTGCTGGCTTCTCCTGGCCGGTTCCAGAGACAATCTTTACGTCTCTGCGTATCTTACCTACAACTGGCCAAAGGAAAAAAGGCAAGCCCTGGCCAAAAAGCTCGCAGCCGACTACAGGCCCTTCTGCAACTACGAGGCGAGGTGACTTCGTGGGGCGTCTTTAATGTAGCACAGGCTCTCCAGCCTGTGCATAAATATAAATAGAACAGGCTAGAGAGCCCGTTCCACACTGCTTTAGATTCCTCCCCCTTGACGGGGGAGGACAAAGGTGGGGGTGATAACTGGGGATTCTCTGGAGTGCGACAACCGCGTTGTCGCCGCAATGACACGGTCATTGCACTCCATATCCACGATTTAGTGGGAGTCAAGGGATTCACCCTCCCCCTACCCCCTCCCTTGACGGGAGGGGGAATACCAGAAGCTATCGACATAATCCCCAAATTCCCCTTCCCTGGTGGAAGGGGATAAAGGGGAAGGGGAAAATCAGTCATTTAGTTGACATCTCCCACCTGCCGAATAACATTCACCAAATTGAAAAATTAACCCAAGGAGGCACTGTGGTTCTTCCGTTCAAAAACGAGCCGTACAAGAATTTTTCCTGCGAGCCGTGCAAGAAAGCACAGCTTGACGCCATCGCAGCGCTTGAGAAAACCTACGGCAAGACCTATCCGGCGTTCATCGGCGGCAAAGAGGTTACCGCTTCCGAAACCTTTGCGTCCATCAACCCGGCAGACAAGGACAAGGTAATCGGGCATTTCCAGAAGGCGGACGAGAAGCTGGCCGAGCAGGCGCTTCAAGCCGCACTTGAAGCGTTCGAGTGGTGGCGGTTCTACGACTTTCGCGAGCGCGCCAACATCCTTCTCAAGGCCGCCACGATCGCCCGGCGCCGCAGGTATGAAATCAACGCGGGCATGGTCCTTGAGGAAGGCAAGAACTGGATCGAAGCCGACGTGGACACAGCCGAAGGCATCGACTTCCTTGATTTCTACGCGCGCGAGATGCTGCGCCTTGGCCCCAACCAGCCCGTGACGCCGTTCCCTGGTGAAAACAACGAGCTTCGCTACATCCCCCTGGGCGTGGGCATCATCATCCCGCCCTGGAACTTCCCGTGGGCGATCCTGGTGGGCATGAGTTCGGCGGCGATTGTTACCGGCAATACGATAGTGCTGAAACCCTCGTCGGATTCACCTTACATCGGATGGCTGTTTACCGAGATCATGCGCGAGGCCGGTCTGCCCGATGGTGTCTTGAACTACCTTAGCGGTCCGGGTCGAGTGGCCGGAGAGTTCCTGGTGAACCATCCAAAGACACGATTCATCAGCTTTACCGGTTCAAAGGAAGTAGGCCTGCGAATCGTTGAGAACGCGGCCAGGAAACAGGAAGGCCAGATATGGATCAAGCGGGTGGTGGCCGAGATGGGCGGCAAGGACTGCATCCTGGTAGATGAAGAAGCCGACATTGACGCCGCGGTGGAAGGCGTTGCCGTATCCGCATACGGGTTCGGAGGCCAGAAGTGCTCGGCCTGCTCCCGCGCCATCATTGACGAGAAGGTCTACGACGAGTTCGTTGCCAGGCTGATCCCCAGGGTGAAAAAGATCACGGTCGGGGAAACCAAGGATACCGCAAACTGGATGGGCCCGGTCATCAACGAGAAGGCTTTGAAGAACACGCTGGCATACATCGAGATTGGCAAGAAAGAGGGCGAGCTGCTGACCGGCGGCAATACTGTCGAGGGCAACGGCTTCTTCCTTGAGCCGACCGTGTTCGGCAACGTTGCCTGGGACGCCCGCATCGCCCAGGAGGAGATCTTCGCTCCGGTGCTGGCCATCGTGAAGTGCAAGGACTTTGACGACGGCCTGCGGATCGTGAACTCCACCGAATACGGTCTTACCGGTTCAGTGTACACCAACAATCGCTGTAAGATCGCTAAGGCCAAGCGGCTGTTCCACGTGGGCAACATGTATGTGAACCGCAAGTGCACCGGCGCCCTGGTAGACGTGCAGCCCTTCGGCGGGTTCAACATGTCCGGCACCGACTCCAAGGCCGGCGGCAGGGATTACCTGCTGCTGTTCATGCAGGGAAAATCGATCGCTGAGCGTTTTTGACGCTCAGCGATAATGCAAAGTGTAAAAGTCAAATTGCAAAATGCACACGAAGTGACGACGCTGAGCCTGCCCCTTGAGATGCTAACTTTACTGCATCTCATAGGGTATGCGAAGTAAATTTAAGGGCCGGCGAAGCCGGCCCTTTTGTTTGACATTGAACAATTAATCGCTATATTTCAGAAAGGAGGCTTAGTGAAAAGGACCCTGCTTTTATTTCTGGGATTAGTATTAACTATCGGAATCCTCGGATGCAAAGAGAAAGTTGGGGAGGACGATCGCCTAATATGGAAGTATAAGATTGGAGCGCTCTGCAAATCCTGCCCGGCAATAGACGAAGAAGGCACCATATACATAGGATCGGGAGATAATTACCTTTACGCGATAAACACAGATGGAACCCTCAAGCAGATGTGGGAAACCAGTGGTTGCCCAGCTTCACCGGTAATAAGTCTAAATAAAATTATATATGTCGGATGCGACGATGGGGATATTAATGCAATCCCAATAGGCCCACCCGATCCAGAAGATACCTTAAAACCCGTGAGTTTTTACTACCACACCAACTATAAACCCGGCTATGATGTCTCCTATTCGCCAGCCATTGGAGAAGACGGAACAATATACATGGTTCGGTATTATTACGGAGATTCTTATCTGTATGGTTCATACGAACAACTTTGTCGTTTAGGGGGCTATCCCACCCAATCTTCCCCAAGTATAGGTTCGGATGGCACAATCTATATTGAGAAGGAGTATAGCTTTTGTGCGATAAATAAAGATGGTAGTTTGAAGTGGGGATACAAATTGCCGAAAGACGAAACCAAATACAACTCACCTTCTCCAGCGGCAATAGGTGCTGATGGCACAATCTATTTTGGATTAGGGGGTTCCCTCTATGTCCTTACCAGGAACGGCAACCTGAAATGGAGGTATAGAACCGGCTATGCAATCAATGCATCCCCTGTAATCGACAAAGCTGGGAATATCTATGTTGTTTCCGGGACTGACTGCCTCCTGGCCATCACTCCCAGAGGTAACCTCAAATGGAGGCATGAGTTTGAAGGATACATCTCCACTCCGGTGATTGGTTCGGAGGGTACCATTTACCTAGTAGAAAACAGGAAAAACATTATATGGTTTACCACATCCTTCCGCATCAAAGCTCTGCTTCACGCAATCAATTCCAATGGTAGTCTCAAATGGACATACAATGTTAGATCTGAGTGTCGACATATTACTAGATATTCCGACACGGAGATTAGCGAACCAACCATCGGCTCGGACGGCACCCTCTATTTCTCCTTTGGCAAATATCTATACGCAGTTAAGAGTGACTCAAAAGGTTTAGCCAATTCCTCTTGGCCAAGACAAGGACACGATAACCAGAATACGGGAAGGGTGCGCTAGCGCGCTCATTGCACACAAAGTGACGACGCTTGCGGAGTAAATATCAAAGTGCAGATATCAAATCTCAAATTGAAGACGAAGCCTTCTCCATTTTGCACCCTTGAGGGGGCACTCCGCATTTTGAATTTTGATATGCGGAGGCGCAGCCTCCGTACTTGTCCTTGACATTGCCGGGAGCGCCGTTAAGATATAACTGATGCATTTGTTACTTCTCTTGGCGCTTTTGGCACAGACCGGCGAGGCAGAATACAGCTTTTCTCACGTGATCGAGCAGGGCGAACGTGACGGCTCGTTCTACGTAACCGCCTACGTCTCTATACCATACTCAAGCCTTCAGTTCACAAAGTCTGACTCAGGCTACCAAGCGGGCTGCCACATAACCTTTCAGCTTCTGGATCGCCGCAAGAACATCTACGGGGACGAGCGCTTTGGTGAGGTAATTGTAACGGACGCCAACACCGCCAAGTCGAAAAGCCTCGCGGTAGCAGAAACCCTTAAGGTCCTTCTGCCCCGGGGAAGCTACAATGCCAACCTAAGCGTAGCCGCCCTGGGTGCAACAAGACGAATCGAGAAGGAGTTCGATGTCGAGATCTTCCATCGGGCACTGGGAAGCCTGCGGATTACCGACAGCAAGGGTAGCCGTATGCTGGAGCGCCCCTTTGACAGCCGCGACACCATGCTGGTAAGTGTGTCGGTGTATGAAGATGGTCTCGATTCGCTGCTTCTCGAGATTACCCGCCCCGGCGCCCCAAACTACAATAAAACCCTGACCGAACCTGACTCACAAGCATCGTGGAGTGTTGCACTTGAGGATTTCTCAAGCGGAGACTACCAGCTTTGGGTGAAGGCATTTCAAGGTAAGAAGGCCGTAGACGAGCGCAAGGCCCTATTCGTCCTGCACAATCCGTTTCGCTTCGACCCTGGGCGCTACGAGGAACTCGTTGAGAAGCTTATATACATAACGACCTTCGGTGAACGTGAGCGAATGAAGTCCGTGCCGCCTGAAGCAAGACAGGCAACATGGGATAGCTTCTGGCGAGCAAAGGACCCAACCCCGCAAACCGACTATAACGAAGAGCTTGAGTCCTACTTCGCCAAGATCTCCTACTGCGAGCGCAACTTTGGATACGGGGATAAGGGCTATCTCTCGGATCGTGCCAGGATATACATGAGGTTCGGCCCACCGGACGAGATCGAAGACCATCCATTTGAACCTAACAGATACCCATACATCGTTTGGACCTATAACCTTCAGGGAATGCAGTTCATATTCGAAGAAAGGCTCGGTTTCGGCGAGTACGTGCTTGTTTATCCACAAGGCTTCCTCTCCCCATGGTAGATATGAGCGATAAACACTACCTCGTAGAGTGCCATCCCCTGATGAGGGTTGTGGTAACGGCCGCTGTAGGCCTTGAGATTAAACGTGGGGAGTATGTAGTTTTGCGATTCAAGGGTTGTGAGGACATAGGCTACGTGAGGGGATTAACCGACGATCCTCAGGCCAAGGCCATAGCCATCAGTAAGGCCGCCCCAGAGGATCTGGCCAAAAGAAAAGAAGCCAGGCAGTGGGAGCAAGAGGCGCTTGCATCCTTCCTGGAACTTCTCGCAAAACACAACCTGTCCATGAAGGTAGTAGATGTGCACGCCTGGGTGGATCGCAACAAGATCGCCTTCTACTTCCTCTCCGAACACCGCCTCGACTTCCGCAAGCTGCACAAGGAGATAGGAATGTTGCTTGGATGCAGGGTGGTCATAAAGCAGATAGGAATCCGTGATCATGCAAGGCTGATCGGTGGACTGGGCCCATGCGGAAGACCGCTTTGCTGCACCGCATTCCTGACAGAGCTGCGCCCGATAAGTCTGCGCACCGCCAGGAGACAGAATCTCTACGTGAATCCCGAGAAGATCTCAGGTATGTGCGGACGCCTGCTGTGCTGTTTAAGATTCGAGGATGAAATCTACCCATCACCATGCCTGAAGAATGATGCAAAATCAAAGGTGCCGGACGAGGAGGACTGGGATGAGGGATTTACAAGCCACGATGAAGCAGATAGCTAGCAGAGGTTCCCAGTTATCGGACAAAATAAACACTTGCGACGGCAGGCCGGGTGATTGAAGGCGCTATTGAGAACGACAAGGTGTTCATCTCCAACCTACCCACTGGCACCTACTTCGCACGCAGCGAAGAACGCACGGTAGTCAAGATCGTGAAGGTAGAATAATCTTTGCCCCATACGGGGCAAGATTGCAAAATTCAAATTGCAAATTGTAAAATGCAAATTTAAAGGCTGCCTTGCGGTCGGCCCCTTTTATTTGACAGCCTTCTTGTTTGGATTACAATAAACGACTAATCCAAAGGAGGAATTATGAAAAGAGTCCTTTTGGTGCTATTTGTGCTCGCTCTAGCGGCGTGGGCCACCCCAAACTTGGTTTCCTATCAAGGTAAGCTGGATAAGGATGGGGAGCCCTTTTCAGGAGAGGCCTCGATGAACTTTGCTCTCTATGAGAGCAAGGATGCCACAACCTCATTCTGGGAGGAAACCCAAACCGTAATTGTGGTGGACGGCATCTTCAACGTGTTGTTAGGTTCGGTAAACGAACTTCCTGCTTTGCCCACAGACGGCTGCTGGCTTGAGGTTACAATAGACAGCGACGTCCTGCCGCGCCAGCAGATAACAAGTGTTCCCTACGCTGAAGTTGCTCAACAGGTGTGCGCCAACTATAAAATGGTGGAAGACACGGCGATGGATTATACCTGCCCTGCAGATGGTGTTCTTTTGATCGGAGGAGGAGGGCTAGGGGAGAAAAATTGGACTATTAAGGTGGATGGTAAAGCAGTGTTATCCGCAGATGGCATGAGTGTTTTGCCTGTTTCTATCACAGCAGGAGAACATCATATTTCTCTCACTTATTTTGGGGCAGATACTTACCATCCCTATCTTTGGGCGATCTTTATGAGGTGATGAGATGGTAGTTTCGCTTCTTTTCTCGGCCTGGGCGCTGGCAGGCACCATGCCTGCATTAGGCACTGAGACCTCCACCCTGGGTCAGCCGGTGATAGGTATTGCCGCGGGCCCCTCGTGGACAATCTATTCCGGCTTCTGGTACGTGGAGCCGGTATCTGGCGTCCAGGAGGCCCCGAATACCCCGGATATAAGCCCCCCGATCGCACCTAAAGGCGTCTATCGTGTCGGAGAGGCTATCCCTTTGGAAGCCGGGGCCGTCGTCTACGACGCCACCGGAAGACTCTTAGAACATCCTGAAGCTTCTTGGATTCCCGGAGTGCCAGGGGTGTATTTCTTGAAGACGGAAACCCAAATCCAGAAAGTGGTAGTGGTAAGATAGTCTCGTAGATAGGAAACAAAACTACAGCAGACCCCAAAAACAATGCAACAAAGTGCATAATAAACACCCCCCCGGGGGCAATTTGCATAGTCGCCGACAACTCATAACGTGGACCTCGGCATATAGGAAATGATCTGTGCTATTCAAGCAGGACGGCGGCCATGGCTGCGATGCCCTCTTTGCGGCCAACGAACCCCATACCCTCCCCCCTCTTTGGCTTTATTGCGATGTTGGTTGTGGGAATACCCAGGATTCCTGATATGCGCTCACGCATCTTATCCCGGTAAGGAACCAGCTTAGGTTCTTCGGCGAGCACGGTGCAGTCAAGATTGACGATACCGTAACCTTGTTCCCGTACCAAAACCACTACTCTCTCAAGGAGCGCGGTGCTGTCAGCGTCTTTGTAGGCTGGATCGGTGTCAGGAAAGAGTTCTCCGATGCTTGGAAGCCCTGCCGCGCCGAGGAGCGCATCGGCTATCGCGTGAAGTAGAACGTCTGCGTCCGAATGGCCCGAAAGACCCCGGTCGTAGTGTATCTTTACCCCGCCGATTACCAAGGGTCTATCCTTAACAAGAGGATGAGAATCGAAACCGAACCCTACTCGCATGTGGTGATTATAGGAATAATAGAGGCCGGTGTCAAACCGGCTACCGTCTCATCTGCGATCTTTTTGCTAAAGCAAAAAGGAGCAATTGATTCTCGGGGTCCCCAAGCGGTTGTATCGCAACCGTTTGGGGTGCTAAAAAAAACCCCTGGAGAGGCAGGACGCACTCTCCAGGGGAGGGGGTGAGGGAAGGGAGGTGTGTTACGGGAATCTCTTTCGAACCTTATTTTCTCTCACCAAGACCTTCATCTCCATTCCTATTTGTCTCTGATCTAATCATAGTCAAAATCCAGAACTTGTCAAGTCCCTTGTGGTTAATTGAAACTAGTCTTCTTTTTCGTTTGGTCGGTAACCGATCCTATGATAGGGATTCACCACACTTGATGCAACGTTCTTGAGATGTGCGCTGACCCTTTTTATGTACCGGGACAGAAGTGCTGCTACAATTCCTTCCTTAACCGCGATGTCTTTGCTCTCGATGAGTTGATCCATCAGTCTATCGGCCTGCATGGCAAGGTTAGCCTGATCTGCCATCACCTTGCGAGCCAGTTTCGCGTCGCTCTCGGTGATCGCGATCTTGGTCTCTCTAAACATCTCTTTGACTCGCTGTGCCATGGGGCGCAGAGCGTCAAAGGCGCCGCCCGAGATAGGCTCGGGATAGTGCTTGGCTATCTCATCCAGATTCTTCGCATAGTCACCGATACGCTCAAGGTCAATCACGAGTATTGCGAGAACGAACGTTGCGTTGATGTCCTGTGCCGGGTTTATTGCAAGATGTTCGAGTATCCGACGCCTGATGGCAATCTGCAGCTCGTTCAGCTGGCGGTCTATCTTATAAAGATCCTCGACCTTGCCTGAGCCTGTAATCATCTCCCAGGCGGCGCTAAACATACTCTCGGAGATGTCGAACATCTTGAATAAATCCTCCATACACAACCTCAACAACCCCGACCCCTTCCAGGCGTTGAGAAGAGTCTCATACATACTTACCTCCTAAGAAGTAAAATCAACCCAACAGGGATGATTATAAAGATAACTGCAATGTAGACAAAAGCAAGCCAGCGGCGGTTCGCAACACTTTTCCCTACCAACCTCGCAAGGGTAAGTGGCACTATCTTCAACGGATACCAGATGGCTATCCCGAAGATGTTAAAAATAAGATGAGCGAACGCAACCTGTATTGCAAAAGGCGAACCGGTTACCAACGCAGCAAGGATGGCGGTAACCGTCGTCCCTATATTAGCCCCAAGGGTATAGGGAAATATCCGTTCAAGCACAACAAGACCCGCACCCACAAGCGGCACGATGAAGGATGTTGTCACAGATGAAGACTGAATTACAGACGTGATTACCAAACCCAAGAAAAACGCACGCAACGGCCCACCGAAAAGATAGCGGTCTACTACGATCTCGGTTTTGGACCCTACCAGCTTGCGCATCGTATCAACCATGAACTTAAGCCCGAAGAAGAGGAAGACAAGAGCTATGGGAAGACTGAAGTAGACCTTTGAGCCAACCAGACATATAATCGCTTTAGCCGCCGGCTTCACCGCAATCTGCAAAGAACCCAACACCTCGAAGCCGCCTACCCCGGTAAAACCCTTGGCAAGAAACCCGGAGACGTATCCAATAGGATGCAGGAATACCTCCAGGGGTAAGAGAATCACGACGGCAAGGATATTGAATATATCGTGAACCATCGCAGCCGGAAAGGCGCGTGCGAACTCCTCCTTGCGGGAGATGTGATACAGGGAAACCAGGGTATTGGTAACCGTGGTACCTATGTTGGCTCCCATGACGATAGGTATCGCATGTTCCACTGAAAGCGTCCCTGCAGCAACAAAGCATACAACCAGCGAGGTGGTGGCTGAGGAACTCTGAATAATAACGGTGACGAGTATACCTATAAACAGGCCCATTACTGGATTTCTAGTCATCGTTATGAGCAGTTCGGCAAAACCCATCCCAAGGAGCTTGAGTGAGCCGGAGATCATCTCGATGCTTAAAAGAAACGCATAGAGTGCTGCAACAAATATAACTATCCGCAGGGTACGTTTCAAGACACGGGGGGGCTTTCTTTCCGGTGCCAGGGATTCACTCAAGTTTGAACTCCTCTACGATTTTATAGATGGGTCCCTTTGGGGTAAGGGTGCTTTGATAGAGGGTGAAGCTTGGGGCAGTAAAGGAGAGCCCTTCCGGTAGAGTGAATGAGTCAAGCCGAAGCGGTGAAGGATAGCGAAGACGAGCAAGCGTAATGTGGGGATGGTAGCGTCTTTTCTCCGATTCGAACCCCTGGTCCACCAGACGTTCCTCAAGGCGATTAAACAGATTACTGGACTCTTCAGCGCCCTGGAAAAGCCCCCACCATAGCACCCGCGCACGCCCTGGGTTGGGAAAGGCTCCAAGTGATCCAAGCACCATCCGGAATCCCTCCAGACCTGATGCAGCCTCTCGCGCCGCTCTGGTAACGAGGTGGATCCTGGCCTCCTCAACCTCGCCGAGGAATCTTAGGGTAACGTGCAGGTTCTGGGCCTCGACCCACTTCATCCGGGGAAGCCGAGTCCTCAAAGTTTCTAAAAAATCACCAACCTGTTTGCGGATGTCTGGGGGCAGCCCTATGCCAAAGAAAACCCTCATCAGGCGAAGTATAACCCTGCGCCTGCGGATGTCAAGAAATCAATGCTCCATTTCGTCTTTGACGAAATGATCGCGGAACGAAACAGGTAAGGCCGGCCTTGGACTTTTTTCTCAGGAAGAAAGTCTAAATAAACAGCGGCGAAGCAAATCAAGCGCGGCTATAACGCTTCGCTCGCGGATTGATGAACGATCGCCTGGAAAAACGAAGCGTTTGATCCGAACCGAATCCTCCCAGGCCAAGGCAATATATACCAGCCCCGCAGGTTTATTTCTCGTTGCACCGCCAGGACCTGCGATACCTGTGATACCTATACCATAGGTCGAGTTGAAACGCTCACGAACTCCCTCGGCCATCGCCTTGGCAACTTCCGGACTCACCGCACCGTGACGTTTAAGTAGGATGTGTGGAAGACCAAGAAAATCTTCTTTTGCCTTGTTCGAGTAGCTTACCACACCACCTAGGAAATAATTTGAGCTTCCTGCAACGTCTACGATGCTTGCAGCAAGCATCCCGCCGGTGCAGCTCTCAGCCACTGACAGGGTCTCACCACGACTAAGAAGCAGTTCCACTACTACCTCTGAGAGTTCTTTTCTGCCCACAGCGTAGAGATCGTCTTCAAGTATGCGGCTTAGTTCCTTCAAAGCTTGAGATTTCTCAGCGGCGCAAGCAGCCTGGATCCTTAAATCAACCCCGCCCCGCCTGGGAAGGTAGGAGACCTTAAGGTCGCTAAGACGGGAAAGCACAGGCGCTATCCGCTTCGCAAGCTCGGTCTCTATGGTTCCCACGGTGCGCAGAAGCAGGATGTGAGGGACACTGAGTGCAAAGTTTTCCTCAAGATACGACAGGAGGGCGGTCTCGGTGATCACCTGCATCTGGCTTGGAACACCGGGTAACATAACGAGCATGCGATTGTTGTCCTTAAGGATGATACCTGGTGCCGCGCCTGCTGGATTCGTAAAAAGTTCTGCTCCTCTCGGCACCTGAACCTGGGTTTTGGCGACGGAGTCCATCTTGCGGCCAAGCCTGGCGTAACGTTTGGCAAGGAGATTAAGGAGCCGCTTGTTCGCATAAAGCGGGCGGTTGAATATATCAGCGGCTACTGCACGGGTGGAGTCGTCTGAGGTCGGGCCAAGCCCGCCGCATGAGATAACGAAACCCGTGCGCTCAAGCGCCTCGACGAGAACCTCTCGCAACTGCTCAGGGTCATCCCCGCTAAAGGTCACACGGGAGACTGAGATCCCAATAGATAGAAGTCTTGCGGCCAGATACGCAACGTTCGACTCACGCACCGCCCCTGAAAGGAGCTCGTCCCCGATTATCACCAGTTCTACGTTGTGACTAGCCATGGAATAAAGGAACCGGGATCAAAAGGATTAACCTGATAAGACCGTTGGTTACAACCCCTGCAGCCAGATCGTCAGCCATCACACCCCAGCCGCCGGGCAAACGCTCAAGTAAGCGCAGGGGAGGAGGTTTGAACACATCAAGAAGTCGGAACAGGATAAAAGCTATGCCAAAGATCAGGATCGAGCCGAGCAGAGAGGAAGGAAGCGGCAGCCAGAGCACCGCAACAAGCATCCCGCAGAACTCGTCAAGGGTCACCCTGGGATCGTCGTGCGTCCAGCCGCGGCGCTCAGCGTAAAAACTACCCCATACCCCTAACGCGAAAAGGATTATAATGACAGCCGCAAGTATCAAAGGATAAGGCGCAAGGAACCATGCCGGAACCAACGCGATCAAGCTCGCCACCGTCCCCCCTCCCCTTGGAATATAACCCGTTCCCAAGACTGACAGGGCAAGCCGCACTGAAAGCAAGGGTTTAGAAGTATCCATACATCAACGCAAACCCATTCCCCCAACGCCAACCAAGTTGCAGCTCCAAGCTAGGTTCTGCGCTTGCGCGAGGGCAGGATCTTTTCTAACTCGATTACTATCGGGGCCACGATGAACGAGGAGGAGTAGGTTCCTATGACAACACCTATGGCCATGGTCAGGGCGAAGGGGAAGATCGCAGTGCCCGAAGCGAAGATTACTACAGCAAGTGCTACGAAGAGAGTGGTGAGCGAGGTAACGATGGTTCGCGAAATGGTCATGTTGATGCCTGAATCGATGTTATCGGTAAGCGTCGCGCCGCGACGTGTTTTTATAAGCTCCTGGATACGCTTGGAGATAACGATAGAGTCGTTCACCGAGTAACCTATGATGGTAAGTAAAGCGGCGATAACCGTGATGTCTATACGGATACCTGCAAGCGTGATTATTCCAAGGGTTATCCATACGTCGTGGAAAACCGCCACAACCGTTCCGACACCGAACCGGAAGTCAATCCTGATCCAGATGTAGATAAGGATCAGAGCCAGCCCCAGAAGCAAGGCAAGTATAGCATCCCACTGGAGTTCCTTGCCGAAGGCGGCCGAGACCGTCTCCTCGCCGGTAAGCGTCACCTCAAGGCCAGGGTACTTGGTCTCGAGTTTATCAATTACCCGTAGACTGAAGCTTTTTTGTTCGTCTTTCTCTATCAGCAGGGTCTTCGGCGGGGTCTGGATCTGAAACGACGAGGTGCCTGTGCTCACATCCTGGATACGAAAGATCTTGACATCGGTTTCTCCAAGCTCGGCAAGCGCGGATCGGATCTTCTCTGTGGTCATAGGGTCGGAGAAGGAAAGCCCTATCTTTGATCCACCCTTGAAATCGATCCCGTAGTTAGGCCCGCCTTTCACGATAAGCAGGATAAGGGTAAGCACGATAAGTGCGCCGGAGGCGATGAAACCTATGTAACGAAGGCGGCTGAAGGGGATGTGTGTTTCTTTGAGTATCTGCAGCATCTCCTCTCCTAGATGTAGAGTTTTCGGTCAGGACGTTTGAACAGGTAGAGGTCGAAGAGGCCCTTGGAGAAGTAGATCGCGGTAACCATGTTTATAATCAATCCAACGATGAGTGTGATGGCGAATCCGCGCACCGGCCCGGAGTTGAAGACGGCAAGTATTATTGCTGCTATGATCGTCGTGATGTTGGCATCTATAATCACCCGCCAGGCTTTACTGTAACCCGTCTCAACAGCCGAACGTGGGAACTTGCCGGTCATTAACTCCTCCCGTATTCGTTCATAGATCAAGACGTTCGCGTCCACCGCCATACCGATGGTAAGGGCGATGGCTGCCAGACCAGGCAATG
The DNA here is from genome assembly GCA_004375895.1 of Candidatus Stahliibacteriota bacterium. GTDB lineage: Bacteria > Hydrothermota > Tepidihabitantia > B3-TA06 > B3-TA06 > B3-TA06. The sequence continues at coordinate 28,153 of SOJW01000015.1, forward strand.
TAAGAGTGGCTCTGAACCCGGCAAGGATAGCAAGTAGCCCAAAGAGGTTGAAGATAAGGGCCGCCACCGCTACAAGTCCTGAGCCGGTGTAGTAGATGACGATGAATAAAACGACTGCGGCCAAACCGATGATGATGGCTATAACGCCTGCACGGATGGAGTCGCGTCCTAAGGTAGGGCTAACCGTTCGCTCCTCGACGATGCGCAGTGGAACAGGCAGGGCACCGTGCCTGATGAGTATGGCCAGATCCCTCATCTCGTCGCCGCCCCTATCGTAACTCGTAATCGTGGCAGCCGAACCCGGTGGGATGCGTTCCTTTATTACCGGAGCAGACTTCACCACATCATCGAAAACGATCGCCAGACGTTCGCCGACGTTCGAGCCGGTCACATTGGCAAAGCGCGTCTGACCGCTGCGCTGAAGATCCATCTCAGTCATCCAGGTGTTCTGAAGATTGGGATCATTACCCGAATAAGGTTTGGCTTTTGCGTCCTTGACGTCTGCACCGGTGATCTCGGCCCTCTTCTTTATCACGTAGACCCTGCGAATGGTTCGTCCCTCAACCTCCTCCTCATGGCCGAAGAGAATCTCAGCATCTGAGGGAACCACCGCACGGGTCTCATCAACAAGCTTCTTGAATGCCCGATAGTTACGCTTCTCAACAGCGGCGTCGCTTCCAGCAGGAACAAGATACCCGCTGAACGGCCTTGCGCCGCCAAGAGAGTCACCTGAAAGATGCGCATCTATGTCGGAAAATATCTTCATGGTAGCTTCATGGCTCGCAAGCAGCCTGAACTCAAGTAATCCTGTCTTGCCTATCACCTCAAGCGCTCTTTTTCTGTCCGCGATTCCGGGAAGCTGGACCTGCATGCGGTTCCTTCCAACCCGCTGTATGTTAGGTTCGCTGACACCAAGGTCATCTACGCGATCCCTTATGATACTGATGGCGTTGTCAGTAGCGCTTACCACCTCTTTGGGAGTGAAACCCCTGCCAGAGGTATCCGCCTCCAAAACAAGGTGCATCCCACCCACAAGATCAAGCCCAAGGTGGAGCGCCCTCTTCTCGAGTGCCATACGTTCCTCTTCATCCAGATCGGTTGCTACGAGCAGCCTGAGCGTGGGATAGAGAAGAACGACGCCTATCACCAAAGCCAGTATGAAAAGAACCAACTTGATCCACAGACTTCGCTTCATCAAACCTCCTTGAGGGGTTTGCCGGATTCTTCTCTCATCAAACTTCCTTTCCCATAAGGATTGCCATCTCGGCAACCGCCTGCCTAATACCTACCTTCAGTGCCCGCGCCACGATCGTAAAGCCTATTGAAGCGCCGGCTATCTCTTCTATCTCCATGAGCGGAGATATGTTCTCGTAGTCAAGCGCGTGACCGATGTGTGCCTCAAGCCCCAATGTGTTTGCGAACCTTGCCCTCTCCCGGAAGAGTTCTACGAACTCAGCCCGCCGTTCAGGCTGATGGGCATAGGCATCGGTGTTGAACTCGACCCTCTTGGCACCGAGCTTTTGGGCAAGCTCTATCATCTCCTCGGCGGCCTCGATGAAGACCGAGAGACGGATGCCTGCTGCAATAAGCCTCTCGGCGCAAGGCTTGACATCACCGAACCGGGCTAGCAAATCAAGACCGCCCTGGGTAGTAACCTCTTCCGGACGTTCGGGAACCAGACTCACCTGGTGCGGCTTGATCTCAAGTGCGATCCGCGTCATCTCTTCAGTGGCGGCCATCTCCAGATTAAGCTCGCCGCCGATCGCCTCCTTTAGCCGACGGACGTCAGCCTCCTTTATATGCCGACGGTCACAGCGCAGATGACAGGTTATACCGTCAGCCCCGCCTGCCTCGGCTTCCAAAGCAAACTCAACCGGATCTGGAAAACGCTCGCGCCGCGCCTCGCGCAGGGTGGCGATATGATCCACGTTTACACTGAGCTCACGCATAAACGGAAGGATACTTGCAAAAAGGGAGTATGTCAAGATTTACGAAGTCCACCTAAATACTGTAGAGGCCAAGAAGACTTGACGATCGCCCGAATTGGATTGCCATCCAGACATGCCCGAAAACGATTCTTGCAAAGCCAAGCGATTCTGGGAGGAGTGCTTTGCCAAAACCGAACCTGACATCAAGTTGCTTTTGGAGAGGAGTTTTTCTCCAATGATATCCCTTGTGCATACAGCCTCAGACCGAAGGGGGAAGAATTCCCAATAGCGTAGTCCCCAACGCTTTCCAAGGTGTTGCACTTCATTATTGAACTCACGGACTCAAAAGATGGACACGCAAAGAAAAAAGATAAGCCGCCTAACGTCGTGGAGACGACTCCTATCTGCCCCGCATAATTAGAACGATGTTTTGACCCTAAACAAAGTTTCACCAAGAATCAACCCTCTTTATCCATCATAAGCCGCAGCCTTAAAATCCCTGAGCCGAAAGACCCATACGGAGAGAATCGAGAGCGGATAGATAGAACACTCATGTATCCCCCTACTTAGATAACGAATTCAATAGAACCCCTTCATCAAAGCGCCCCCTCCTTAAAAATACCCTTATAAGGTTTAATATCAGGGTAAACAAGTGGCTTCAATTTACTTGACATGGATGAGTTTTTCCCTATTGTGGTAGAATAATTGAGTTAAAAAAGCGAGGTCTTATGCTTGACAAACTAGAGACAGCTATAGGTTCCTCCAAGGCTGACTACACAGACATCCGATACGAGGAGAACCGGCGGGTTACAATAAGCTACGAGAACCGTGAGCTGCGCAGGCTTTCGACAACCACCAGCCGGGGTGGTCATGTGCGCTGCTACGCAAACGGCGGAAAGGCTATCCATTCGTTCTCCAGAATGGAGGATATGGAGCGTGGCCTATCTCAATGTGCGGCTGACTCACAGATCGTAGGCTCGCACCGAAAAGCCAAGCTCTCCCTTGCCCCTACTGAGACTTTGCGCGGCCAGTTACTGCTTTCGCCTGAAAAGGATCCCCGCAAATGGCCTTTGGATGAAAAACACGAGTTACTCAAGCACTACCGCGATCTGCTTCTCTACATCCCAAAGGTGGTGGTGGTAGCAGGTGCCTACTCGGAGTGGCACTCGCATCGCTGGTTCGTCTCATCTGAAGGTACCGCGATCGAGTACGATCTCCTGATCACCAACATCGGCTTCCAGATTACCGCAAGAGACGGCAATGTGGTAGAAAAAACCGTGTATTCTGTAGGTGGACGCGACGACTACTCCAACCTCCTTGACCGAGACGAGGAGTTCCTGGAGCGTGGCAGGATAGCGGCCGAGCTTACCACCGCAGATCAACTGCCTGCAGGCAACTTCCCGGTGATCCTTGATTCTGATGAGGCAAGCGTCTTCATCCACGAGGCGTTCGGACATCTTTCAGAGGCGGACGGTCTTCAGGATAACCCCGCGTTTTTGGCCAAGCTTCAGATCGGCGCCGAGCTAGGCTCCGGGATTCTGAACGTAACGGACGACGGCACGATACTTACCGCGCCGGGCGGACATCTGGTTGACGATGAAGGAGTGCGGACCCGGCGCACCGAGCTCATAAAGAAAGGGGTGCTGGCAGGTCGCATGCACTCACGCGAGACCGCCGCAGAGTTTTCCGAGGAGCTTTCAGGCAACATGAGGGCGGTCGGACCCAAGTTTACCCCAATCGTGCGCATGTCCAACATCTTTATCGAGAGGGGAACTTCCACTTTTGAGGAGATGGTCTCTTCCATCGATCACGGCTACTACCTTGTGGGAGCCAAGGGTGGGCAGACCTCAGGTGATGCCTTCACCTTCGGCGCCCAGTACGGATACGAGATAAAAGCTGGCAAGCTCGGCAGGCTCCTTCGCGACCTCAACATGTCAGGGGAGTTGTTTGAGACTTTGCAAAACATCTCCATGATCGGCGACGATTTAAGATTTGCAGAGCGCGGGGGCTGCGGCAAGGGCGGAGGCGGCCCCATGCAGCTTAATGCAAAATCAGGAAAGGGTGCTCCACACATCAAGATCAACAAGGTTACCCTCGGAGGTGCAAAATGATAGAGAAACTACTCAACGCATCCCTCGAACTGTTCGATGACGGGGAGATATACTATAAAGAAGAGGTGAATACCAGCGTTCGCTACGGAAATTGGGACCTGAGAAACATCTCATCCAACCGGGTCTCAGGCGTGATGATGCGGGTAAAAAAACAAGGAAAGCTGGGTATTGCTTCAGCCACCACACTGGACGATCCCAAAACCCTTCTTGAAGCGGCTCGGGATTCGGCAAAGCACGGCAATGAGATCCCCTACTCCTTCTCTCAGGCCACAGGGTTTCCCCAGGTTCAAAGTTACTCTCAAGAGGCCACGAATTACCCCACCGCAAAGATGATCGAGATGTGCGAGCGGGCAAAGGAAGAGGTGCGGGAGGTTCTGCCCGACATCTCGCTGAACATCACGATGAGCAAGGAAGAAGAACACATACGTATAGCCACCTCCGGCGGCACGCGCGCAGAGCAACTCATCACCAACGTGGATTTCACAATCTCCGCTCCTATCAAGGGCGCCGGCATATCAGTCTACCGCTTCAAATCGGAGGTCGCCCCATTTGAGTATCCCGCTGAAGTGGTCCGTGGGTTCATACGCCGCTACCGCTGGACAGAAAACGCAGTAACCCCTGCCACCAAACGCATGCCGGTGATCTGGGACCCTGTGGCCCTTTACATGTTCGCCTTGGCCCTTTGCGCTGGAATCTCAGGCGAGGAGCTGGTCAAGAAGACCTCCCCCCTCATGGACAAACACGAAAAGCAGATACTTTCGGATAAGATCACCCTCGTAGACGATCCACATTCGCCTCGCGTGGGTGCCAGAGGTTTCGACGACGAGGGCGTGCCTACCGAGAAGCGAGCCCTTGTGGAGCGGGGCGTGCTGCGGAGTTTTCTCTTGGATCTTCGCACCGGTGCCAAGCTGGGAGCACGTTCCTCAGGCAACGGCTTCAAGCGTGCTCTATTTGGGGGCGGCACAAGCGCCATGCCCACCACATGGCCGGCAAACCTGTGGATCCAACCGGGTGATTCGTCGCTCGATGAGATGATCGCCGGCCTGGATGAGGGAATCTTCCTCACCGGCGGGATGGGATTCCATTCATCGAACTACACGCAAGGGCACATCGCGGTAAGGGCGATAGGTTTTGCGATCGCAAAAGGACGCATCACCGGGCGGCTTGAGAACACCATGCTCTCAGGAAACATCTACGAGGACTTCAAGCATGTGCGCGCTGTCTCCAAAGAAGTAGAGCTGGGCAGCCTCGGTTACTACCCATACGTGCTTGTAGATTCCATGCAGGTGGTAGGGAAGTAAGGCTCACAGCGAACGGCTCACAGCTCACGGCTGACAGCTCACAGCTCACGGCTCACAGCTTCCAGCTTAATGCTGAACTCTGAGGCCCTCAGCCGGGGGCTGTCAACTTCCTCTGAGCTTCTTGTATAGTTGTGTAAGCATACGTTTGACGCCTTCGTATTCCCGCTCGATCGATGCGTACTCTTCTTCGTCAATGTAGGAGAGATCCTTAGCAAGAAGTAATTGATATCGTAACTCCTCGCAGGAGCCGATAGCTATATTCACAAACTGCGCAAACTCCTTTCCGCCCTCACGAGCGGCACCTTCAGCAAGATTCATTGGTATTGAATACGCCGCGCGTCTCATTTGCGTCACAAGCCCGTAAGTCTCGATCTGTGGAAACTTGGAGCTTAATCGGTATACATCCAGTACAAGCTGATGGGACCGCTTAAATACTTCGTATTTCCTGATCTCTCGCATCTTTCGACCCCTAAGCCGCCTGCTGTTCGCCGTCAGCCGTCCGCTGTCAGCTGTGAGCTGTCAGCTGTTAGCTCTTCTCCGTGCGCGGCTTTATCTCTAACCACAGACAGACAAGGAGGGCACCGAATCCGAAGACGAAGGCGGCGATCCTGAAGACCCATCCCACGTAAGGGATACGGAACAGCACCAGCGCGATGAAGGTGCCCAGAAGCATGGAGATGATGATGTGTGGTTCCTTGCCCTTCCTGGCCGCGGAAAGCAGCCAACGTCCCATAGCCGTTCCTGCGTAAACTATTGAGAAAATGATACCTATCAAGTAGAAAGCACTGACAAACAGACCCGCACCTATTCCCACAATGGAGGCGAACGAGAGTATCACTATGAAAAGCACCAGCGGGAGCCCCAGAAGTGCTATGCCGCCAGTTAAGGCAGAAAGGCCGGGGTTGACCATCAGTCTGCCGGTAACGTTTTTGAAGTGACGAGGAAGAACCAGTGAGATAAAGAGTCCTGCACCGGCAAAGAAGAGGAAACCGATGATAGTCCCGATCAACCAGCGTCCAAAGGTACGCCTGGGCAGTTTCTTTTCCACTTCAGGTTTCTCTTTAGGCTCAGGAACAAACTCCCTGGCGCCACTTTTGAGCACGGCACCTTCCGCTATATGAAGCCTGCCTGCACTGTAGCGCAGGGTATCCTCGATAATCGCGCCATACTCTATGAATATCTCCGCCCCTGAGAGCATCACCGGCCCCTTGACGTGTCCTCGAAGGAAGATCACCGCTCCCACAGCCTCAAGCGAGTCGGTGAAGGTTCCGTCAAGCTGAAGACTTGCCCCGATGACATCAGCCTTACCTTTGATCTCACCTGAGATCTCCACCGCCGCTCCTGCAGCCATAAGGTTGCCTGCTACATCCGATAAGAGACGCACATGCGCTCCTCCCAGGGTGGCATTCCCTGGAACAGGTGCCGCGACCTCAACAAAGGCACCTCCAGCAACCAGATCGTCTGAGATCTGCCGGGTTGAATCAATGCGTACTGCTGCACCGATCAGCGCATTGTCGGAGGCAAACTCCCAGGGGTTGATCTCAACCGCGCCAAGACCGGTCACAGAGAGAAGGAGAGCAAAAACAGCACACCTTTTCATGAATGCTCCTTTAGTTTCAGGTTCACTGGTAAAGACGCAGAGGTGTGAGGGAAGGTTTCAATAAATCCTCCCTTTCGCTTTAAGCGAAAGGATCGGAGTTAGAAAGGGATAGAAGCGACCTTGAGGTCACTTCTTACCGTTTTTTATATTGCGATCTTTTTGCGTTAGCAAAAAGGAGCACTTGATTTGGGGTGTCTAAATACCGCGCTCCTTGCGCTTCTGGGTAAGATCGGTGATGTGCTTGCGTTCCTCCTCTGCAATCGCTTCGATAAGTGGGTGATCGGCTTTATTCACGAACCGCATCATCTCGTGGTAGAAGAGCAGAGAATCCTTCTCCAATCCTATAGCGGCATCGAATGCCGTGGCCTCGTCAGGTGCTTCTTTGGCTAACCGTGCTCCCATGTTCTCATCTGCAAAGACCTCTTTGGAGACCAGTGCCGCGAGGTAGGAACGCGCCTCGTCCCAGTCGTAGGGAGCAATGTAGCCCTCTTTGGACAGCCTATCTCGCAGTTCCTTGAAACGCTCAAGATGAACATCTTCCTGATCGGCCAGATACTTGAAGAAGGTCCTCATATCAGCCTCGTTGGATTTTCTGGCAAGCTCTTCGTAGAACGCCTTGCCGTTGCGCTCGATCTGGATCGCCATCTCACCTATCTCGTAGCCGGAGAATTTAATGCCCACTTTGCCTCCTTTAATTTTCCTGCAAGTTTACTCCCGTTTCGTGACATCCAGCCACAGTGTTACGGGTGTGTTACGGGCGTGTTACGGGTGTTACGGGGCCTCCTTAGGTTCCATATCCTGGCCGCAGCAGACGAGCGTTCCGGCTCCCGCTTTCGTAACCTTCACTTCCTGTCCGCAGATGTTGCAGACGTAGGTCTTTCCTTCATCAGCCATTGGATCCTCCTTGTCTTTAATTCTAAGTTGCCTCGATTCTTATCTTAACCTGTAACCCCGCCGGCGGGCGTAAGCTAAACGACTGTCCGGCGGAGGTCGTGTGCTCTCCTTCAATTTACTCTAAACAAAAACCGGCTCTTGTCAAGAGAGAATCTGCTGTGATCCGGCAAGCTTTTGGGAACAAAGCACTTGACTACGCCCGTTTTTTGAATAGGATGCCCCATGAGTGATGCGGCAAGCAGAACGGATTCCGACCCTCAAGCGAGCAGGCAAAAAAGGGCTATCCCAGATCTATTCCTGTTGCAGTATCTTCCTATAGTTCCGCGGGGGATAGCACTCGATCTGGGCGCTGGCAACGGTCGCAACAGCCTCTTCCTGGCCGAGCACGGCTTCGAGGTGGATGCATTTGACCGCGACGCCGAATCAGTAGAAAAACTTATGAGGGTAGCCCAGGAGCGGAATCTGCCTGTCAGGGCGATAAGGAACGAACTCACCACTTTGACTATTCTGCCCAAACGCTACTCGCTCGCCGTAATCGCCTGGGTGTTGATGTTTTTGAGACGCGGCGAACGCGATGGATTGGTTAAGATGGCCATTCGAGGACTTGTTCCTGGCGGATTCGTCTACCTTGGGGTGTTTTCTACCCAGGACCCTGGATACGCTCTGTGTAAGGAAAAGTTCGAGGAGATCGAAGAACGCACCTTCTTCGTGCCCAAACGCAAGATGACCATGCACTACTTCCTCCCGGAAGAGGCCAAGGCGCTCCTGGGGGGCCTTGATTTGATCGCCTTCAAAGAAGGCTACGAGATGGACATAGGCCACGGCGATCCTCACCATCATGGCCGCATAGAGGTAATCGCCCGTTTGCCCAAAGAATAAAACCTTTGCATCTTTCAAAATCCCTATACCTTGACTCCATCCGAGTAAAATCTATAATCTAGGGTATGCCTATAAGAGAGTTCTGCTGCCGCGACTGCGGAGCAAGCTTTGAGTTTCTGATCCTCAAGAAGTCGGACGAGGCCCAGGCAAGTTGTCCGAAGTGCAAGTCTCGCAATCTTGAAAGATTGCTCTCGGTGTTCGGGGTAGCAGGCGCGGTCGAGAAAGCCCGGACTTCCTCCGGGGGAAGTGGGTGTTCTACCTGTTCATCAAGCAACTGCTCCACCTGCGGAACTTAATGTTCCTTTTGCTCAAAGCGTAAATGGAGCATTAAGGGGTTCCCAAAATGGAACGGAGTATTCTTCTGGGGTGCTAGTCGTTGCGCGACCAGTATCTCTCCTGAGAAACCTCCTCCAGATCGGCGGGCTCCAGCCCGAGATGGGGCAGGGCGTTGTCGGGTATCTCAATAGGTAAGGACTTGGGCCCGGTGCACTTGCCCTCAAGGAAGTTTACGGCGGCGGCAAAACCTGAGATAAGGGATTCATCTATCGTGCAGTAGTAGAACCTGCCGTTGCGGCCGATCAGGGAGAGGTTCTGGAACCGATCTAAGTAATCAAGGATCAGCTCGAGCGGCTCACGATAGCCCACGCTCCATACAGGATAAGCGTGCGGCACAAACACCTTTTCAGCCTTACCGATCTCAGAACCCTCCAGCAGCCCCAGCCGACGTCCTGTATTGAGAACAAGATCCAAAAGATCCTCAACCGGCGCCTTCCAGAACCGATCGCCCTCGTTTGCGAAGAATTCAACCACCAGTGATGAGTGCCTTCCGTCAGGCACCATTGCAGCACTCCAGTTGCGGGGCTCGTGCCAGCGGCTGAACGGAACCCTCTCATCAGGGAAGTATATCCATGAATCATCGGTAACGTTGGACGCGTTGATGCGGATGAACAGTATAACCAGGTCGCGGTATCGAAGCCTGGAGGCCGCTGTAAGGACTTCAGGTGGAGGCAAGGGGTCAAGTGCGGCGACCAGAAGGTCAAGGTCTATTGATGAGGCAACCCATTCGGGTCCGATGGATTTTCTACTGCCTTTTGGGTCTCGGCTGATGATTCTCGTGATGCGCTTGCCGTCGTGTTTTACCTTTACTACCTCTTCGCCCAGGTGAACCTTTCCTCCCCTTTCCTCGACCCCTCGCTTCATATAGTGGGAGATCTGGCCGATCCCGTGTCTTGGATAGAGGAAGCGGTCAACAAGGGTGGCGATATCGCCTCTGCGCGAGAAGAACTCACGAACCACCTTGCCCAGGGAGAGTCCCTTGATTCGCAAGGCTGCCCAGTCAGCTGAAAGCTCGGAAGGCTCCATCCCCCACACCTTGCGGGTGTAGTTTTCGAAGTTGAACTCGTAAAGCGAGCGGCCAAAACGGTGCACCACCCAATCCTCGAAGCTCTCTTCTTTTCTGCTTCTAGTGCTCCTGGCCTTTTCTACCAGATAATCGGTGAGCATCTTGAAAGAGTGTGTTACGGGAAGCTTGCGGGCCACATCGGAAAGGCGAACAGGATAATCAAAGAAGCGGCCGTCGAGGTAGAAGCGGCTCTTGCGCGGGGTCATGATCAATTCCTCACCCAGAAGCTTCTTTAGGAACACTGCAAGATAGCGCGAGGGGCTGTAGTAGCGGTGCCCGCCCAGGTCGTGGTAGTATCCGTCGTCGGTGCGGCGGGTAAGAGCGAGCCCACCGGGGATCTTGCGCCTCTCGATTACCTCGGTATCCACCCCTGCACTGCCAGCAAGGTAGGCTGCACCCAGGCCAGCCGTGCCTGCGCCCAGCACGCAGAGACAACATCCCCTACTCATAGCCGACGTAGCGTGTTTGTCTTCTTAAGACCGAAGATCAATCCGTGTGCTGCAAGAAGCGCTGCAAGCGGCAACAAGGGCAGGAAGTGGCGAGGCTGTCCTGCCGGGCCGGTAACACCTATAAAATACAGCGCCGTCAGAAAAGCGAGGAGGTTAAAAGATACCTTGAAGCTTTTCTTAACGAATCCCTTTATCGCCAGTACGATAATGAAGATATTGAATAGCAACCCCAGCACGTAGACAACAAACACCCAGCCGGTGGGTGCTATACGTTCCTGCCAGATCACCCTTAGCGCCTCCCTCACATCACCCTTCAGAATAGCCTTTTGGACGGGGGGAGTAAGGTTTCTGATTTCTTGCTCAGGGGAAGCGTAAAAAAGCAGGAACTCGGCAAAGCCCAAGGGGAGCAGGGTTTTGGCCACACCTGCGGCGTAGAGCACTGTGTATCGACCGGGATGCTTCAGGATGTAGCGCACGGCTTCCCGCCCGGTAAAGATGAACCCCTCCGCCTCATTGCACGGCTCGCCGTATCTTGCAAAGGCGGCCCGCTCCAGATCGGCTTCTGCCTCATTGACGGTCTTGCCTTCAATACTGGCTTTTATCGGGGCGGCATGAATATGCGACAGGTTAAAGGACTGAACGGTAGAGAAGAAGAAGTGTCCGAATACTACCCGATTTCGAATAAACCAGGGAGAGACAACCGCGATGCAGACCAGAAGCAGCGCTCCGTAGCCGAACAAACGAGATCGGCCAGGCTTACCGAATGGTTTGATGAAGAAAAGAAAGGCGAGGATAAGAGGGAAGTATAGTCCAATGGGTCGTGTAAGAGCGCCCAACCCTAAAAGCAGGCCTGCACCAAGACCGGAGTATACAGGACGGCGACCTTCAAAAAGACGAAGCACCAACCACAAACCAGGGAGAAGAAATACAAGGAAAAGGATATCAGTCATGATCTGGGTAGAATAAAAGGCAAGGCACAGATTAAGTAGAAGCAGGATGCCTGCAATGATCCCCGCCTTCTTGGAGAACTGCCGAATTCCACACCACGTAATCCCTGCAATAAGCGCAAGGCTCAAGATAACCTGGATTATCACAACAGCATAGGGCGATTGCCCGAATACAGCATAGATTCCGGCGATGAACAGTGTATAGCCGGGTACCATGGTCGAGTTCGGTTCGTAAGGAGAGGCTTGAGCCAGAGAGTAACCGTTACCCTGAAGTATGTTCAGCGCCAGGCGTTCATACCACACACTATCCGCACAGACAAATAGCCTTGAGGAATCTTTGAGTGCAGGGATAAGTAGAAGGAAGTGGATCGCCAGTGAAGCCGCCAGAAGCAGAACCAGCCACCGATTGCTCCTTAACGTCTCCCTCAGATTCAATCGGCAGCCGTGCATTTAATGAACTATTCCAGGGATTCTTCAGCCTCGGCGCTCAGGTTCTTGAGATATGTGCGGGCCGCGGAGGAAAAGGACCCGTCAGGGTCGACCTCAAGCACCGCTTCGAAGTCGCTGTGTGCGGCATCCCTCTGACCTTGTTCAAGACGTATCTTACCGCGCTCAAGGTAGGCTTCGGCGATCCTGGAGCGGGCAAGCTCGCTTTCAGGATCCCTCTCAAGTGCTTTTTTGTAGTCGTCAAGTGCGGCGTTGTATTCGGCCTGGTCAAGGTATACCCTTCCCCGGTTCAGGTAGGCGCGGGTGAGGCCTGGATCGAGGAGCAACGCCTTGGTGTAGTCAGCCTCTGCTCTGATTAGATCTCCCATTCTGTAGTAGGCGGTGCCGCGATTATTGTAAGCCAGGGCGTAGCCGGGCTTTAGTTCAAGAGCATGTGTATAGTCGGCTATGGCCTCATCAAGACGGCCCGCATCCGCATGCAGGGCACCTCGGTTGTTATAGGCCAGGGCCGAGCCCGGATCAAGCTCTAAGGCCTGATCATAGAACTTCAAGGCCTCCTCGTCCGAGCCTTCGTATTCCGCGCACAGTGCAAGGTTAAGGTATATCTCCGGGTTCTGGGAATCAAGCTTGAGAGCCTTCTCATATATCAGTCGTGCCTGGTTGTAGTTCTCCTTCTTGAAGTAGACGTTGCCCAGGTTGTTGTGGTAGTCGGCCCTTGTCGAATCGAGCCTTATAGCCTGCTCGAAGTCGAGCCTTGCCTGATCCAGCGCCTTCATGTGCATGTAGGTGGTGGCGCGATTGTGGTAGTAGACCGCGTCCTTCGGGCTAAGTCCTATCGCCTTACTGAAGACGGCGGCTGCGGCCTCGTAGTCGGCGAGCGCATCGTAGGCCAACCCCATACGGTTGAAGGGCTCGGGCTTCTGGGGCTTCTTCTCGGTATATTCCTTGTATAGCTCGGCGGCTTTGGCGTAATCTCCCTCTTCTAGAGCCGTATCTGCATCGCGGATCAACCGCGGGGTGCAGCCGAATAACGTAAGGGCAACGGCTAAAAGACCCGCCATGTAAAGAAACTTCTTCACGATCAACCTCCGGGTTTTCTTGTTTGCTAAATCATACAGAGAGTTTTAGAGGTGTCAACTCTTAAAACCATGCCGCAACCGAATCAACCCCTTGACAAGGTTCCAAAAACTGGATAATATTAATGGATCGGATGTTTCTTCCAAAGATTGAGAAGCAACCGCACTCGGTGCAAACCAACCGAGGAGGAGAAATGAGACCATCCAAAAAGTTGCCGCTGCTTGTGGCATCAATCTTTCTTGTGGGGGGGCTACTCCTATCCTTAGGCTGCACAAGCAACAATCTACCCTTGATCCCGTCAGACCCACACCCGAGCGACGGTGCCAGTGGTCAGCCGAGGAGCCTGACGCTTCGCTGGAGCGGAGGAGACCCGGACCCGGAGCTTTGCTACTACGACCTCTACTTCGGAAACACAAACCCCCCGCCCCTTAAAGAGGTCAACCTGCTGGAAAGACACTGCGAGATCGTCGACCTCGACACCAACACCACCTACTACTGGATGATAATGGCCCAGGACGAGCAGGGCGACACCGCTGCCGGGCCGATATGGTCGTTTAGCACCGCAAGGGGCGACTCATACGAGCCTAACGACTGCTTTAACTCCGCTTACGGCCCTCTGGTGTTCGGAGCCGTCTACGAATCCTGGATCTGGGACTGGGAGGATTATTATGACTTCTACTACTTTATTCCGGATACCAGTGGTATCGTTAAAATCGATCTCTACAACCTGCCCGCAGACTACAACCTGTTCCTTTTTAATGAGAGGCAGGAAGGGATTGGTTACTCCATGAGATACGGAAACATCCCTGAATCAATCTCCTACCACGTTATCGAGTCGGATATCTACTACGTAGGAGTCTTTCAATACGGTCCTGCAGACTCTACGGACTCCTATCTCCTGAAGGTAGACTACATCCAGGGCCGCGACTCTTACGAACCGAACGACTCCTTCGATGAGGCCTACGGCCCACTGGATTTGGATATGACCTACCAATCATGGATATCCACCCCGTACGATGTAGACATCTACTACTTCGTCCCTCCCATTGAAGGCCGGATAGTGATCGATCTCTACACCCTGCCTGCAAATTACGATCTCGCCCTGCATGATTCCTCCTACAATCGAATAGCTTTATCAGAGAATGAAGGTACTGAGAGTGAGCAGATAGAGTTCGACGTCTCGGCCTCCGAGACATACTACGTGGCTGTATACTCTTACGAAGGGTACGATGCTTTTGATTCCTATTACCTGGCGGTTCATTATTCCGAAGCCCTCCAGTCATGGGGACTTATGTTCGGGGAGAAAAAACTGAGAATCGATTAAAAAGTATTGAGTTAATAACCTTCCCCCTATCTCCTTGAGGGAGATAGGGGGCTTTTTAAACATCTCCAGGATGATCATGTCCGACAACATTCTCCAACTAGCTAATATAAGCAACGTGAGATCAAAAAGAAGCCCCTTGCGAAGAGATTAGCCCTGGCTTGGACTGCAGGCTAGTTTGCGGACCAATTTGACTGGTTGCAAGTTGATAGGCAAATGCACCCCACGCGATCGCTCCATACTCGTGTGTGGACCACAATAAAAAACACCGAATCGAACACCACAAATCCTACACTTATAGCAACCGTCTGCAAGAGAAAGAAGATTAAAACTCCCACACTCCAGATACCTCTTCCGTCCACCTCCCCAACGCAATCTCTTGTAGTAGTTCTCAGCTCGACTCTCACCTGCCAAGAGCTTCAAGCGCTCTAAAATGTCCACCTTCGATAAGCATACTTACTCCGTTCTCATGGCCAATTCCATAACGAAAAAAATCTAAGCTAGAAACCAGCATCACCCCACGTTAGGGTATCCTTTTCTTAAAACTCAAACAAAGAATACCACAATAACTCCCAAATAAACCTCTACGAATCCTCATAAGTCGTTCTCCTTAAGGAAATAGCATCGTTAAAATACAAAAAGTGTCAGAACACTTGACATATGAATCCAAGACTGTATAATTACACAATTTATTACTCAAGACAAGTATGGCGAGGTAAATGGGTTGAAGTTGAGAGCAAGTTTATTTACGATCAGGACGAAAGGAACCTATCATGCATAATAACTCCTTTTGCGCCGGGATACAAATGATGGCGTCTGCTGGGATTGAGGGCAACTTGATCGCAAAGGTATACAACACCTCCCCCCTCCATAAAACATCGAGCCGACCGCCATGGAGCCTTTCCGGCGACTCATTAAAGTGGGAGAGTTGATGAGGCACATATCCAAGTATGACGAAAACAAAGTGGTACTCCATATTCGTTATATCGGGGGGGTAACCACAGACGAGCACCTTCAAATCGCCGAGCGGGCCGAGGAACTGCCGCTCGAAAAAAGCCAACCGGGTCTCATAGACCTCTCAGATGCCAAAACCCTCCAGGTAGATCGCAACA
Source organism: Candidatus Stahliibacteriota bacterium (assembly GCA_004375895.1). Classification (GTDB taxonomy): domain Bacteria; phylum Hydrothermota; class Tepidihabitantia; order B3-TA06; family B3-TA06; genus B3-TA06. The sequence goes on from SOJW01000015.1 coordinate 43,621, forward strand.
CCGGCAGAAAGGTCACGGACATGATCAATAAAATAGGGATAGAAGGAGCCCGCGCCGCCATCGTGGAAGCCTCACCACTGATGCGATTCATAATGAATATGTACTTCTCCATGATCAAGCATGGTATTAAAACCAAGTTCTTCGATACCTGTGAGGAGGCCTTCACGTGGCTCAAAGAAAAGTAAGCGCACACGGATTAAAAACATGAAAGAAAAAAGGGAGATGAGCGAATCCAACAAGATCAAGGGGTTTGAAAATCGTCCTGAATTGGGCCTTCAACCGGTTACAACTGCAAATCGTAGAAGATGAGAAGAACAACAAGAGATAGCATCATCCCCATCCTCAAGCTCGGGGAGTTCCTGCTTGTCTCTATCCAGATCGATCTTCACGACCGGATGGCCGAACAGCTACAGCAAGATATCCTCGAGCGTGTCTCCCAGACCCAGGCGCGGGGCGTACTCATTGATATCTCAGCCCTGGAGATGGTGGATTCCTTCATAAGTAGAATCCTTGCCGACACCGCACGCATGGCCGCCACCCTTGACGCAGAGATCGTAATCGTTGGCATGCACCCGGCGGTTGCTATCACGTTAGTTGAGCTTGGGCTTTCTCTTGGCGATGTAAAAACCGCATTAAATCTTGACGAAGGCTATACACTGCTGGAAGAACTACTAAAGGAACGAGAGATGGGGGCAAGAACCCGGCAGGAGGAGGAAAGCACAGAGGAGTCCAATGATAGTGATTCCGATTAAGGAAGAGGTGGACATCGTAAGGGTGCGAACGGCTGTCAGGTCTATGGCGCGAGAGATCGGCTTCGGGCTTGTAGACCAGACTCGTATCAGCACCGCCGTCTCGGAACTGGCACGCAACGCCTTCCTCTACGCGGGCGAGGGAGAGGCCCACATAGAGGAACTCACAAATCCTCATAAGGGTATCCGGATCACCTTCATCGATCACGGACCGGGAATCGAGGATATTGAACTGGCAATGAAAGATGGTTGGTCATCATCTGGCAACATGGGCAAGGGGCTGCCTGGTTCAAAACGGCTCTCTGACCACATGGAGATTTCCAGCGAACCCGCTCAAGGCACCACTGTCATCATAGAGAAATGGCTATCCGTATGAAGCAAATCGAGGAGATGCGCATCGAAAAGGAAGAACATATTCTTGAGACACGAGGAATCATACACCGCTTCGCTGAAAAGCTTGGATTTAAGGATAAACTCCTGGCCCAGATAGACCTCTGCGTTAGCGAACTTGCCACAAACCTCGTGGTTCACAAGGCCAAAAACGGCAGGATGAGTTTTCAGGAGCTTAAAGAGAACGATCTGCGTGGAATCGAGATCTTTGTCCAGGACGAGGGTCCTGGCATCAAGAACGTCACACAGGTACTCCAAGGGGGTTTAAGCACCGCCGGCTCACTGGGTCAAGGTCTGGCCTCTGTGCAACGCATCGCAGATGAGTTTGAGATATACTCCAACTCCAACGGCACCCAGGTGCGATTACGGAAGTACCTTCCACCTGGCAAAACCACCGACGAAGCTATCCAAAGAAAAGCGGTTGTGAGTGTTGTGGTTCGCACCCATCCGGAATCGACTATCTGCGGGGACGGTCACGTGATCCATCACGACGGTCCCAGAACGCTCCTTGCGGTGATAGACGGGCTTGGACACGGAACCCAGGCAAGAAAAGCAGCTGCTGTCGCCGAAGCCTACCTGCATGCGAACCACCGCAAGCCCATCCAGCAGATGCCTGCCGAACTTCACAGTGCCCTGCACAGCACCCGCGGTGCAGTGGCAGGGATAGCACGTATCGACGAAGCTGCCAATAAACTCTCCTTTATAGGGGTGGGCAATATAAGCGCCAGGCTCTGGCTGCCGGAGGAAGAATCGTGGGCTCGTCTGATCTCAATGAGCGGCACCCTGGGGGTAAGCTTACGCCCACCACGTCTCTTCTTCTACCCCTGGAAAAAGCAAAGCGTTTTCGTGATGCACTCAGACGGTCTACGGGATCGCTGGGAACTCTCCACCGATGAGATTACACTATCACCCACTGAAATCGCACGCACCCTCATGCGAGATAATTGTCGTCGAACCGACGATGCGACTGTGATGGTGGTACGATGAAAAATCTGGCCTTCTCCCAAGACGGCGTATGCACCATGCATCTTGAGGGAGTTACACAACCTCGCGAGATTGAGGATCTGATCGAAGAATACGTCACAAGTGTCGAGCTTCTGCCTTATCACCTCCGCCTGATACTCATAGACATCTCCGAGCTGGTGCACATGGGTGCACGCTCGAGACAGGTGTTCTCAGAACTCCTGACCCAGGCATCAAAGCATTACGGGGGTAAGGTAGAGTTGGTGATAGTGGGCGGGTCCCTGAACCTGCGCAGGTTCATTCAGCTTTTTTGCAAGGGAATCGGTCTCCGCGAGCGAAGCCACTTCTTTGAGCACCTCAAGGAAGCCCAAGCCTGGATAACCAAACGGCTTTCCGAAGATCCCTCCTAAGATATCGGACTTGACAACTAAGATAGTAGGGGCGACGCATGCCGTGCCTCTACATGCTTCATTGCTCCTTTTGACCTTTGGTCAAAAGATCGCAAGGCCCTAACCAACGAGAATAATGTGAAACAGCCTCTCCAGGCTGTTCAATAATAGCACAGGCTGAGAGCCTGTGCCACATAAGGCCCAATCCCTTGTCACAAGCAATTCGCTGACTATAATCCTCATCAAAACAAAAGGAGCAACCATTGAAGCTTTTTACCTTCGACACCCTGCCAGGTCAGGATTCGATGACCGTATTCCATACCATCGCCAGGGAAGGAATCGAGTGCCTGTGCCTTGTCTCGCCGCAGACCCCGATCATCAGCGTGGGTTACTTCCAGGACGCGGCAGCCGAGATTGATCTCGACTACTGCGCTTCCCACAACCTGCCGGTGATGCGCAGGGAAGTAGGGGGCGGCGCTACATATCTTGATTCTAACCAGGTCTTCTACCAGGTCATCCTGCGTCGTGATAACCCCTTGGCTTCGCGTAAGATATCGGAGCTATATCAGACCTTATCCGCACCTGCAATCGAGACCTACCGCAAGTTCGGTATTGAAACAAAGTTCCGCCCGGTAAACGACATAGTGACTGTTGAAGGCGAGCGAAAGATCGCTGGCGAGGGTGCGGGAGACATCGGCCCCTGCGTGGTGTTCGTGGGCGGGATACTTCTGGACTTCGACTACGATACGATGGCCCGGGTATTGAAGGTGCCGGACGAGAAGTTCCGCGACAAGATCCACAAGTCGATGCAGGAGCATGTAACCACGATATATCGAGAGACGGGCAAGAAGCCTTCCCGTGCCCAGGTACGGAAGGCGCTGATAGAGAAGTTCACCCTGCTCCTTGGTTCGCTGGAGCCTGCCGAGTATACACCGGAACTTCAGCGGAAGAATGCCGAGACCATCGCCAGGATGACCGATTCGAGCTTTCTCTTCAAGCGCACCATGAAGAAACCGGGCCAGGTGAGGATCAGATCGGGTGTGGAGTTTATCATGGGGATGCACAAGGCTCCGGGCGGACTGATAAGGACGGCATCAGAGGTGCATGAGAACAGATTGGCGGATGTGATCATCTCCGGCGATTTTACCCTTCTTCCGCTTCAGGGCTTACCTAAGATAGAGGATGGAATCAAGGGCGCAGAGAGAACCAAGGGTGAGGTAGGCAACCGCATAGAACGGGTGATCTCGGACGAAAGCCTGCAGCTCCCAGGCATCTCGGTGGAGGATATGCTGCTTGCGTTGAAGATAGAGAAGTAATGCTCCTTTTGTCCCAAAGGGACGAAAGATCGCAAGGGGAATCGGAAGATAATTTAAAGTTTGGCCGGTTCCCTGAATAGTATAAGCGGGGATCGGCCTCGGCGTATTTAAGGCCTAAGGCTCAGGAAATCCGCGACGTTTTCAGGATGAAAACACCCCCCATCCGCCAAGAAAGCCACCAGATACTCATAACCGCCCTTCACCAGAACAAAGACATAATAGGAATCGCTTACACGCATCTGTCTTTCAGGTTCAAACTTGTAGTCATAGGTCACCCTTGCCCTTACGCGGTACGCCGTAGCGCCGTAAAAGGGAGCCGCGCACCGGACTACGCTTGAAGGCTTGCTCCACTTTGGATTATCAAAAAGGCTTACGAGTATCCCTTCTCCTACAGCACGGTTGAACGCCTCAATCGCACGGGTGGAGTCCATCACCGTATCCTGGGTCGCAGCCCAAGATACCACCAGCGGCCCGCCGTATTCAAAACCTCCATCAACCCCGGTAAGACAGGCAACCTGAAGGAAACCTTTGCTAGAAGTACCTGTTCCGTCATAGATAGCCAGATAACGACCAGTGTACTGATCGATCTTTAAAGGCTTTTCTAAAGACTCCAGTCGATCAACATAGAGATAAAAAATCGCCTTCCTCCGTAAGGAATCGGAAAGCTCCAAAAGGGAATCCAGTTCAGACCTCAGTGAATCAAGCGCCCAGTCAAGCTCCTTATGCTCGCTCATGCTCTCGGCTACAAGCTTGTCGTATTCCAACGTGGCATGAGGATGTTCAGCTAAAAAGGGCATCAAAACTAACGGCCTGGAGGAAATTATATCCCAATCAAGCCTACCCGCCCAACCCAAATACATCAGATATTCTTTCCAATCGGCAATCTCTACAATCCACCAGTACTTCTCATCCGTAAGTTCACTCACACCTACTGTAATCAATAGAAAAACAAGGAAAAATCTCTTCATAACTCGTTAAGTATAGAAGCTTTCTACCAGCCTGTCAAGGGTAGAACGTGGAAAGAAGAACCAGTAACTAGTCAATCTGGCCAATCCGAGCATCTTGATTAGTAAGACGGTCGACGTGGTGTTGACGAATCAATCTTCCGAAATCCCATCCACGGTTGTTAAGTGCCTCGTTTATGAAGTCTGCCAACCACTGAGCACTGATGCCTCCTGAGTAATCAGGTTGGTTGGAAATCGCTCCGAAATTCAGAGTTGCATATTGAGTAGGATTGAAAACATCCCACAAGTGATCCAATCTCCCAGGTCCCTGGAACTCACCTCGGGTTCGAGAAGTAGGAACATCGGTTCCTGCATCGGGATCATTTGCATCCACAGGATATGGCCGAGTAACCGAAGGAAGAACATCCTGCCTTACGTCCCTCGAACCCACAGCGTGAAGGAGCCAGCCAAAACTTATATGAGCGGTTCCAGGCTCACAAAGGGTTTTAGGCATTCGGGGCACCCTCGTTTCGTTCGGCTGGCCTCTATTCAAGACCACTATCTCTCTGAAATAGGGACTATTCTGTGCAGCCCTTCTAAATAGCCAGCAAAGATAGCCGATGGAGATGCGCTGACCATAGTTGCGCTCTCGAAATGGAAACGCTTGATAGAAATCACGCGGGGGCAGGACATCAATAGCTGCACCTGCTACGTGAGCGCTTTGTCTTGCCCTTGATACTCGTCTCTGCCAGTTTTGGGTTCGATACCCGGACTGGATTTCGATGTTACCGCTTCCAATATCTCCAAAAACCTGTTGCCACTCCCGGTTAGCCTCAAGGTAAAGCAAGGTGATATCAGGAAGGATAAACGCTACGTCTTCGCCATCCTTCTGATCCCCACTGGCAACCACATTAGGACCTCCGGGTCTCTCCCATGGGTCTGCATGAGGATAGAGTCGTCTTGCGGAGTAGGACATCACCTTTTCCCAGGCCACGTCACGGGCATCCTTGGCTCGCTGAAAACAGGCCTCATAGATCGCCTCGGTGTCTATAGAGAAGCCCAGGACCTTAGTCACCCCTAAGATTATGACAGGCTTGATGCGCCAAACCCCCATGCAATAAGAAACGTAGTCCAGTATTTTCCTTAATTCCTCCAGATGCGATAGCCTTCCAAGGAGAGGGAGATCATCCACTCTTCCTGACCCTTCGTTGTATCGGGGAAGAAAGGCCGGCCATTCCATCTCGCGCCTTTTATTCCATGAGACAAACCAACCAACTCCTTGTGAAAAATCCAGATAGACGTGCATAAAATAGGCCCAGGCCTTGAGGTCTTCGGGATCAAAGTCAGGAAATTGATCCGGGGAACACGGATTTCCCGCATCCACCTGCGAGATGATCTGATCTATGCTAGCGTAAGCCATTATTTCTCCTCCTGACTTTAATTATTGTCCTGATGGTGACGAGTGCAATAGAAACCTGACGAATTAAGCCATGGAGATCGCAATCTGAGGCTAAAGATGAACAAACACAAGAAACTGACTAACCTGAATCTCAAATCCCTGTACCACCATGTCGGTGGATAGCCCGGGTGGGAGAAGGTTTTAGCAAGAGAACTACTGTTAGCTTAAAGTCTTAACGTTCTACTTAAGTGAGTTTTTACCTTGCCGGGCATTGTCTGCTCGATCAGCACCTTCTCGCATCTATTGAATGAGGCCAGGGCTTTCAGTTTTTCTGCAAGCGCGGGAAGAATCCCCTCGTAGTGTTTAAACCCCCCCTCGAATACAAGGTTGCGGACCACAAGCGTCTTTTGTTTTCGGTCGGCTTTCGGGTCGAGCCTTCCTACGAATTGCTCACCCCATAGGATGGGCAGGCAGAAGTAGCCGAACTTGCGCTTGGCAGGGGGAGTGTAGCACTCAAGTGAGTATGAGAACCCGAAAAGTCGTTCTGTTCGAGGTCTGTGGATGATCAGGTTGTCGAAAGGAGAGAGAAGATGCAGGCGGGGGTTGCGTTTGCGAAGCCGCGATGCATTTCTCAGAACATCGCTAAGGACATAATAATTGATCCCTTCAAATCCCTTGATTTTCATCGGGATTACCTCTCCCGAATCAACCATTTCGTCTAAAGCATCTGGAACTTTCTCTTTCGAACTTATATGTAGATGGTCTAAGATCTCTCGCTGGGTGGCTATACCATGCGCGCAAAGCGCCCTTTTTACCCTGAACCTGGCCACTTCCGCTGGATCTGGAACCGTGGTATCTACCCCCCCAGGCAGCACCCGTTCGGTTAAGTCGTAGATCCTTTGGAAGTTGCGGCGTTCGGTGACCATCAGATCTCCCTTCCAGAAAAGCATCTCCAACGCGGTTTTTGCCGGTTTCCAATCCCACCACGCCCCGCGCTTCTTGCCGTCCGGGGCTTTGAAATCCGCCGAACCCAATGGCCCTTCCTTGGTTATCCTTTCCAAGACGTCCTTCATCACGTCTTTATGCCTCTCGTACATCCTTTTGATCCAGCCGTCACCCCAGGGGAAGGCACGCATCCTGGGTATGTAGTATCGGTAGTCTTTCATCGGCAGATACGAAGCGGCGTGTCCCCAGTACTCGAATACCCGGCGGTCCTTAGCCTGAAGCTCATCGAGCATCGCAGGGCTGTAGTCCGGTCGCCTTGTCCAGAGGGTATGATGATGGGCGCGGTTGATGACCGCTATGGTGTCTATCTGAACGTAGCCCAGTTTCTCGATAGCCTGGGCTATTCCTTCCTTCCCTTTAGGCAGTTTTGTTCGACCGTCCAGTAATTGGGAGTGCAGGGGCAATCTTCTGGCAAGTGCGGAGGATATCTTCGTCATTGGGACACAGTATATCTCTTACCCCGTACGTGTCAAAAGTTTCGGCTTACGTTATAGTTCCCATGCCCCAATTGCAATAAGGACTTGCCCGGGCAACGTAAGGCGATTAGGTTTTCTCTTACAAACCGGCTATATCTTGAAAACCAAAGCAACCGAGATGCCTATATCTCCCAATCCGCTCAGAGGTTCGTAGCTTTTCTCGTATTTGCCGATATCCTCGTCGTCCATGATAATCTTGTCAACTGTATGCTCCAAGGATTGCCAGCCCAGCTTCTCCACCTCTACGTTGAAGCCGAACCATTTGACGATCCCCACATGAGCACCGGCGATAAAGGTTTGACCCCACCCTACGGTCTTGCTCTCAGAGTATTCCGACGTCTGTTCCTCCCCATACACTACACTGGAGTACTCAACGTAGTAATCGTAGTAGCCCAATCCCAACCCCCCGTAGAGGAAGGCCAGTTCACCGCCTATGGGGGTCTCACCCAGTATCCTGAACTCACCCATCCCGCCGTGGATGGTGATTTCTTCCTCCCAGCTGTCTAAGTAATCGGAGACAGAGTTAAATCCTCTGGTTAATATCTTGTTCGAGTAGCCGCCGCGCACTCCCAGTTTAAATCCTTTGACAGGTGAGACCGCGAAGACCAGCCCCACATGGAAGGGGGAGGCTGTTATGGTAGGTTGAGACCAGTAGGTTACCGGTCCAATGACATAATTTACAACGTAATCCCTGCCAAGGTTTATGCCGATGTCGACCAGGTTGGCTTGGGCATGGCTGAACGCCAGCATGCCTATAAGAAGCAATCCTAGCGATAATGCTTTCTTCATGTGGTTCCTCCTTAAGGTTTTCACCTTATATTACGGATAGAGATTATTTCTCTATCCTTTGAGTGCATACATCCTCAGAATAACGAAATCCCTCTCGCTTTCCAAGGTGTTGCACTTCATTATTGAACTCACGATATGATTCCCAGTTGGGGAATGGGGAGTCAGTTGGAGCTTTCCACCGGTGAAGGGGTAGGTTTGCGGCCTCGGCGGAAGAGAAGGAACGCCCCGCCCACGACCCCGAAGGAGACGTTTACCACGTCAAACAAGATCGAGGTAGCAAGTGCCGTCTCCCTGGCGACCGCAAAGGTGGCAAGCATCTGCACAAATGTCTGTTCGCGGAGTCCCCAGCCGCCTACAGAAAACATGGCAAGGGTGTTCACGATCGGTATGGTCACCATGATATGGATGAATCTCGTTTGCCCACCAAGCGAGAGGAAGAGAAGATACCATATCCAGGCAAGGCTTATCTGAACGCCAAGGGAAACCAATACCGCGGCAAATAACGCACCCTTGTGGTTGCGGTAGTGGGTGATAGACTTGAATGCCCCTGCGATCTTTTCACCCAACGGATACTTGAATACTCGCAGTTTTGAAAGCCAGGGGGAGATCCAGGCGTTTATTTTTTTAGAAAGGAATGCGAGGGTCAGGGAGATCGCGAAGCCGAACCCGGCACCGAAGATGACAAGCAGCAGGAAATTGCCGCTCACTGCGGCGTAGAAGATACTTGCAAGGAATGCGAAGCTGAATACTCCGATGAAACCCACCATGCGGTCGGTCCACACGATAGAAAACGCCACCCCTTTACCCTCGTGCCCGCTGGTGTCCACTATACGGTAGACGTCGCCGCCTATTGTCGTGGGCAGAACGTTGTTGAACAGCATGTGTATGAGCACGCTGCGGTAAAGGTAGAAGAAGCCGTAGGGATGGTTGCGTGCCTTGGATAGGATGAGCCAGCGCAGGGCAAGAAAGGCAAGGAAGCAAAGGTATACTCCTGCCGCAACTCCAACGTAGATAGGATCGGTGTGCTGTAGCTCAGCCCACGTTTTCTTGAGATCAACGGTAAGGATGATGATAGCAATGAAGATAACGGCTATGGCGATCCGCAGCCAGAAGAATATCCTGTCTTTGGTTTTCTTATCCATCAGATGGTTCTGCGTTCCACGGCTGATGCAAGAAGTCTCTCCGCTCTTCGAGCCACCCGCTCCCAGGTCAGGATTGATGTCCACTTTCGATTCGCCTCGCCCATCTTCCGCCGCAGCTTCTCATTCGTCAGTAGTCTCTCCAGGTGGTCGGTCATCTCATCAATGTTTCCGTGCTCGTAGAGAAATCCCGTGTTTTTATCCTTGACCGAATCCGTTAAGCCGGGCACCCGTGCCGCGACCACAGGTGTGCCGCAAGCGCCCGCGTCCGTTGTCAGAAATCCCCAGCCTTCCTTGGCCGAGGGCTGGACCGCCACCGCCGCGCGCTGATAAAGCTTTGCCACATCCGCAAGCGATACCCAGCCCGGAAGCTTCACGCTGTCCTCGAGTCCAAGCCGGTCTATCAACTGCCTCAATCTATCTGCATCCTTACCCCTACCCGCAATCTCGCATCTGGCGTCAATTCCGCGCTGTCTCAATCTAGCCATTGCGTAGATGACGTGGTCTATGCACTTGTAGCGCATGAGCCGACCCACAGAGACCACAAGCCTCTCGCGTCTTTTTGGCCCCGGGGTAAACATTGGATTGACACCAACCTCAAGAACCTGGATGCGCTCGGGCTTCATCCCCATCTGAGCCAGCTCCTTTTTGCCCGATTCACCAAGACACCCGAAAAGACCCTTACGGTAAACCCTGGGGATCAGCCCCTCGGTCCAGTAAACGTAGGAGCCGGCAAGGAAATTCGTCTCTTTAAATATCTCGTTGCGGAAGAGGTGCATCACTATGCCCACCACCGGGATTTTTCCTGACCACAGCGGTGTGTAGAAAGGGATCTTGTTTAGATCGTCAAGCACCACGTCAAAATCATTCGATCTTAAAAAACTCCGAATCGGTCTGCCGTATAAATGAAAATTAAAGGTGTTGCGCGAGCCTGTCCTTATCACCTTGATCCTGTCCAACAACACTTTATGGGGTGCTCCAGGATACCCACAGGCCAAAAGGGTCACGTCGTGGCCGTAGGAGACCAGTCGGACGAGAATCTCCTTGAGATAGAACTCGGCTCCGCCTTTTTGCGGCGCCCCCCAGTCCTGCCAGTTGATAGCAAGGATCCTCAACCTAGATCCCCCAGGAGGCTCCCTCCCTGGCGAACTCAACGCTTTCGGGGAACTTCCTCTTTTTCTTTGCCAGATAGGCCTTGCAGGCTTCCTCCATCTCTTTTAGTTTGGCATCGTCGTGTCCGGGGTCGAAATGGGTGATGAGGAGTTTTTTTGCCCCGCAGGCTATTGCCTGATCAACACATAACTCAGGGGTTCCGTGACCGAAGGTCTGGGTCGAGCCTTGCAGTTGCTTCGCGGTATACTGGCCGTCAAGAACTATCAAATCAACATCCTTGCAGAGGGTGTTGATCCTGTCGTTGGTAAAGGCCAGGGGCTCGTTGTCTGTGCAGAAGGCCAGGGAGGCGTCCATGTAGTCTATTCGATAACCGATGCAGCCGTTGGGATGGTTGAGTGGGATGGTGGTTACCTTGGCTACATCCTTGGGGTCTACGGATTTGGTCTCGGCTGATTCCTTTTCAGAGACATACATGTATCTGCCGTTCCGGTGCAGGTAGTAGAAAACCTCGGAAAACATCTTGTCGTGCGCCTGGTAGAGTTTCTCCGCGGGCAGAGATACGTGAGGAACCGGGAAGTAGGGGCTTGACTGCTGCTCCTCCAGACACTGCAGGACTATGTTTCTTATGGGGTCTGCGCCCTTCCTTTCATCCGGGGTAAAGCCGTGGATATGAAAGGTGTTGGCCTTGATGTAGAAGGGAACGCAGAAGCCGATTCCCTGGGTGTGGTCCGAGTGATAGTGGGTCAAAAGAAAGATGAACGATTTGCCGATTATCCCCTTGCTCATCAAGATGTTACCCAGCACCCTTGCGCCCGAGCCCATGTCCAGGGTGATATTGAATGGACCTGCCTCCAGATAATAACATGTGGTGTTGCCGCCGTAGGCCGAGGTCTTAAAACCCCTGGTCGATGGGGAGGGCAGGCTGCCCCTGACCCCGAAAGCATGTAACTTCACGATACGCCTTCCTTTGCTCTCCAGTATGAAAGCAGATCCTTCATGGTCTGCTCCAGCGTGATTTCTGCACGCCAACCTAAATCCTTGCCTATACGCGATGCGTCACCTGATAACTGCGGTATGTCGTATGGACGCATGCGCGACTGTTCCTGAGTTATTTTAACATCTAATCCGGAAATTTCAACCAGCATCCTTACACACTCTTCTATAGATATACACCGCCCCGAGGTTACGTTGTAGGTGCTGCCAGGTTCCGCCTTATCGGCTGCCATCATATAGGCACGCACCACGTCGCGTGCGTCCAGCACGTCCCTTCTTACGGACAGGTTGCCCATCTTTAGCACAGGTTCGGCATCGCCCTTCTCTATCTTCGCAAGGGTGCTTGCCACGTAAGGGAAAACGAAGCTCTCTTTCTGCCCAGGCCCGGTGTGATTAAAACCTCTAGTAATAATCACCCCACTCGAATTCTCCGAATCCGAGCGGGGACCCCCAATATAATTATAATAGTGGCAAACTTCCTCTCCCAGTAGCTTGCTTAACCCGTATATATTGATTGGGGCGGGCGGATGATCTTCCCTTACCGGTTGACGAGAAGGATCGACGTTCCCGTAAACCTCGCATGAAGAGGTGAATAGAACCCTTGGTCTCTCATCAAGTTTGGATAAGGCATCCAATAGATTGAGCGTACCGGTCACGTTCACCCCGAAGCAAAGGGAAGGGTTCTCCTCACACATCCTTACCGATGAGATCGCGGCGAGATGGTAAACCCGTTGGGGTTTGAGGGGAGTGATGAAATCTTGGAGTGTTTTTTTATCCCGTATATCGACACCTTTGGACTCGAAAGGCAGATCGGGAGATTCCTGCGGGTCGTGAATCCCGATTACGGTATTACCCCTTTCCATCTCGGCCCTGGCCAGAAGTCTGCCTACGAATCCACTCGCCCCGGTTATCAGTATCTTGTCTGGAGAGTGAGACACTGCCTGGTCCTGTCCAGGAAAGGCTGGCTAGACCCGCTCGCGCCAGAAGTCGAGGAGATCGGCAAGGGTCTGCTCGAACGCAATCTCAGGCTTCCAGCCGGTTTTCGCGCAGAACCTGGTCGCGTCACCTATCAGGAACTCAACGTCCGATGGCCGCATGCGGGCCGGATCCTCTTCGATTTTGATATTCACATCGGCCTGGGCAATAAGCATATCCAGAAGCTCACGGATCTTTATACCTTTGCCTGAGCAGATATTGTAGACCTCGCCTGGTTCGCATCTCTCCAGCGCCATGGTATAGGCCCTTGCGATGTCCCTCACGTCGGAGAAATCCCTTACCGCATCCAGGTTGCCTACGCGGATTAAAGGCTCGGCTTGCCCCTTTTCGATCATGACGATCTGGCGGGCGAAGCCGGAGGTGACGAACACCTCGTCCCGGCGCGGGCCGGTGTGGTTGAATGCACGGGTCCTTATCACGCGAAGCCCGTAGCTCTTGAAGTACTGGAAGGCCAGAAGGTCCTGGGCTACCTTGGATACCCCGTAAGGTGATAGGGGATGCAGGGGAGTCGTCTCGGCTATAGGCACCTCGTCAGGATGAACAAGCCCGTACTCCTCCGAAGATCCTGCGATATGAATTAAAGGATCGCCTCTCGCTTTTCGGCAGGCCTCGAAGAGATTGACTTCACCTATGACGTTTGTAGAAAGCGTCTCTGCCGGTGCCTTCCATGACATGGGCACATAGCTTTGTGCCGCGAGGTGGAACACCCAATCAGGGTTGATCTTCTCAATCAGCGACCTCATGGACGCCGCGTCTCGTATGTCGCCCTCGATCAGATTGATCTTGTCCTTGAATCCTTCAACATTCTCCATACGCGAGCGCCAGCGATACAGCCCGTAGATCTCGAATCCACCCCGATCCAGAAGATGATCTGCCAGGTGGCTTCCCGCAAAGCCGGTGATGCCCGTGATAAGAACCCGTTTAGCCATCAGTTGATCTCGTAGGTGATGTATACCGTATGAGTTAGCTTGATCTCGCCGGGTTCAAGGGTAACGCCTTCGCCCGCACCTGCGCCGTTTCGCATCACGGCGGTCTGAGAGTAGAGTATACGGCGGCCCGGTTCGGACTCGGAGATCGAGATAGGTTTACCGAGTTTGACGTCTGTAAGGGATGCGATCTGGGAGGCCTTGGCCCTTGCCGCTTTTATGGCATCCACACGAGCTTCGGATGCGTACCTCTTGGGGTTCTCAACTGTGAAGGTTATTTCAAGCACCTGGTTGGCACCGGCGTTGACCGCTGCATCCAGAACATCCGGGACCTTTGCGAGCTCGCGCACCTTTACATAGAGGGTATGCGAGACCAGGTAACCGTCGAAGATCCTTTTATTGGTAGCCCGTTCGTAGTGATACTCAGGGGAGATGGTGAAATTGGTAGTTTGCATATCCTTGGCGGCGATTCCCTTTGCCTTTATGGCGGCATTCACCTTGTTCATCAGCTCGTTGTTCTGGCGATATGCGTCAGCAGCGCTTTTGTGGCTGGTTTCTACGGAAAAGCTCATGTAGCAAATATCCGGGGCTACCGAGATCTCTGCGGTTCCGGTAACGGTAAGTGTGCGGCGTTCTTCCTCGGCCGCCCTCACCGATGCAACCGCAAGAAGCGCTGCCGCGGCTGCAAGCAATGTCTTTCTCATCTTATCCTCCTTGCTGGATTCCCACGATTGGGGAAGGGTCAGGCACGCTCGACCTTGCCGGCCTTCAGACACTTGGTGCAGACAAGTATCCGTCGCACCTTACCGCCCTGGCGCACCCTGACACTCTGAAGGTTTACCTTAAAGCGGCGGTTGGAGACCTTGTGGGAGTGGGAGATTTTGTGCCCTTTCTGCGCTCCTTTGCCGCAAATCTCGCAAATTCTAGCCATTAATCCTCCTTGAAGCCTGCTAAACCAAATTGAGCTTTAAGTCTACGTGAACAGGTAACAAAGTCAAGCTGTTGTATAGCTTGTCATTGCGAACGCAGGGAGCGATCTCATGGGTCTGCCGTTTGTATGAGATCGTCACCCTTCCCCGCCTCCAAAGGAGACGGACAGACGGTCGCGATGACAGGAATACAGGGGTGGACATTTCCCCTCCTTTTGAGAGAGCGTGCCCCGGTGGGTATCAGGTTCGCTGCGGGTCTGAAGACCCGCGCTACATGTTCTCTCGACCTTTCGCGTTTTGGTAGACTTCGTCATCATACGAAATATGATTGGGTTATGGGAGTGATAAAGGTAGGGGGCGGGTGTGTTACGGGCCCGCCCCCATTGTGGGTGGATTCTAGTTTAGGGGAGTACTCGCTGTCCTTGCCATTTGCCGGAAAGGTCTGCTTCGAAGAGTTTCCACTCTCCTTCGGCGTAGCCGGGCTTGATGTTTTGGTCGAAGTAGCCGTCCCATTTGCCGATCTCTTTGCCGTACTCGTTGAAGATCAAGCCTTTCACGATCTTGTAGACTCCATGGCCGGCGTATTCAAGTTCAGCGTACAGTTCGCCTTCGTGGTGCCCGTCGGCCCAGACGCCCTTAAAAACAGGCGGCAGGACTTCTTTGTCGTACAGGGTTCCTTTCCATTCGCCTTCTGCGTCGCCCCAGAACTTGCCGTACCACTCGGTTGCGGCAAAAAGTCCGGTGGCGCTCACCAGTAGCATGATTCCTACGACCAGAAGTAATGCTTTCTTCATGTCTTCTCCTTGCGATTATTCGTTGTTTAAGGCCTCCAGGCGCTCCAGGTTCCCTGCCATCCGTTGTTCCTATACCAGTTGCCTGATGCAATGCCGTCTATCCAGGGGGCTGGGAAGGTGCCGCACCAGATTCCGATGTAGGTTTCTTCTTCGTCGTACATCTCGCCGTCTGTCACTACGTAGTAGTCGCCTACCAACTCTGCCTCTCCGTACCAGGTGCCGTAGTTGTGCAGGTAGTCGGCGTAGCTTGCCCAGGTGCCTACGTAGATTGCGGGATCTACGGTTTCGTTAAGGGTGCCTTTGATGACGCCCTGATCGTCGCCGTCATAGGTGCCTACCCAGTCGGAAGCGAGGAGTGGGGCGGCGGCGAACAGAAGCGCTATGGCGATGGTTGGAAGCAGTGCTTTCTTCATGTCTTCTCCTTGAATGATTGCAATGTCACAACGAGTTTATCTTTGCAGCTAGTAGCTCCAACCGCTCCAGGTGCCGCTCGCTGTGCTGTCCCAGCTCCATCTGCCTGAAGCTTCTGTGTCGTCGTATGCGGGGAATCTGCCTGACCAGCGTCCCATAGGTTCGCCATCCTCGTCGTAGACGATGCCTGCATCGATCACGTAGTAGCGGCCTACAAGTTCAGCTTCTCCGTACCAGGTGCCTTCATCCGGCGGATCCTGGTCAGTGGTTACCCATACGCCTTCGTAGTATGCAGGTTCCTGGCCGTCGTAGATTGTGCCTTTCCAGACACCTGTTCTGTCTCCAGTGAACGTGCCTACCCAGTTGGAGTTGGCCATTAGAGCGGTGGCCGCAAACATCAATACTACGGCCACGATCAAGGTTCCTTTGTTTTTCATCTTTCCTCCTTGCGATTATTGTTTTGTTTTTCTATTCTTTCCACGCGATCCAGGTTCCTTGCCATCCGTTGTCTCTCCACCAGTCGCCTGAAGCAATGCCGTCTATGTGGCAGGGAGGGAACGTGCCACTCCAGTGTCCGATATAGGTTCCTTCGTCGTCGTAGATCTCACCTTCTCGCACTACGAACCAGCCGTTTACTATCTCCTCTGCTCTTCCGTACCAAGTGCCGTAGTTGTGAGGGTAGTCAAGGTAGCTTTCCCAGGTGCCTTCGTAGATTGCGGGATCGGTGCTTTCGTTCAGAGTGCCTTCGATGACGCCCTGATCGTCGCCGTCATAGGTGCCTACCCAGTCCGAAGCCGTCAATGCACTGGCTCCTAACAGTAGCACCAGACCGAGGATTAGTGAGAGTGTGCCCTTTTTGCTCATTTTTGCCTCCTTATAGTTTAAGGGTTCTCACGAACGAATTATAAGGAATAAACTTTGTTTGTCAATACCTCAAAAGATACTAATAGATTTAATACTATCGAGGAACCTGTTCCGCCCGTAATATCGTTGCTGTGTTACACTCGTCACGGTTGAATGGACTTCGTCACGGATTATGGTGATGATTAGGGTATGGGGATTATCAAGTGACCACATAAGTTTGACATACCTGACCTTGTGCCTATACTCCTTTTGAAAAAAGAAAGATAAGGAGACTTACGATGAAGGTAGAAGTTAAAGAAGGCGATGTAACCAATTTTGCCGCGCCGTTACTCGTGGTTAATCTTTTCGAGGGAGTGAAGCATCCGGGCGGCGCCACAGGTGCTGTGGATAAAGCACTGGGCGGAACCATCAGTAAGGCACTTGCCGCAGGAGAGATGGAGGGTAAGCTCGGCGAAACGCTTCTCTTCCATACGGACGGCAAGATCCCTGCCGAGCGAGTGTTGGTGCTCGGTCTTGGTGAGGCTGAAAAGTTTGGCCCTGAGGAGGCGCGCAGGGCTGCAGCTTCGGCCATCTGGGCTGCAGAAAAGCTCTCCATAAAGGAGATGGCAACCATTGTGCACGGTGCAGGCATCGGAGGAATCCAACCTCAATCGGCCGCCGAGGCCACTGCACTCGGTTCCCTGCTTGCCGCCTACCGGTTCGACAAGTACAAAGAGGAGAAGGAACAGCAAAAGCCTCGTGTTGAGAATCTTGCCATCCTTGAGCGTGATTCCGCCAAGATCGCTTCCTTTAAGAAAGGGGTTAAGCGAGCCGAAGTTATTGCCTGGGCGCAGAACCTTGCACGCGACCTTGTGAATGAGCCGAGCAACGTGATGACGCCTGTTGAGTTTTCTAAACGTGTCCAAGAGGCCGGGAGCAAAGCCGGAGCTGAAGTTACTGTCCACGATGAGGCCTGGATTCAAGAAAAGGGCATGAGCCTTCTCTGGGGTGTTGCCAAGGGCAGCGCTAACCCGCCGCGTTTGGTGGTTATCCGTTACAAGGGGGCGGGTGATAAGGCCCCATGGATAGGCATCGTAGGCAAGGGCGTTATGTTCGATTCAGGCGGCATCTCGCTCAAGAAACCCCAGGGTATGGAGGGTATGAAGGGCGATATGGGCGGCGGTGCTGCGGTTGCCGGAGCCTTGCTTGCCGCTGCTAAGCTGGGGATCAAGCGCAACCTCTTAGGCATCATCCCTGCGGTCTTCAACTCACCTGGTGGAGGAGCTCAGAATCCTGGCGACATCGTTTGCGGCCTTGACGGCCCCGCTGTCGAGATAATCTCCACCGATGCCGAGGGACGGTTGATACTTGCCGACGGTCTTTCCTACGCGCGCGAGTTGGGTGCAGCCTATCTGGTTGATATAGCTACACTTACCGGGGCATCGGTCGTTGCTCTGGGTACAAAGGTGGCAGGTATCTTTGCCACGGACGAGAAGTTAGAGAAACTTCTTATGGATAACGTTGGCCAGACCGGTGAGCGGCTCTGGCCGATGCCTATGTTTGATGAGTACAATAAACAGTTAGAGAGTACGGCTGCCGGTATCAAGAACACGGGCGGCAGGGCTGCAGGGGCGATCACCGCGGCAAAGTTTCTTGAGCATTTTACAGACAAAAAGCCCTGGGCGCACATAGACATCGCGGCCAAGGAGATGACCGATAAGCCCTACTCCTGCTACCGCAAGGGAGCCACCGGCTTCGGCGTGCGCACCCTGCTTCGGTTCGTCGAACGCTGGGAGGGGTGAGTTTCAATCCCGTGACTAATAAGAAGGTCCTGATAGGTATGAGCGGCGGCGTGGACTCAAGCGTTGCCGCCTTCCTGCTCAAGGAGCAAGGCTACGAGGTCCACGGTTTCACCCTTCGTATGTGGAACGAGGAGGGCGAGGAGGGCGAGGAGGGCGAGGAGGGTGAGGAGGGCAGGTGCTGCTCGCGCGATGCTATCGAAGCTGCGATCGCCGTTTCCCGGAAGATAGGTATCCTTCACACCATCATCGATATCCGCAAACAGTTCGAGGCCGAGGTAGTCAACTACTTCCTTGATGAATATCGCAGCGGCCGTACCCCTAACCCTTGTGCGATCTGCAACGAGCGTATTCGCTTCGGGGCTTTCTGGGATGCAGCAAGGAGCTTTGGAGCAGATTATCTCTCCACCGGTCACTACTCCGGAATAGTCGAAGATTCAGGTGAGCTGTTCTTTGCTCGTGCAAAGGACGAGCGCAAGTCGCAAGAATACTTCCTTGCACTGATCCCTAAGGAACGTTTAGGTCATCTGATCTTTCCGCTTGCCGAGTTGACCAAGGACCGGGTGCGCGCTATCGCCTCGAATAACAATCTACCAATAATTGATCGCGAGAGCCAGGACATCTGCTTTATACCTGACGGGGATACGGCTTCGTTTCTTCACAGGCATTTTGGTTCCAAGCCTGGGGAGATCGTTGATCTTGAAGGTAACGTTCTAGGAACCCATAAGGGCATCTGGTTCCATACCATAGGTCAGCGCAAGGGTTTGGGGATAGCGAAAGGAGAACCTTTATACGTGGTCTCGCTTGATCGTGAGAATAACCGTGTGATAGTAGGCCCGCGCTCCGCACTTACCGGTGATCGCTTCAGATTAACCCAAGTCAACCGCTTCACTGATCGCGACTTATCTGCCCTTCCCTTAACCTGCAAGATACGCTACGCCACCCCGCAAATTAGCTGCCATCTTGAAGATGAAAAGGTTGTTCTGGATCATCCGGTTGACGCAATCACGCCCGGTCAGTTAGGGGTTATCTACTGGGAGAATAAGGTGGTTATGGCCGGGATCATCGAGGGTTAAGGGAACTTCTTCCCGCACCTTAGCTTGAAGGAAGCTGAGGGGGTGCTTGACTAAAGCTGAAATTCAATTATGCTTAAGACATGAGACTTCCTATGCGTCTGCTCGAGAGGGTTACCGGTCGAGATCTTTCGGCAGATTCGGTTGCGGGACATCTTGAGCGTGTGGGTTTTCCTGTTGAGGAGATCATAGAACTCCTGCCTTATGATCCACAGGTTCGCACCGCAAAGGTTACAGGTGTCCTCAAGCATACCGATAATGGAGTACTTCTTACAGTAGAAACAGACGAAGAGCGCTACTACGCCTATTCCCACGTTGAGGTGGCACTAGAAGGCGTTGTAGCGATTGGGTTTATAAAAAGCCCCCTCGCTGAAAAGATACTTGCCGATCGCGAAGATGCCGCGGCCGCGGTGCTGGTGGAGAAGGACCTGGGACTGGAAGAAGATAGGCCTGTAGTTCTTCCCCCGGATACTCCGCTGGGCGTGATGCTCTCGGATGTTATTGAAAGCACGGTACTTGACGTGGAGGTTACCCCTAACCGCGGCGATTTATACTCTGTATACGGACTGGTGCGTGAGTTGTCGGTGTTGTGGGGAGAGCGGTTCGTTACTCCTCCGGCACCGCGAGTGGAGATAGGCTCAGATGTACATCCATTTAGGCTCGAGATAGAGGCCGAAGATGCCGTTGATCAGTACTACGGTTTTGCGATAGATGGCGTGGGCGTGGCCGAATCTCCCTTCTGGCTCCGCTGGATGCTTCATGCGTTTGGGGTGCGGCCGGTGAACAACGTGGTGGACTGTACTAGCTACGTTATGTTCCTCACCGGTCAGCCGTTGCACGCCTTTGACGCGGCAAGGATCCGAAAGTCGGTGGTTAAGGTGCGTCGTGCAAAGGACAAGGAGCGCTTCACTGCCATCGATCACAAGTGCTATGCGCTTTCATCCGACTGTCTGCTTATAGCCGATGAGAATCATCCCCTGGCCATTGCCGGTGTGATGGGAGGGGTTGACTCCGAGGTATCTGAAAGCGCCATAGGATTGTTCCTTGAATCGGCCGAGTTCAGGAAGCAGGCGGCAAGAGGAAGCATTGAAAAGACAGGACTTAGGAGCGAGTCAGGCAAGCGTTTTGCCGCAGGGATTGACGGTGCCATGGTGCGTGACGCCGCTTTAGTATTTATAGATGCCCTGGCCGAGATGAACCCTGACCTTTTGGTCTCAGGTGAGTTGGCCTACGGCGCTGCCAAGGATAAGGGGTCGGTTTCCCTTGGGCTTGCCAAGCTCGATTCCTACGCGGCCAAGAGGATGGATCCTGAGAAGGCCAAACGCAACCTCGAACTTATAGGTTTTGAGGTTGATCTGAAGAAAGATTCCCTGAGAACAAAGGTTCCATCCCACCGAAACGACATCCTCGAGGATGTAGATCTCATTGAGGAGGTGTTGCGGCTTTCCGGCTACGACGATTTGCCTTCGAGGTTCGGTTGGCGTGCCGAACGCCGAGGCCAAAGGCATCCCCTATCCAAGCGCATCGAGCAGATCCGCAATTTTTGCTCCGGGTTAGGACTCTCTGAGGTGTATTCACTCAGTCTTATCCCGATGCAAGATGTTCCCGAAGAACTACAAGCGGCCATCACTCCCATAACCAACCCTCTCTCCGAACGGATGAGCGTGCTGCGTCCCTCGCTTCTTCCGGGTATGCTTGCGGTTGTCTCAGCCAACGTACGTTTCGGGAACTCTGATCTTGGAATCTATGAGATAGGACAGGTTTTTACCAAAGGCGAGGATTCACCCTCAGAGAAGACCCATCTTGGGATCCTACTCACCGGAAACGCCGCCCCACTTCAGTGGGATCAGGGGTCCCGCAGCGTTGATTTCTTCGATCTCAAGGGGATCGTAGAGATGTTTTTCGAGCGTTTTGGAATCAAAGGAGCGCACTTTGAGCCCGCGGAACCCGGTTACTTCGAAGATGAAGCCTGCCTGGTCAAGATGGATGATGCTGCAGTAATCGAGCTGGGTAGGGTTTCATCTGAGTTGCTCGAGCATTTCGACATCGCAGGTGAAGTCTACTTCTGTGAGTCCGATCTCGCAGCGTTTGAGGCTGTAACTAGCGATGAATCAAACTTTGAAGGGCTGCCCCGTTTCAGCCCGGTCAAGCGTGACATGGCCCTGCTTCTGGATACGAACCATAGTGCGGCTGATGTGGTGGAATTTGTTCGCAGCCATGCAGGTCCCCTGTGTACGGGTGTTGATGTTTTTGATAGTTACGTGGGCGATCCACTTCCCCCAGGTAAACGTAATCTGGGGCTGCGGCTTTGTTTTATGCCGCGTGACGGAAACCTTCCTAAAGAGAAGTTGGATCGCATAATTGCAAAGACCGGTGAGCGGGTGGTAGCTAAGTTCAACGCTTTGGTTAGAGGGCGAGAGAGCGATGGAAGCTGAGTTCAAGCAGCTGGAGGAGAGAATAGGGCGCTTGATTCAGCGTGTGCGGGAACTTGAAGCTGAACGCGAGCAGTTGCAAGCCCGGATTGGCGAGTTGGAAAAATTGCAAGAGGCGGCAGCTGCACACATTACTGGGATACTTGACAGGTTGGAAGAACCCGAATGAGGCGTTATTATGGCTGTTGATCGGGTAAAGATTGCCGGTTACGAGATGCAGATTCGTCATGACACAACCCCTGATCGTCTGGCGCGTCTTGCTTCGTGGATTGACAAGTTAGTTAGAGAGAAGAAGGAAAAGTTCGGAAATATCTCGGTTGCACGTTGCGCTTTGCTTGTGGCCCTTGATTTGGCAGACAAGCTTGATGAGCAGCGCGGTCTCTTTGAAGAAGATGTAGCCGAGAAGGTTAGGCGTCTTGTTCGGGGAATAGATGAAGTGATTTAGAATCTGCCGTGTGCGTGGTGACGGTCTTTGTCTTGAGCCAACGCTCAGGGATCGGGGAATGGCGTCGATGAATTGAGAACCCATCAGGGATGAAATCCCTGGGGATTTCAGGATTCGACTAACCGAACCCCGTCATGGTTCTTGGGTTCAAAGACATCCGTCTCCACGACACGGCGGAGGATCTGGAGGACGAAGATGCCTACTTTGTGGATTGTTATTCTCGCAGGGGTAGTCGTGGTGGCTTTTCTCGCGGGATTTTGTCTATTTCAACTAATCGGTACGAGGCGAATCGCCTCTACCAAGATGCGTGCGAACGAGATTCTCAAACAAGCGCAAAAGGAGTCCGAGCGCACAATTAAGGCGGCCGAGGTCGAGGTCAAGGAACGCTGGTTCAAGACCAAGGAAAAGCTGGAAAAGGAGCTCGTGATCAACCGGCGAGAACTCGACAAACAAGCAAAGAAACTCTCCGACCGCGAGGCTATGCTTGAGCGCAGAAGCCACTATCTTACCGAGCGAGAGAGTGTCATGATCCGTAACGAGAAGCACCTGGCAAATCTTGAGAAGCTACTTAAGACAAAGATGCAACGCTACGACCAGCTAATAGAGGAGCAGAACCGCCGTCTGGAGAAGGTAGCCTTTATAAGCAAGCAGAAGGCCAAAGAGGAGTTGATGGAGAACATTCGCAAGCAGGTTGATCTTGAGGCGGTGCAGATACTCAAGGATATCAAGGAACGCGCTCGTGAGGGGGGCGAGCGGGCAGCGCGCGAGATCATCTCTCAGGCCATTCAAAAGGTATCCCTCTCCCATTGGACAGAGACCACGGTTTCTGTGGTGGAGTTGCCTACAGAGGAGCTTAAAGGTAGAATCATCGGGCGAGAGGGACGTAACATACGCACCTTTGAGACCCTGACCGGTGTGGAGGTTCTTGTTGACGACACACCAGGGGCGGTGATTATATCCGCTTTTGATCCTCTGCGCCGTGAGAAGGCCAAACTCGCCCTTGAACGGTTGATACGGGACGGTCGGATACATCCGGCCAGGATAGAGGAGGTCTTTCACGAGGTCGAGAAGGATATCATCGATCACGTCAAGGTTACCGGTGAGGAGACCGCAGCCGAGCTGGGGATCATAGGTCTTCACAACGAGCTTTACAACTATATCGGCAAGATGAAGTATCGTTCGAGTTACGGTCAGAACCTCCTGCAGCACTCCAAAGAGGTGGCCCATCTATGCGTGAATATGGCTGTTGAGCTTGGTTTAGACTCGCAGTTGGCAGCAAGGGCCGGGCTTTTGCATGATACAGGTAAGGTTGCCGAGGTGACGATAGAAGGCCCTCACGCCGAGATAGGCGCTCGCATCGCCTCCCAGTATGGGGAGGATGATGTGGTGGTAAACGCGATAGCCGCCCATCACGAGGAGGTTCCTATGGAGAGTGCTTATGCCTTCCTTGTGGCCGCTGCTGATGCTATCTCAGGTTCACGTCCCGGTGCGCGTCGTGAAACCCTAGAGGCCTATCTTAAGAGATTGGAGAGGCTTGAGGCTATCGCTGCAAGCTTTGAGGGTGTGGAGAAGGCCTACGCCATTCAAGCCGGACGAGAAATCCGGGTGCTTGTGCAGCCTGACGTTGTGAGTGATCTTGAGATGGAGGAGATGAGTGTGAAGATCGCCAATCAGATCCAGAACGAGCTTAAGTATCCAGGCTACATCAAGGTTGTGGTGATCCGTGAGGTGCGAAACGTTGAGTACGCAAAGTAGAAAGAACCCATACTCAGGGATCGTGACCTTCCTTACCGATTTTGGAGCAGAGGACGGGTACGCCGGTGTTATGAAAGGGGTGGTGCTTGCCCATGCACCTGGTGCAAGGCTTGTGGATATCACCCATTGTGTTCCTCGCTTCAACCTTTGCGCGGCGGCGTTGATACTTGAGAATTCTTTCCCCAGCTTCCAGGCAGGCAGCCTGCACGTTATGGTCGTTGATCCCGGTGTCGGTTCGGTGCGCAGGCATCTTTTTTGCAAAGCTGCGGCTCACTTCTTTATAGGGCCTGACAACGGCGTGCTGGGCAGGATCGCTGAACTTAACAGAGGTAGTGTTTTTGAGATCGATCCTGCCCTTCTTGGGGTTACTAAAGCAAGCAACACCTTTCACGGTCGGGACATCTACGCACTTGCTGCAGGCAAGCTTCTGGCCGGATTGGATCGTTCCGCCTTTAGCGCTCCAATAACCGATCCTGAGGTGCTCCAGATACCCGAACCTTGTGAGGTTGAAGGAAGGGTTGAGGGCGAGATCATACACATAGATCACTTCGGCAATCTTATAACCAACCTGCGGACCCAGCATCTTGGTGAGGGTTCTTGCGTGTGTTTGGGTGAAGAGAGGCTGGCGATCGTGAGTAGCTACTCGGAGCTTGAGGAAGGCAAGCCGGGCTTGATCTTGAATAGTTGGGGTTATTATGAGATAGCCTGCCGTGAAGGCTCTGCAGCTTGTCTTCTTGAGATGCGGGTAGGGGAGAAGGTTTCAGTTAAACCCTAACGGAGGAGAGTAGCGTTATGAGAAGAGACCGGTTTTATTTCATGTTTGAAGGGTGGCCCATCAGTGGGGAGGATGAGGCCTATCCTTTGGTTGATCTTCTGGTTACTCCCCAGGAGGTTTGTCTCCTGGCCGAGGTGCCCGGGGTACCGCGCCAGGCACTGGATGTCAAGATTGACGAAAACCAGGTGGAGATTCGAGGCCGCAGGTGTGAACCTGAGTTCTTTGCCAAGGCAACCCATTTCTACAAGCTTGAGTCGTTTTACGGGTTCTTCGAACGGCGCATAGCCCTACCGGTGGAGGTTGAGCCTCGAGATGTGAAGGTGAATCTTTGCGATGGAGTTCTTCACATACGCATCCCCAGGCGACGTCACAAGGTGGTAGAGATCCCGGTTAAGTAGGAGGCGCTGATGCAGAACGAATTGTTGCTTGGAATGGACGATGCTCATCCCTTACCTGAGACACTTCCAATATTGCCCATCAAGGGTGGGGTTATATTCCCTAACCTTGCGACCGGCCTTGCGATCTCCAACCCGACCTTGATCAAGCTTGTGGACGATTCCCTTTCCAGCCACAAGATAGTCTGTATTGTAACCCAGCGTGACGCCGAGATCGAGAATCCTGAGCCTAGAGAGCTCTACGATGTGGGAGTAGTCTCCTTAATCCTTAAGATGCGCCGCTATCCTGACGAGACACTTCGTATCTTTGTTCAGGGAATGATGCGGGGGCGCATCGAGCGCTACGTTCAGCATGACCCATACCTTACCGCAAAGGTGGAATTGATTAGAGCGGACAAGCGTCGCGATACAGCGACCGAGGCGCTCATGCGCAATGTGGTGAGTTCCTTTCAAAAGCTTGTTTCTATGGTCCCTTATCTTCCCGAGGAGTTGATGTCGGTTGTCCTCAATATCCACGATTCCGATAGGCTTGCCGACTTCGTTGCCTCCTACGTTAACTTCGAGGTACCGGAAAAGCAGAGGCTATTGGATACCATAGCCCCCAAAGAAAGGCTCAAGCAGCTTGATACGTTGCTTGCCAAGGAGCTAAGCATCCTGGAGCTGGGAGAAAAGATACGCGATCGGGTCAAGGGTGAGGTGGATAAGTCGCAGCGCGAGTATTTTTTGCGTGAGCAGCTCAAGGCCATCAGGGAAGAGCTTGGGGAGGCCGACGAACGTACCGCTGAGATAGAGGAGCTGCGGGAAAAGATTGAGGCCAAAGCGATGCCTGACGAGACCAATGAGGTAGCCCTCAAACAGCTCGATCGGTTGCGTATGATGCCTACTGCGGCCGCGGAATATACCGTTGTCCGCACATATATCGATTGGTTACTGAACCTTCCCTGGCAGGAGGGAACCGAGGATAACCTGGCCATCCGTCGTGCGAAGCGCATCCTTGATGAGGATCACTACGATCTGGAAAAGGTCAAGGAGCGCATCCTTGAGTACCTTGCGGTGAGAAAACTAAAACCCACATCCAAGGGTCCTATCCTTTGCTTTGTCGGCCCTCCTGGTGTGGGTAAGACCTCGCTTGGCCGCTCAATCGCCCGTGCCTTGGGGCGTAAGTTCCTGAGGCTGTCGCTCGGGGGAGTGCGTGATGAGGCTGAGATCCGCGGCCACCGCCGCACATACGTTGGTGCTTTGCCCGGGCGCATCCTTCAGAGCCTTCGAACCGCAGGCTCCAACAACCCGGTGTTCATGCTGGATGAGATCGACAAGGTAGGTGCGGATTTCCGTGGCGATCCATCCTCTGCTCTGCTTGAGGTCCTCGATCCAGAACAGAACTTCTCCTTCTCCGACCACTACATCGAGGTGCCGTTCGATCTCTCCCAGGCTATGTTCATAGCAACTGCAAACATCACCCAGACCATCATCCCTGCCCTGCATGACCGCATGGAGATAATCGAGCTTCCCGGCTACATAGACGAAGAAAAGCTTGAAATCGCCAAGCGCTATCTTATCCCGCGACAATTGGAGCAAGCAGGTCTTAAATCTTCAGCAGTGGAGTTTGCAGAGGACGGGATCTTCGGGATCATCAAGAGCTACACTCGTGAGGCAGGGGTGCGTAACCTGGAACGTGAGATAGGCTCAGTTATACGCAAGATCGCTCGTCGTCATGCTGAGGGAAGGAAACGCAAGGTCAAGGTTAACGCGAAGAATATCTCCAACTACCTGGGGCCGACTAAGTTTTACTCGGAGCTTGCCGCACGAGAGGGGACGATCGGTGTAGCCACCGGTCTGGCGTGGACACCTGTTGGCGGCGAGATCCTCTTCGTCGAGGCCACCAGGATGCCTGGTTCCAAAGCGCTTACCCTTACCGGCTCCCTTGGTGATGTGATGAAGGAGTCGGCACAGGCAGCGCTTTCTTTCCTGCGTAGCCACGCCGAAGATTTGAAACTCGACACTCTGGATACCTCCAAAACAGACCTGCATATCCATATCCCTTCGGGTGCTATTCCCAAAGACGGCCCTTCCGCAGGTCTGGCGCTGACCTCAGCCCTGTACTCCCTTCTCTCAGGAAAGACCATAGACCCCTCCATCGCAATGACCGGTGAGATAACCCTTACCGGTCGTGTGCTTCCTGTGGGCGGGATCAAGCAAAAGGTCTTAGGTGCCAAGCGCGCAGGCATTACCACCATCCTTTTGCCTGCCGAGAACGAGAAGGATTTGGCAGAGATCCCAAAACACGTGCGCACAGGTCTTACCTTCCGCACGGTGAAAAGCATACGCGACGCGTTGAGGATTCTTTTCCCGACCAGCCGGAATAGGTCAAGTAAGAATAAAGCCTAGTGAACGATTCAACCCAAAGGAGAGTATATGAGACATTGGCTGGTCGCATTGACGGCCCTCGCAGTGGTGTCCCTTCTTGGCGCACAGGAGCGTAACCTGGAACACGCTGACGTTGGCTTCTGGGAGAACACAGCCTTCCACCAGGAGAGTGTGGATTGCTCCCGGCTTTCTGAGGGCATAATCCGCGCCAAGGTGGACGGTTCATGGCAGGAGTTCGAGTTACGCGAGCTCCCTGTGGCCTTTCAGGAGTGGAGTTTTGGCAAGCGTGCTGCAACACTGGAACGTTTCCGTCATCACGAGCCCCCTGAGCTTTCAGGGCCGCACAACGGGATGGTTGCCACCTGCGGTATTGCCCGCAACGACAGCCGCTTTGCCATCAACAACGCGGTCAAGGGCATGGGGTGGCTTCCATACGATGAGAAGCTAGCCGAGGTCATCAAGCTGCTTGAGTCCACAATTGACGAGGATTTTTCGGCAAAGCTCGACCGGTTGGATTCACTCTACAAGCAAGGAACCAAGCTCTACGACCCCACCAGGCAGGTGAGCCTTGAGCTTTACTCAACCTCTGAGTTTGAAACCGGTACCTTTATCAATCAGATGGTAAACCCGGCGTGCGCTGTTGTGTTCCTTGATATCCCTTCTTACGAGTTCAAAGCCATAGCTCATCTTATGCATCCAGATGATCCAAAGCTCACTGAAACAGAGAAACTCCAGGTAAAATACGCCAACCTCATCCACTCCTACTTCCACGGGGCTTTTGACAGACAGTTCATCGGCGTCGTCTACTACGTAATAGAGGTCTACGACAACTCGCCGGGTAAGCCTGAAGCAAAAGGTAAGCGGATAGTTCCTCCCCTGCCCTTGATGCCGTAATACACCCGTAACAAGATTTGAAAGGAAGCGAAGATTCGATCTTTTACACCTATCGCATACTCTCTAACTCTTTTGAGTTTAAGGTGAACCGTCTATCCTCTAATAGAGTTTCTTGATTTACCCCATGGAAGTTGTAAGTAGAAAGATAAAGCGGACATCCGGTGCAGTCAAATGGACGTAAAGGTTAATTCGCTTTACAGTTCGTTTGACAAATTGACTTGACATATTGGGATTTGAGAGTATACTTTTTTAGTATTGGGGCAGACGGCGGTAACGCCAGAGGGCAATTAAGGGAACCTTTACCTAGGAGAGACTTTTGGACTGGAACATCGAGCGTGTTGTTCCCAAGGAGATGGATATCGTCTCAAGTGAGGTCCAGCGCCTGACCCTTAAAGTGCATTTCGAACGTTATCACATGGCTCGTGACTGGCTTGCAGGGCGTTTTCAAGGTCGTCGGATTCGTCTTCTTGATCTCGCTTGCGGAACCGGTTATGGTTCGAATATCCTTTCAGGGGTCGGCGAGGTTCTTGGCGTGGACATAGATGAAAAGGCAGTGGCATACGCAAAACGCCGCTACAAGAACGTGAATACATCCTTCAAGACAGGTAGCGCTGATGATTGTCGCTTCCTTGAAAGCCTTGGGGAGTTCGATGCGGTAGTTAGCTTTGCAACCATCGAGCACCTTGAGGATCACTATGCTTATCTGAGGTGGGTAAGGAGCGCGTTACGACCGGGTGGTGTTTTTGTCGTTTCCTTCCCTTCAACGTTTACGAGGGACTGGGCTGCACCCCATCATAAGCGAGACATCTCACGTTCTGCCGCGCGTCGTCTCTTTCAAAAGTGCGGCTTTAAGGTTATGAAGAAGTTTTATCAAATTGACCGTGTAGGTCTGCACCACATAATCCGCGAGGCACGCACCAATAAGAAGATGTCCACGCCGCCTCTGAGTCAATGGGTGAAGTACTATCTCAGGCGCCCCGATCATCTGATCAGGCGTATCTATCAAATGACCGCCGGCAGCGGGATCCTGTTTGCCCATCAGCAGTATCTGCTTGAGCCTATTGAGAGAGTAATTTGACATGACTCAAAATTACATAATCAGGGATGTACTTTTTTCAAAACGTGTAGCCTTTTTAGGACTGCAGTGCCGCATCTTTGTTAAACAAACCTTTACCGAGGAGTGATTTTGGACTGGCATGGTGAGAGAGTTGTTCCCCAAGCAATGGATACTTCGAGTGAAGTGCAACGGATGACTATTAAAATGTATTTTGAGCGTTATTATAAGGTCTATGACTGGCTTACGGAACACTTCCAAGACCGTGAAGTTCGTCTTTTGGATCTTGCTTGCGGAACCGGCTATGGTTCAAGAATCTTTTCAAAGGTCGGCGAGGTTCTTGGCGTGGATATAGACAAAAATGTAGTGGAACACGCAAGAGACCATTACACGACTGTAAATACGTCATTTATGGTGGGTAGCGCTGACGATCGCAGTTTTCTTGAAAGTCTTGGCAAGTTCGATGCGGTAATTAGCCTTGCGACTATTGAGCACATTGGTGATCATCGTGACTATCTTAAGTGGGTCAATCGTTCGCTACGGCCGGGTGGTGTCCTTATCGTCTCTTTCCCCTCGACGTTTACAATGGACTATGCCGCACCTCATCATAGGCGGGACATTTCGCGTCGTGCTGCGCGTCGTTTATTCCGGGAGTGCGGTTTCGATATTATTGAGACGTTCTATCAAAGAGAGCTTGTGGATATGCGCTATGTAATTCGCGAAGCCCGCACCAACAAAAAGATGGCGGCTCCGCCGTTGCGTTACTGGTTGAGTTACTATCTCAGACGCCCCGATCATCTGATCAGGCGTCTTTACCAGATGACCGCCGGCAGCGGGATCCTGTTTGCCCACCAGCAGTATCTGCTTACACCTTCCGCTGACGCGAATTAAGGTTGTAAGCCTCGTTTTCCCTGAAGATAGGAGTAAATATGGCCGGAATAACTGAGCGCGTTTATCCCAAGGAGATAGATGCTGATGGGATAGGGAATATCCAGGGCGTGATGTATAAGGTCTTCACCACCCGCTACAGTGTGGCGAGGGATTGGTTAAGGGAGCATTTCCAGGGGCGCAAAGCGAGGGTTATTGATATCGCCTGCGGGTCAGGTTACGGTACCGAGATCCTTTCAGAACTGGGTAATGTAGTGGGGGTCGATTTGGATCCCGAAGCGGTGAATTACGCCCGAAAGAACTACAAAAACGAGCGCACCTCGTTCATGCTTGGCAACGCCGACGATGCCGGGTTTCTCAAGAGCCTGGGCAAGTTCGACGCGGTGGTCAGCCTGGCCACGGTGGAGCACGTTGCCGATGCCTATAGGTTTATGCGATGGATCAACCGGGCTCTTCTCCCCGGGGGAGCCAGTGTAGTTTGTTTCCCTTCGGCGGTTACCATGGACTGGGCCATCCCTCATCATAAACGTGATATATTACGTTCTGCTGCGCGGCGGTTGTTTCGTAAAACTGGATTCGAGATCAAGCGGGACTTCTATCAAAATCACAAGCTGGACATAAGGGATTTGATCAACGAGACCACCAGCAAAGACAACGAGATACCGGTGCCACCCCTACGTCAGTGGGTCGGTTATTACTTGACTCATCCTCACCACTTCATTTTACGGGTTTACGAAATCACTATCGGAGGAGGGGTGCTTTTTGCCGATCAGGAGTATCTGCTTCTTCCGGTTCCAGTGGTTGATTCCTCACCCGCCCGGGTAAGCCCGGCGTCGAAATCCTACGAATAAGGTCGGTTGAACAGGTGAAAACGGTTGAGGTGGTCGTACGAGGGATACTGGTCCATAAAGATCGGATACTGCTTACCCATAAAAAGGGAGCGGTCAACACCTTCCTTCCCGGCGGACATATCGAGTTTGGTGAATCGGCACGAACGGCTCTTGTCCGTGAGATCAAAGAAGAGCTGGGAGTAACCGTAGAGGTCAAGGATTTCTTAGGTGTTGTTGAGCATAGCTGGGAGGATGAGAAAGGGTTCAACCATGAGATCAACCTGATCTTCAGGATGGAGTGTGAGGATCTCTATGCCCCTAAAGCCCCTGTTCCTCAGGAATCGCACCTTGAGTTTCTATGGCAGCCGGTAGATGATCTGACTTCAGTCAAGCTGGAACCCTCAGCCTTGATCGAGTTGCTCCCCCGCTGGTTAAGACAAAAGCCGAATACCGGTTGGGGAAGTACAGTGGAATAGATTTCGCCCCATTTGTGATTAAGTTACGTAGTGCGAACCTTTAGGTTCGCTTGATAAAAAGCGAGGCTAATACCCAAGGGGGCACGCTGAGCCTCGCACTACATGTTTACCCTTCACGGAAGCTCTAGAGAGTACGCAATGTTGCAAATGGGTTATCCTGGAGTCATGGGGTGTAGACCAGATTTTTAGAGGATAGGAAGGTGAAAATCAGGGCTTAGAAACCTTCACCACTTCTATGAAATTGGCAAATATCTCGTAGTGGTAGGAGGTATGCTCCACCTCAGGGTGGAACTGTACACCGTAAAGCGGCCGGGTTTTGTGCTTGATAGCCTCGTAGCGGCAGTCCTTGGAGTGTGCTAAGGCAATGAACTCCGCAGGCAGCTCGTGAATCTCGTCGTTATGCGACTCCCACACCGTGAACCGCTCCGGTAAGCCTTTGAACAGATCATCCGGGTCGGTAACGATAAGCTCCGCCTTGCCGTACTCAGGCACCTTAGCCGGGCCAGCCTTGCCCCCGAAGTGAAGGGCGATGAACTGGTGCCCCACACAGATGCCCAGAATAGGTATCTGCAGTTTGTCCAGGTAATCCGCGGTAACGCCCAGCTTGGGGATATCGGAGCCGATGCGGGGAGCGCCGCCGCTTAAAACGAGTCCATCCGCCTCTATCTGCTCTGCCAGGGTAGTATTCGGGATAATCTTTGTCTCCACCTCAATTTCGCGCTTCATCCGCCACTACCG
>SOJW01000067.1 GCA_004375895.1 Candidatus Stahliibacteriota bacterium
GGTGGACAGCGTGCCCCTTGGGGTGCCAATTTTACTGCACCCCATAGGGTAGGGGGTCGGCACGAAGTGCCGGGGGGAGGGGTAATTATCCGCAGCTTCCCAGCTAAAAAAACCTCCCCCTTGATGGGGGAGGGTAGGGTGGGGGTGGTTCGTTGTGCTTCACCCTCCCCTTTATCCCCTCCCGTCGAGGAAGGGGTAATTATCCGCAGCTTCCCAGCTAAAAAAACCTCCCCCTCGACGGGGGAGGGTAGGGTGGGGGTGATCTACCGTTTCCTCAGCAACGCTTCACCCTCCCCTTTATCCCCTCCCGTCGAGGGAGGGGTAAGTTTGGAGGCTATGAAGTGCGGCAACCAAACCTTCTTATGGAAGGTAGTTGTCGCCGCAACGACGCGGTCGTTGCACTCCATAACCTCAAGGTCGTATTGGTGAGATAATCGGGGGCCCAAAAAATACGAAGCAGTCTTTTGGGGTGAAAGGTCGCCTGCACGTCCGCCCCATCATTTTAAAATTTGCAATTTGATATTTGCAATTGCGACGGAGTCGCGTCCCTGTCCATCTTTTGACCACCTTTTGGGTACCTTTTGTCCAACTTTTGACCAGCTTTTTTGTGGCGAGTGCAATGTAAAGCTGACTGGATTTCTTGACAACCAACGCGCACGGCGTAAGATTAACAGATGTTTCATCCCCTAAACTTTTCAAGGAGGCAAGGTGCGTGAATTTGACGTAAGTGACGTAATTGAACCGGTTAAGAAATCATGCATCGAGGCCAACACCGTCCTTCCCGATGACGTTAAAAAGGCGTTACTGGAAGCTAAGGGGAAGGAAGAATCACCGGTCGGCTCCGAGACACTCTCCCAGATCGAGGAGAATATTAAGATTTCTGCCTCCGAGAAGCTGCCGCTTTGCCAGGATACCGGCTTCGCAGTGCTCTTCGTGGAGATCGGCCAGGACGTTCATCTTGCAGGCGGCAGTTTGCGTGAAGCCTTAAACGAGGGTGTGCGCCAGGGCTATAAGGAAGGCTATCTTAGGAAGTCGATCGTTGCCGACCCGGCAGGCGAGCGCATCAACACCAACGACAACACCCCGGCGATCATCCACTTGGATTTGGTGCCGGGCGATAAAATAAAGATTACCATCGCGCCCAAGGGCGGCGGGTCGGAGAACATGAGCACTATCAAGATGATGAAGCCTGCCGACGGGCTTTCAGGCATCAAAGACTTTGTAGTGGATTGGGTTCAAAAAGCTGGCGGCAACCCCTGTCCGCCGGTGGTGGTTGGTGTAGGCATTGGCGGCACGTTTGAGCACGTGGCGTTTCTGGCCAAGAAGGCGCTATTGCGTGACATAGGCTCGCATCATCCCGATCCAATATACGCAGAGGCGGAGGCTGAGATCTTGAAGCGCGTCAACGCCACCGGTGTGGGCCCTATGGGTTTGGGCGGAAGGGTAACTGCTTTGGCTGTTTTCATCGAAACCCACCCCTGCCACATCGCCTCAATGCCTGTGGCGGTGAACATAAACTGCCACGCGGCGCGGCACAAAACGGTAATCCTTTAAAGAGGACGACAGAGATACTGGGTCTAATAAGTTTAAGGAGGATTATAGAAGAATGAAGATTCTCGTTTTGAACTGCGGTTCCTCATCCGTGAAGTACATGATATACCGCTGGAAGATAAGGCGGCCATTAGCATCCGGCATAGTTGAGCGGGTAGGGATAGAGGGTTCGTTTATCAAACATCAGGTGCCGGGAAAGGAAGTCTACCAGTCCTCAATACCCTGTCCTACCCACAAGGAGGCCATAGGTCTCATAGTCCAGACGCTTACCAGCAGGGAGGCGGGTGTCCTGGAAGATATATCCGAGATCCAGGCGTGCGGCCACCGGGTAGTGCACGGCGGCGAAAAGTTCGCACGATCGGTTCTCATTACCCCGGAAGTCCTGGATACGTTCCGGGAGTTGTTCGATCTCGCTCCACTGCATAACCCGCCCAACGTGATGGGCATAGAAGCGGCTATGGAGCATCTGCCTTCGATCCCTCACGTGGCGGTGATGGACACGAGCTTTCACCAGACCATGCCGCCGGAAGCCTACATCTACGCCGTTCCCTACGATTGGTACCGGGACTACAGGGTGCGCCGCTACGGCTTCCACGGAACGTCGCATCTGTATGTATCCAAAAGAGCGGCGGTTATGCTATCTAAAAAACCGGAGGAGGTAAACCTCATCACCTGCCACATCGGCAACGGGGTAAGCTTCACAGCGATAAAGAACGGCAAGAGCTTTGATCACTCCATGGGCTTTACCCCTCTTGAGGGTCTGGTGATGGGCACCCGCTCAGGCGACCTCGATCCGGCAATAATCGGCTACATCGCCGAGAAGGAAGGCTTAACCGCCCAGCAGGTGATCAATATTTTAAACAAGAAGAGCGGTATTTTGGGTATAACCGACCGCTACGTTGACCGCCGCGACGTGCACAAGGCGATGGAGGAAGGCGATAAGCAGGCCGAGCTTGCGTTCAAGATCGAGTGCCACCGCGCCAAGAAGTATCTCGGTGCCTACCTTGCCGTGCTAGGGCATACCGACGCCATTGTGTTCACCGCAGGCGTGGGTGAAAAAGGCTGGGAAATGCGTGAGGAGATATGTAAGGGGATGGAGGAGCTGGGCGTAAAGATCGATCCCGAGCGCAACCGCGAGGCCGTAAGCCGCAACCACGAGTTCGTGATCTCGGCTGACGACTCCAAGGTCAAGATACTTGTAATCCCCACCGACGAGGAGCTGGTTTTCGTTGAGGACGTGGTGGGAATACTTGAGGGCCGCTACGGCAAACCTGACTTCCGCTACTCGTTCGAGGAGCCCGGCTACCGCAGCGAGCTACGCGAAGAAGCCTATAAGCGGGAGCAAGAGGAACAGGGCTAGCGCCCTTCATTGCAAATTTCAAATATCAAATTTCAAAGTGCGTTTGAGGCCAGAGCAGCTGGCCTTTTCTTTTTCTCTGGGGGATGGAGTGTCCTAGCGGCCTCATCGCGAGCTACGTCATCAGACGGAGCGTGGCGATCTCATATGTCTGACGCATATTACGGAGAGTCGCCCTAAAACTACCCTCTGCGTATAGGTGATAAGAAGTCAACCTCAAGGCCTCGCACTGTGCCGCATATGAGATCGCCGCGCGGCTTTCAGCCGCGCGCGTTGACGTTTTGGTGGACCATGAACCATTTAAAAATTTACTCCGCAAGCGTCGTCCTTCGGTGCATTTTGCACCCTTGAGGGGGCACTCCGCATTTTGCAATGCGCACCTGAGGCGCGTTCGTCTGGCCTTTACCGTTTATTTCCCCCTCCCTTTGTGGAGGGGGTGCGCTTCACAGAAGCGCGGGGGAGGGGTAAATTTAAAATTTTCATTTTGCACTTTGCAATTTGAATTGAACCGTCTCTTTTGCCTTGACATCTATTCTATGCCGTATATCCTTTATTTATGGACGCTAACCTCTTCACGGCGTATAACTACCTCTCCTCGGCCATCGCCCAGGCCTTCGCCGCACTGATTGCGCTCACCGCGATGGTCTACATTTACAGAAAAGGAATCATCGATAACAAGAAAAAAGAGATTTGCAATGAAGGACGTGCGATCATAGCTTGGCTGGTCACGGAAGTTCACGTTGAAGCTTATCCTGTAGTAGGAACTGGTAAAGCTGAAATTGGTGATGCGCAGATGAATTACTATAAGCTCCATTCTGACAGAGCTATCATCAATATAATAAAGGCTCTTTCCAAGGATAATAAATTCGAGAAGGTAAATAAGTATGACCTACGAAAAAGAACCTTATCTTTGTTGAAACAGTATGAAGACCTAACTAAGTATGGCACGTACCTTAAAAATTTCGTAATTATTTCCTTAATCCTCTCAGCCTTGGCGACTGGCTTTGGTCTTTTTGCTCTCCTAAGAGGTCCGGGGCTTTGCTGCGACCAGCAGGTAACTTATATGATTGGCGAATCCGCCCTTTCCGCGATTGCCCTCGGATGGACGGTTTTCGTTGTCATCAAGATCCTGAAGGAGCCTGACCAACCTAAAGCGGAAGAGGGGCAGGGGTAAATATTCCTCCCCCTTGATGGGGTAGGTGGCTCTGCGAAGCGGAGTCGGAGGAGGTGAGGAATTATCCCCTCCCCCTACCCCCTCCACCAGGGAGGGGGAATGAAAAGAGTGGAATAGCCTTCCCAAATATTTCCTCCCCCTTGATGGTGGACAGTGTGCCCCTTGAGCGCTTTATGCGCTCATAGAATAGCATGTAGTGCGAACCTTCAGGTTCGCTTAAGCTCTTTTTCGATTATGTGGCTCAGCCTCTCCAGGCTGAGCGAATATTAATAAACAGGCTGGAGAGCCTGTTCTACATCCCTTTTCTGCTTCGCAGAAGAGATCGCAGATTAAAATCAGGTGAAGTTTTTGCTTTAGCAAAAAACTTCTTAATGACTTACTTCGATTATGTGGCTCAGCCTCTCCAGGCTGAGCGAATATTAATGAACAGGCTGGAGAGCCTGTTCTACATCCCTTTTCTGCTTCGCAGAAGAGATCGCAGATTAAAATCAGGATAAGCAAACTTCTACCCCGAAAAAGCACCAAAATCACCCCAAAAACCCGCCGAATTGCATTCAAACCTGACGAGTTTTAAGGATGTTGACTTTTGCCAGCCCATGGATATAGTCTAATCTACAAAGGAGACTCATGCCGGAACGCAAGAGGATAACCACACCGCTGACTAAAGAAGTAGTCGCTGAGCTTCGTGCTGGCGATGGGGTGCTGATCTCAGGCATACTCTACACAGCGCGCGACGCCGCACACAAGCGTCTGGTGGAGTTGATCGAGAAAGGTGAGAAGTTACCATTTGACCTGGAAGGTCAGATCATCTACTACGTCGGCCCTGCACCCGCACCTCCTGGCTATCCCATAGGTTCGGCAGGCCCGACCACGAGTTACAGGATGGACCCCTACGCCCCGATTCTTATAGAGTATGGTCTGCGCGGTATGATCGGCAAGGGACAGCGCTCGCAGCCGGTGCTGGAGGCGATGAAAAAGTTTGGTGCTGTCTACTTCGCCGCAGTGGGCGGAGCAGCGGCCTTAATCGCTCGTTCCATAAAGAAGGCCGAGGTTATCGCCTACCCAGAACTGGGTGCTGAGGCGATAAGACGCCTCGAAGTGGAAGACTTCCCATGCATCGTGGCAAACGATATGCACGGCGGCAATCTCTTCATTGAGGGGCCCCGAGAGTACCGTCAAAAAAGCCAAAA
Source organism: Candidatus Stahliibacteriota bacterium (assembly GCA_004375895.1). Lineage (GTDB taxonomy): Bacteria > Hydrothermota > Tepidihabitantia > B3-TA06 > B3-TA06 > B3-TA06. Next base: position 5,273 of record SOJW01000067.1, read on the forward strand.
GCCCTAGGAGGAGGAACGGGTTTTTATAAACAAAAGCACCCTTTAGGGTGTTTGAAAACCAATCCAAGATGGAGGAGTAAAACATGAAAAAGACAATCATCCTTCTGACAGCGGCGGTATTTGTCGCCGCATTCGTCCTCGCATGTTGCAGACCCGAACGCTTCGCCGAGCGTGTGAGCGAACGCGTAATCGAAAAGGCATTGGAAAAAGAAGGCGGCGGCGACGTCGATATAAATGTCGGCGGAGATGCGACGGTCCCTAAGGATATGCCCAAGGAACTCGTTTATCCCGGCGCCAAGGTCACGAGTTCCTTATCCATGCAAAAAGAAAGAAAGCAAGTAACCAACGTGTCGTTTGAGACCCGCTCATCCGTGACTCGTGTAACCACTTATTATAAAGGCCTTTCTAGCAAAGGCTGGGAATCTGTATTAACGGTAAGTGGTACGGAAGGAGCACAACTTGTTCTCAAAAAGGGTGAGATGGGAGCCGTAATCACAGTCGGAGAAACGGACGGCAAAACTGTGATCGGAGTACTATACGGAGAAGGCCTAGACGAATAGCTTTCGAGGAGTATAATGTCAGGACATTCTAAATGGGCGACGATAAGGCATAAGAAGGCCCAGACCGACGCCCGGCGCGGCAAGCTTTTCTCCAAGCTGATCCGTGAGATTACAGCGGCGGCAAGGGTTGGCGGAGGCGACCCTGATGCCAACCCCCGCTTAAGAACCGCGGTAGATGCGGCAAAGGCCGCCAACATGCCCGCAGACAACATCGAGCGCGCCGTCAAACGCGGAACAGGTGAGCTTCCCGGGGTCACATACGAAGAGGTAACCTACGAGGCCTACGGCCCCTCAGGCGTGGCCATGGTCATAAAGGTGCTCTCCGACAACAAGAACCGCACCCTGAGCGAGATAAAACACGTGCTCTCCCGCCACGGCGCTCACATGGGCTCTGCTGGAAGCGTTGCCTGGCAGTTTCGCTCCTGCGGTATCATCCATCTGCCTGCAGATGCCTACGGCGAGGACGAAGCCCTTGAGATGGCTCTTGAGGCCGGTGCCGAGGATTTCCGCCACGACGGGTCGATATACGAGATCAAAACCGAGTCTGGTGATTTCGCCTCGGTGAGGGACGCTCTCGCTGATAACGGCGCTGAGATCCTTCACGCCGAACTCACCCAGATACCCCAGAACACCGTTACGCTCACAGAAAAGGATGCAAAAAAGATGCTCAAGCTCATAGACGCGCTTGAGGATCTTGACGACGTCCAGAACGTCTACGCCAACTTCGATATCCCCGAAGAGGTGATGGAGAAGCTTGCCGCCGAGTAGTAAGCGGTTAGTTAATCATCTAAGCCAGGTGGATCGGATACTGGAGAAAAGGGGAAGATCAAAAGGATTAGGTCGAAGGGCTTTGGATAGGTTAAGCTGATTATGAAAATACTGGGCGTTGATCCTGGGCTGGCCTCGACCGGGGTGGTGGTCATAGAGGTGGGAGATAAATTAGAGCTTCTTCATAAGGAGGTCATCCGCACAAAGGCGGATGAGTATACCCCTGCCAGACTTGGGGTAATTGCCGATGGGCTGAAGAGGATCATTGATGAATACCGTCCGTCGTTTCTTGGACTGGAGACGGCATTCGTGCGCCGCGACGCCCCCCAAGCAGGACTCTCACTGGGCAAGGTGCTGGGGGCAATCCTACTGACCGCTCATCAAAACAAGCTGGACATCCTTGAGATCTCACCCCGCCAGGCCAAGGAGACGCTCACCGGCTACGGCAACGCATCCAAGGAGCAGATAGGGCGTGCGGTGGCCAAAAACCTGGAACTCTCCGAACCTCTGAAACCTTCCCATGTTGCCGATGCCGCCGCGGTGGCCTTGACTGCGGCCTCGATCGTGGCTACACTACGTAAGAAATGATTGGTTTTCTGAAAGGCCGGATTATCTCACGGGATGAGAACAACGAGACCATCACCCTGCTGGTGGGTCAGGTGGGATACGAGGTAAGGCTGCCTCACATTGTATACAGGGGACTGGAAATTCATCGCATGAGTCTTGAGAATGAACCGGATTTGGAGCTGTTTATTTACCAGCACCAGACCGAACGAATGCCTAAGCCGCTCCTGATCGGATTCAGAAACGAGGTGGAACGCGAGTTCTTCACAAAGTTGATTTCTGTGCAGGACATCGGGCCCACCGCGGCTGCTAAAGCCTTGACCATGCCGATCCGCACCATCGCACGGGCTATAGAGGAACGCGATATCACTACCCTGACCAAACTTTCAGGTGTGGGACGGACCAAGGCGGAGAAGATCGCGGCTACACTGGCAGGCAAGGTTGCAAAGTTCGCCCTGATGCAAGTGGAAGAAAGGGAACTTCCAGAAGCTGTCCCTACCGATGAGCTGAGAGCACAGGTGATAGAAGTTCTTACATCCCAGCTCGGCTACAAACGTTCAGAGGCGGTGGCTATGGTGGACGAGGTCCTGACTGCAAATCCCGGGATCCAAACCCCTGAGGAGCTGTTCGATGCGGTATACAGAGCAAGACGCTAAAGACAAGGATAGAAAGGAACGTGAGGCTAGTTCTTTGTTGGCGAAAGAAAGTCCAGACGATAAAGCCCGCTGGGATCTGAGGCCGAAAAGGCTTGCCGAATGCATCGGGCAGAAGCGGCTGGTGGAGACGTTATCTATCGCAATCGAGGCTGCACGCAAGCGTGAAGAACCCATGGATCACGTGCTCCTTCACGGGCCGCCAGGGCTGGGCAAGACCACCTTCGCAAACGTCATCGCAAGGGAGATGGAGGTGCCGATCGTCACCACCTCAGGGCCGGCTCTGGAAAGGGCGGGTGATCTGATCGCTTACCTTACCGGTCTGGAACGGGGATCGGTGCTCTTTATAGACGAGGTGCACCGGCTGCCAAAGGTTGTTGAGGAGTTTCTGTATCCTGCGATGGAGGATTTCGCTGTGGATTTCATCTTCGACAAGGGTGCGCACGCCCGCTCGCATAGATTCAGGCTGGATCGCTTCACACTGGTAGGAGCGACTACCAGGCCCGGACTTCTCTCGGCACCGCTGCGTGAACGCTTCGGCATCACCAGGGCGGTTGGGTTCTATACCGACGACGAGCTGGCGATGGTAGTAAAGCGTTCGGCCGGGATACTGGAAGTGGAGGTTGACGATGAGGGGACACGAGAGATTGCCAAGCGGGCAAGGGGAACGCCAAGGATCGCAAACACACTGCTTAAACGAGTCAGGGATTTTGCCCAGGTTCGCGCCGACGGACGCATCACAAGAAAGGTAGCTCTGGACGCGTTGGCGCTCGAAGGTGTTGACGAGATAGGTCTGACCGACCTGGACAGGACCCTGCTTCTAGCTATCATACGGTTCTACGGCGGCGGGCCGGTGGGGCTTGAGGCTATAGCGGCTACACTTCAGCAGGAATCTGATACCATCGTTGACATGATCGAACCGTTTTTATTAAAGATCGGCTTCCTTGCCCGCACACCCTCGGGAAGACTGGTAACCGATCGTGCCTGCGAGCACCTGGGTGAGCATCCCAAGGACAAACGAAAAAGGCCGAAGGCAGGGAAGTTCGAACTGTGAAGATCTACGTAACCCGCCGCATACCGGACGCAGGCATAAAGCTCCTTGAAGGACACGAAGTGGATGTTTACGAAGGTTCTACCCCGATCCCGCGCAAGCTTCTTGCCGAGAAGGTAGCCGATGCCGATGCACTGATCCCGCTTCTTTCAGATCAGATAGATGCGGAACTGATGGAGGCCGCCCCCAAGCTCAAGGTGATAGCCAACTACGCGGTGGGCTACGACAACGTAGATATAGATGCGGCGACGAAAAGAGGGATAGTGGTGACCAACACCCCTGACGTTCTGACCGACGCCACAGCCGAGCTTGCCTGGGCGCTTCTTTTTGCCGCGGCAAGAAGGATAGGGGAGGCGGAACGGTTCACGCGAGCAGGAAGATTCTCAGGCTGGGGGCCGATGCTTTTACTCGGTCAGGGGATAAGAGGCAAGACGCTTGGGGTCATCGGCGCGGGCCGCATCGGAACGCGCTTCGCGCTCGGCTCGCGCGGATTCGAGATGAAGGTTTTTTACTACGACCAGGAGCGCAACGAAACCCTGGAGCAGGAGCTTGGCGCCAAAAAAGTAGACATCTCCTATCTGATGCATGAGGCCGACTTCGTCTCCATACATCTTCCTCTAACTCAAGAGACCAAACATCTCATAGACGCACACCAGCTGTTCCGCATGAAACCCACCGCGGTCCTTATAAACACCTCGCGCGGACCGATCGTGGACGAAAAAGCGCTCGTTGCGGCGCTGCGGGCAGGCAAACTTGCCGTAGCAGGGCTTGACGTCTACGAAAGGGAGCCGGATATCTCAGCCGAGTTCTTCGAGATGGAAAACGTGGTGCTTGCACCGCACATCGGCTCTGCCACCCACCAGACGCGAGGAGCCATGGCCGAGCTCTGCGCCTACGCGGTGCTCAAGGTGTTCGGAGGCGAGATGCCTTCGAATATCGTCAACCGCGAAGTTTGGTCAAAGCGAAGATAGCATCCTACAAAATCAGAATCAATGATTTTGGAGTGCAACAACCATGTTGTTGTACCGCAACGAGACGCTCGTTGCACTCCATATATGCTTCCTTTCTCCTGCGAAGAAAGCGTCTGGCCGAACCGCCGCCCGTAACACACCTTATCTCATCAAAGGGAGAACGGCCTCTCCAGGCCGTTCGATAATTCCCGCTGGGCCTGTGCCACATTATCCCCCTGCGATCTTTTTGCCGCAGGCAAAAAGGAGCATCAAGCAAGGCATGCCTTGCCCCTACTTGATGGGAACGCAGACAGAGGTATAATTCCACATGGTAGATTTACACATACACACCAGCTTCTCCCCGGATTCGCATCTTCCCGCTGAACGCGCATGCCGGGCGGCTGCGGCAAGGGGATTAAAGATCGCGGGCTTCGCCGACCACGTTGAGTTCCTGCCCGCAGACGAGGCGTACGTGGATCTAATCGACAGCACCAAAATCCTTACCGAGATCGAGCGCCTGCGTGATCTCTACCGCGGAAAGCTTGAGATACTCTACGGCGCTGAGATTGGGTTCATCCCCGGAAAAGAGAGCCAGATTAAGGATTTTCTGGATTCGCAACCTCTCGACTACGCGATCGGATCGGTGCACTACGTGGATGGGATACTTGTCTCCAGATGGGTGCGCGAACAGGAGTTGGCAGGCAAGGATTTTGCGCCCTACTTCGAGACCGTGCTTGCGGTCGCAGAGAGCGGTCTATTTGAGGTCCTGGGTCATCTCGATTACATAAGGAAGTATCTGTTTGCCCCCCAAGCATACAGGGGGGATGATTATGAGGAGATAGTGGAACGGATTCTTGAGAGCGCCGCCCGGTCCGGATTGGTCCTTGAGCTGAACACCGCGGGCTGGCGGCACGCGACCGAGGAGCCTTATCCGGGAGAGAAGATACTGAAACGATTTGCAGAGCTGGGTGGGTGTGTTACGGGTACTACGGGTGTTACGGGTGTTGCGGGTGTTAAGGGTGTTACGGTGGGGTCCGACGCACACAAGGACTATGAGGTGGGTTACGGCAACGGGAAGGCGCGAGAACTCCTGCGCGGTGCGGGATTCGGTTCGGTGGAGGTCTTCCGACAGCACAAGCGATCTTCGCTTCCCTTATGAACCTGGCCCGCATCTATGATCTGGCAGCCCATTTCTACCGTTTCTTCCTGGCGCTTGCACTGTTTGGTCTGGGAAAGGATTCTTGAGATCGGCTGCGGCACCGGGTATCTGCTTGATCAGATAGCTTCACCTGAAAGGTCGGTGATCGGTCTGGACATCTCCAAAGGGATGCTGCGCGAAGTTCGTAAAAGACTCGTTCGGAAAAACAAGAGAGCATCTCTTGTTCTCGCAGACTATTATCACCTCACACCTGGGTTGACTGCCTGAAACCTCAGACTATACTTCAAAGAATGCATCGAGTGTTGCTTTTTGCGGTTCTCGCGTCGCTTTCAGGGTGCACGATGCGTATTGCTATGACGGAACAAGGGTTGCCTGTATTATCTGCCTATAGTCTTGTGCTAGAAGAGGACGATACAACCCTGGTTGGGACAATCACCATGCTCTCAGATAAGCTCGAAGCGCTGGACGTGGTTCGGATCAGAGAAGATACCGCCTTCCGCGTGGGCCGGGTGATATTTGATAAGAGCATCGAGCCCTATTATGGAGGCATCATAAAGGCGCGCCTGAGACCTATCGAAGCTGAGGTCTACGGATACATAACAAGGGCCGAGCTCCTGGAGTGGTGGGAAGAACCCCTGGCACGCGAGGCAACCCGCAAAGCAGTTGAAGTCATACTGAAGAGACAAGATAACCGCCTGAAACGCCTTCTTAAAGAGAAGGGGTTCGATGAATGGGAGTCTGACGGTCTCCTTCAGCTTGAAGGCTACGATCCGGAGGCAGAGATTGCAATCTACAGTATGGCTTCGAGGGCGGTTTATGAAGGAAACATTCAAAGACAGCCGATTTTAGTCGTGTGGGCCACACCACAAGGGGCGATCCTAAAGGTCAACCTTACGATCCTGAATCGGATACTTGAAAGGAGATAATGTGAAGAGGCTATTTTTATTGGTTCTTTTCGCCACAGCCGCCTTCGGCACGACGTGGTATGAGGTAGGGGTTCCTCTCGAAGGGAAGTCATTACCCGCCGTACTCTCAGGATTTGATATCGTCGGCGGCAAAGCCGGCTACCGGGCAGAGATCGTGTGCACACAGGAAGGACTCAAGCTCCTGGATCAGGCAGGCGTTGACTACCGGATCATCATAGAGGATCTTGAGGCCTACTACGCCTCCCAGATGCTTGGTCCCACAAACTTCGGCAATTACTATACATACGATGAGACCAACGCTATTCTGGACTCTCTGTATGAACAGTACCCGGGGATTATTTCGGAGCGGGTGATTATGCCAAACGATAGCCTGGGGGACACCACATGGGACGGCAACCACGTCTGGGCGGTGAAGATATCGGATAACGTCGGTACGGAAGAGAACGAACCCGAGGTTTTATATACAGGGATACATCATGCGCGAGAGCCGATCAGTGTCAACATCTGCGTTGAGTGGGCGCGCTGGCTCTGCGAGAACTACGGGCAAGACCCCCTTGCCACCTATCTTGTGGATAACCGCGAGATCTGGATCATTCCTATAATAAATCCCGACGGCTACCTTTACAATGAAGAGATGCATCCTGGCGGCGGCGGCATGCACCGCAAGAACCGCCGGCAAACGGGCGCCGAACCGCAGGGAGTAGATAACAACCGCAACTACCCCTACATGTGGGGCTACGATAACCAGGGCTCCTCACCCAATCCTGGGGAGGAGACCTACCGGGGCTCTGAACCGGGCTCCGAGCCTGAGACCCAGTCGGTGATGAATCTGTGCAAGGCCCATTCCTTCGTTACCGCACTCAACTTCCACAGCCACTCCAACCTGTTCCTGTATCCCTGGGGTTATATAAGACAGAAGAGTGAGGACTCTCTGGCCTTCTATGGTTGGGGTGAGATTGCCACCCGGATAGCTCACTACCCGGTGATCAGCGGTTACGAGTTCTACCCAACCAACGGCGGTTCCGACGACTGGATGTACGGGGATCAGGGTATCTTTTCCGTAACCCCTGAGGTAGGTGAGCGGTTCTGGCAGGAATGGGCGATAGAGCAGCATATAGCCGAGACCCATCCCATGATGATCGCCACCGCAAAGGCGGCAGGCATCTACCCTGAGCTTTTAGGAATCTCGTTCTCGGACGGCGGGGACGGCGAGATATCGCCCGGAGAAACGGTTGACCTGGTAGTGCACATCCATAACATGAGCGTGAAGGACGGATCCGGTCAGATAGGCCTTGAACTCAGCGGATCCGATCCGAGGGTAGAACTCGTTAACCCCACGGCTTCCATCGCTTCGCTTGAACCCCAGAGCACGGGCACCAACGAATCCGATCCTTTGAAGGTAATGATCTCAGCCACAGCTCCTCCCGACTCGACGATCCCGCTTACGCTTACAGTCCGGGCGGCAGGCGAGGAGTTTATCCACCAAATCACGCTTCCGGTGGGTAGCAGAGATACCCTTATCGCCGAGGACTTTGACGATCAGGACTATGGAAGCTGGTCCTCCAACTGGGGATTGACCGACGAGGACTCGCACTCCGGTGATTATTCCATAACCGACTCCCCGGATGGCCCCTACGACGACGAGAGCTTATACTATCTTCAGAGTCCTACACTCGATCTTTCAGATAAGGTGATCGCCGAGCTCAGCTTCTGGCATCTTTTTTCCATCGAAAAGGGCTGGGACTGGGCGGCATTGGAGGCCAAAAGTAGCCAGACCGGCGGCTGGGTCACCCTTAAGCGCTTCTCAGGCTTCCAGGATGACTGGCGCGAGGAACGCTTTGATCTCTCAGGGTTCTGCGGCTCCTCTGACCTCCAGATACGCTTCCGTCTTACTACCGACCGGTATGAGCATTTTGACGGCTGGTATCTGGACGATGTGGTGCTGACCGCGTTCAAAGGCAAGGCTTCAAGCGGGCTCCACGAACTGGTAGATATCCGACCGGCTGTCGGACCGGTTGAGTGCATAACCACTGGAAACCTGAGCTTTGCCGGTCCTGCAGGCACTCAGGTGGACGTCGTAGTATTCGACGCATCCGGACGCCTGCTTGCCCGGACAGAAGGAACCACCCCATTCAGCTGGCAGATGCAGGATAAAAGTGGCAGTACTCTACCCGCCGGGGTATACTTTGTAAGAACTATCTCGGATACAAGAGAGACTAACCGCAAGGTCGTGGTGATCGATTAAAAAGACTTCTTGTGGAACATAACTGACCCGCCAGGAGGCATTGTGAAGAAGGATCTCGTTTCAATCGGTGATCTAAATGGTGAGGAGATCAGGGAACTATTCAAGATATCTGCCGGGATAAAGGGTAAACAGCTTGATCTTGCCAAAGGCAAGACCCTGGTGCTCGTGTTCGAGAAGCCTTCCTTGAGAACACGGGTAACCTTCTCTGTGGCATTCTTCCAGCTGGGCGGAGAAGTGCTCTACCTTGCCCCTGCTGATATAGGCTTAGGCAAACGCGAGTCTGTCCCTGATGTGGCTCGCAACCTGGCACGCTGGGTTGACGCGATCGCCGCACGGACATTCGCACACAAGACAGTGGTTGATCTGGCCTCCTACGCGACCGTCCCGGTGATCAACGCGCTCTCAGACGCCGAGCACCCCTGCCAGGCGCTTGCAGACTTTCTTACTATCTATGAGCATCTAGGTTCGGGGTCCCCGCGAGGAAGCGAAGCTTTCTCGTGGGGTGATATCAAACTCGCTTACTTCGGCGACGGCAACAACGTGTGCCACTCGCTGATGCTGACCGCGGCCAAGCTTGGAGCTCATATGGTGATCGGGGGGCCACAGGGCTATGGTCCAAAGGACGAGTTTATTAAGGCGGCAACCGATGAAGCTGCAAAGACAGGTGCTTCAATAACCATAACCAACGACGCGCATGAGACTGCCGCCGACGCCGACGTTATCTACACCGACGTGTGGGCCTCGATGGGTCAGAAGCAAGAAGCCGCCGAGCGCAGGTCCCTGTTTGCACCATTCCAGGTGAACTCCGAACTCTTAAAGCACGCCAAGCCTGACGTTCTGGTCGAACACTGCCTGCCTGCCCACCGCGGAGAGGAGATCACAGACGAGGTGCTTGACGGTCCACATTCAATCGTCATGGACGAGGCCGAGAACCGGCTGCACATCCAGAAGGCAATTTTATATAAGCTTCTCACCTCGCGCTAATTGTCCGCGTCGAGACACGGATGACTGATGCGTTTAAAACAAAAGCCCCGCCGAAACGGGGCTAATTGAACTCAAAGAATTAGAAGTGGGCTGGCTTTCCCTTGGTACGCTTACTAAATTTCATGGGTTTTGCACTTCATTATTGAACCCGCGCCTTTCAATTCTATTGGGATGTTCCATATCCGTTTGAAGCAAACTAGCGCTATGGGGATTCGAACCCCAGTCTCCTGGCTGAGAACCAGGTGTCCTGGGCCGGACTAGACGATAGCGCCACAAGGCCAATTCTATCCACAAGGCTTGATTTGTCAAGCTTAAGACTTATAGGGACGTGCAGTGGAAGATCGCGTGTTACGCTTGGACGGTCTTGACAACTGCCGAGAAATAATTATCTTTAGTGGGCTTGCAAGATGCGTATTTTCGTGTAAACTCTTGAGTGTGGAATGCAGGTCGCTAATTTTATGGAGGAGATAAGTCGGATATACCGCCTTTGTGGTGGCGGTAGGAAGAAATTTTAAGGAGGCATCATGAAGTTTGCGTGGAAACTCCTTCCACTTCTCCTTATCGCAGGGTTGTTCACTGTGGGTTACGCCGCGAAGCGAGGCGAACGTTCGAACGGACGACCCTCTGATGAGCCCTTCCTCTTGGTGGTTGGAATCGTTTCAGGCAGTATAGCCGATCAGGTGGGTATCAAGGAAGGCGATATCTTGCGTTCCTATGATGGGAACTGGGTCCAGTCCATAGAGGAGCTGGAAGCGGTAAAGAAGCTGGCCGTGGATTCGGTCGAGGTTATCTTTGACCGCGGCGAGGAAACCCTGAGCTTCATCTTTCCTCCGGGTCAGATGGGACTCTACCTCGAGCAACAACTGCCTGAGCTTGAATACACGTCGGATGCGGTTCTGCTGCAGGGAATAGGGCCCTTGGATGAGAAAGAAGGGATGAATAACTCATTTATTCTCTCGCTTGCCCGGACAGCGAACTACCTCAAGGATACGCTTGACTATACCATGCTAATGGGGCTTTCTGGGGCAGTTTTTCGTCTTCAGATGCACCATAACTGGGATATCTCGGCAGTTCTCGCTTCCGAAGGGTACCGCTGTGATCTTGTAGCCTTGGGGGCCTTGGGTTATGAGTACCGATACCTCGAGTTAGAGGAGAACATGCGCAACGTTGAAGCCGTGCGTGATGCTATAATCCAGACGGTTGATGCAGGTAGTCCTGTTATCGCCTTTCAGTTGGCGGCTTTCCCGGACTGGGGTATAATAACCGGGTACCAGAAGTCCGGACGAGAGTTCCTTGTCCGGGTCTACGAGAGTAAACGTACAGGCTACACGCTGGCCGAGGCCTTTCCCAAAAAGGTTTATCTTATTGAGGGACGCGATGTTCCTCCGATCCTAATGGAAGCCATCATCCGTTCCTTCGCGATAGCTCAGGAGGTTCTTGAGACCGAGCGCATCGGGGACTACTACTGTGGCCTCGAGGTGATGAAGAATTGGATTCAAGCCCTTGAAACGGGTGCGTTCCATAACCTCAGAGCAGAGGACTTCAATCGCATCGTCGACGCCAACGCCTGGATGTACAAGCAGCTTGCCGAGGATCGTGACTTTGCCGCTGCATATCTTAAGCGGATAGCGCCTCAGTTCCAGGATATCCAGGATAAGCTCTTGGCTATTGCAGACCTTTATGCTACAGAGGCAGAGTACCTGAATCTAGCGTTCGCATCTGAAGAAGAGATGCCCGTTGTCTGGGCCACAGACCTGGAAAGCCAGTATGACTGGACTCCCCAGATGCGTATGCGCGAGATCAACTACCTGCGTTTTGCAAGAGTAAAGGAAGACGAAGCACTCAAAATCTGGCGCGAGATCAACGCGATCTACAACCCTGAACCCGTAGAAGAAGAGGAAGCCACTGAGGAAGCCCCCCTACCCGAAGAGGAGCAGCCCGAAGAGCCGATTCAAGAGGAGGAGATACAACCCACCCAGTCTGAGAGGTTCCGCGGAGAGGCCCAGTAGCAGCAGGGCCTGGCTTTTAAGTAATCCCTGTTTCGCTGACCACCGGGATCCATGATGCCTCCTCCACGGTCACGAGATAAGCCGTTAAGTGTCGTCAACCTAAAGAATGCAGGGCTAGGCACGATTATCGTTGTTGCGTGGCCGGTTGCGCTTTCCACGCTTCTTACCCAGCTTATGATCATAGTGGACGCGTTCTGGATCGGTCGGTTGGGTTCAGTTGCTCTTGCCGCGGTGGGGGTAGCGGGCTCGGTTTTCTGGGTTCTTGTCGCACTTTCCCAGTTGACAAACGCACCTACGATGGCGTTTGTGGCCCGTTTTGCAGGAGCCAACGACCGACCCCAGGCCCAAGCTGCACTTTTTCACGGCCTCCTCCTGGCCCTGTCCCTGGGTGTGATTTTAGTCCTTGCAGGCGTTCCCCTGAGCAGGCCTATACTTGCCCTGTTAGGTGCCAGTCCGGAGGTGATGAAGGTGGGCACTCCTTACCTTGTGATCCTTTTTGTTATCCTGCCGTTTGTTTACTTTTCTGCTGCCTCCTTCACCGCTATGCAGGCAACAGGCGATACCCTTTCCCCGCTTCTCGTTTCCGCGGGCTCCAACATTATTAACCTGGTGCTCGATCCCTTGTTGATCTTCGGCTGGCTGGGTTTTCCCCGCTTGGGTGTGCTTGGGGCAGGAATCGCCACTGCTGTGGCTACCCTGTTCAACGTGATAGCAGCACTCATAATCCTGAGCAGAAGAGGCTTGCTTGGAGTGGTTCCACCACGGCTAGCGATTCTCGTCCGTTTCCTCAAGGTCGGCTTCTTTGCCATGATTCAGGGGATCACCAGGCCGTTGACCGGGATGGCGATGTTCTACATCGTTGGTCGTTCCGGTGTTGTCGCTCAGGCCGCATTCACTGTGGGGCTTCGGATCATAGGCATCCCCTTTATATTCCTCACAGGCCTTACGGTTGCCACCCAGTCCCTTGTGGGACAGTATCTAGGTGCTAGGAAACCTCTTGCGGCGTCACGCATCGTTCGTCTGAGCGGTCTATCCGGGTTCCTGCTGCAAGTCATTCTCTCGACACTTCTTTTCCTCGCCGCCGGTTGGCTCGTCGGCGTCTTTGCCCCGGGGCAGGATGAGGTGATAAAGGTCGGATCGGCTTACCTGCGGGTTTTGGCACCGTTCCTTTTGATCTTACCATTCTCCATGGCGTGGTCCGGAGCTCAGTACGGTGCAGGACGAACCCTAGGCCCTGCCGTGGCCGCAGTGGCGGCGAACTGGATAGTCAAGCTTCCGTTGGCTTTCGTGTTAAGTCAAATAGTCGGGATGGATACCACAGGTGTCTGGCTGGCGATAGGCGCGTCCGTCGTGGTTGAGACCGCGGTTAACGGAGGATACTTCGCCTCAGGTAAATGGAAGAAGGGAGCGCTATGATAAAACTTCGCGAGGCGACTTTCAAGGATCGTGATGGAATCCTGAGGATAGCATCCGCCACCTGGGAGGGTTGGGACTACGTTCCCCTATTCCTGGAGGACTGGATCAAACAGGGTGGGCTTTTTGTTGCTGAAGTCGGAGGTGAGATCGTTGGGGTCACTAAGACGAGCGAATTATCGCCCGGAGAGCTCTGGCTAGAAGCCATACGCGTAGCCGAGGAACATCGCAGAAAGGGTCTGGGACGCGAGATTGCCGAGGAGCAACTTAAGCTGGCACTTGCCGCAAGCCCCAAGAGCATCCGGCTTTCCACCGCTGACGTCAACACCGCAAGCCTTGCGATAATACATCACCTTGGATTCCAGGAGTACGCTCTCTTTGATTACTTCGAGCAGAGGGAGCCTTTAGGTACATTTCGGAAAGTAGAGTTAGATGAAAAGGAGTTCCTCGCCGGTGCAGAGGTCACCGAGAAGGCCTGGGTACTCGTCCGATCCAGCGAAGAGTTTGTCGCCTCAAAGGGTCTCTTGCCCCATACCTGGAAGTTCCGTAATTTCACAGAAGAGCTTTTCCGCTCCCTCCTGGAGGATGGGTTGGTTTACGTGACCCCTGAAGTCGGTGGGGTGCTGGTTCTTATGAGGAACCGCTATACGCCTGAAAGTCGAGAGATTGCGTTTCTTGAGGGCGATGAGCGCTCCCTTGAGATATTGAGCAAACTGGCTCAAGCGAAACTCGCCTCCCTACCGGAGGGCGTGAGGTTCCTGGCCTTTGCAGCCAGTAAACGCAAGCACAAGATACTACAACACTTAGGTATGAAGTTCCACGAGCGTGTCAAGAAGGTATATGTGTTTGACTATCCTCTGGACAAGAAGTGATGAAGTCGTCGTGTGTCAATTGAGTCGAGCTCCTGCAGCCACCTTGACTTTGTTTGCTCTATTGGGATAATGAACAATGCGTAAGATGGTGATCTTTGGAGCATTGCTGCTCGTGGGGTGTTGTGGGTACTCAACCCGCGCTCTCCTGCCTTCGTATCTTAAAACGATCTATATCTCCGATGTTGAGAACAAAACCCTGCGTCCCCTTCTTGCCGAGAACCTCAGGGACGGGGTTGTATTGGCCTTCACCCGAAGCGGTCGTCTGCGTGTTTCATCGGACGCCTCGGCCGATCTCGTTCTCAGGGTCAGTATCACCGGCTATAGGCGCACCGCGGCTGTCTACGATGCTTCCCGCAACGTATCCCAGTGGAAATACGAACTGCGCTTTGAAAGCCAGTGCCGGGATCAGGTAAAGAATACCGTACTTTGGGATGATAGAAAAACCACCTCAGAGGTGCTTGACGCCGAGTTGGATGAGGAAGAGGGCATCCGGCAGCTGCTTGAGCGGGCAGCAGATGAGATCGTACGCAGCACACTGCTTGCATGGTAGCCCAGGCCTTCAACGTTCAGATAGAGGAGTTGGTTACGTGCGGTGACGGGTTGGAGTATCTGGAGGCCGGTCAAGGCTGATATGTTCCCCCAGACCGCTCATATTGAACTTGTGAGTCTCATGGAGATCGGATGATTCTATTCAAAGATGCCCTGATTCACTCCCCACCGCGCAAATCCTTGCGAGCCGATCTTTTGGTTGAAGGCTCCAGGATTGCCAAGATCGGAAGGGTTGAATCCTCAGCCGATGCCGGGATTTACGAGAACAAGGTGCTCTTGCCTGGGTATATAGATTCTCACATACATCTTCTTGAATACGGGTATTCGCTTATCTTCCTTGACCTCCGGGAGGTTCGTAGCAGAGAGGAGTTTTTTACCTCGCTCTCATCGTATCTTTCAACTGCACGCGAACTTGGATTCCTTTACGCATTCAACTTGGCTCCGGAAAGGTTAAAGGAGACGAACTGGGAGCCTCTGACAGACGAGTTGGATCGCGTTGCAGATGATCTTCCTATCTTCATTCGCCGAGAGGACGGTCACTCCGTATATCTGAACAAGGCGGCGCGGCGCTGGTTGCTATATGATCAGCCCATCGAACACGCCAACGATCATCTCACCGGGCGGTTCAACGAGCTGGCAGTAGAGCGCATGCAGGAACGTATTCCGCGTGATGTCAGAAGTGAGGCTTTCATCAAGGCAGGGGCGGATCTCCTTGCTAAGGGGGTGACCGCTGCCGCGGTCATGATAGGCGATGAAGCGAGCCTTGGGGACGTGGAGATCATAAGATCAACAGGTGCGAGACTAGGCATAGAGGCCGCACTCTTTCCCCAGAACCGGGATGTCGGCAAGATATGCGATCTTGAACTTACCCGACTTGGCGGCTGCATACTTATAGACGGCTCGTTCGGTTCCCATACCGCTGCACTGCGTAAGCCTTATACCGACGCGCCTGGCAACCACGGCATCCTTTACTTTTCTCAAAAGGAGCTGGACACCCTTGTCAGGTGTGCTGATGAAGCCGGTCTGCAGATGACCTTCCATGCCATAGGAGACGAGGCGATAGAACAGCTTATTTCTGCCTACCAGAAGGTGATAGAACCGGGCAACCCTAGAAGGCACCGCATCGAGCACGCCGAATTGCTTCCACCTGATCTTATAGAACGAGCGGCAAAGCTTGGGGTTATCCTTGGTGTGCAGCCTTGCTTTGAAACGATATGGGGTCAAGAGGGGGGGATGTATGCCGAGCGGTTGGGCGATCGCCTGCGCTGGACCAACCCCTTCCGCTCCATCCTCGATGCCGGTATCCGGATCGCTGCCGGTTCGGATGCACCCATAACTGCACCCGATCCTGCAGAAGGTATCACCGCTTTCCTCAATCATCCCATAGCCGAGGAGCGTATCACTGTAGAGGAAGCGGTTGCCGCCTACACCTATCATGGTGTCTACGCCGTGCATCTTGAAGACCGCATCGGCTCTGTTCGCGAAGGCCTCGAGGCCGACCTTCTGGTGTTCGATGAAGATCCGTTCGTCTCCCTCAATTTCCATCCCCAGGCAGTCATCCGCCGCGGTAAGCTGGTGGCTGGCTCTATCTAGGGGCTTACCTCCCAGCTGGCTTCCATAATTAACCCCTTTTCGAACACGTCCCAGGTGCGGCGCTCCCAGATCAAGGTATCGCCCTTCCGCTCGTCGGCGTTGTGGTCGATAATCTCACCTGGCAATATCAGCTCCTCGTGCCAGGTGTAGGCGTCCGGATCGAAATCTTCAAGGGTTAACTCAACAACGCTTACATGCAAGGTATAGGTATTCGAATCTTCTGTGGTAGCTGATACCTCCTGCGAGTCTAAACTTTCCGAGTAGCGTTTGTACAATTGAAATCTCTCTCCCTTGGTAGTACCCTCGTGTGTAAGGCTGAAGCTGTCGGCATCGAAGAAATCATACTTGAAGAGTTTGGTTAACATAAACGGGGAATCGAAACTCCCTTCCACGTGAAGTTGCAGGATGGTGTCTGCCACCGTATCTACCGTAAAGGTAGACGTTTGCCAGCCCGACGTTGTGTCGAGTTGCCGAGAGAGTTCTTCCGGGAACTCAAGGGTATCGGCTTCTCCGAACGGCATCCCTATCTCAAATACAAGGGTGCCGGAGCCGTCAGGTTCCATCTTTATGATCAGTGTGTAATCATAGCACCCAAAGAGGAGCAAGGCCAGTCCTGCTAAAAGTAATCTGCGCATCTTAACCTCCTATCTAATTATAAAGACGCAACCGATCTTAATGATGTTGCGATCTGGTTTTCCATGACTACAATTCAATCCATGAATCTTGCGCGCGCCGCCGAAGAGATCAGCCTCTTTGCCAGAGGCTACGCACCGGTGGTGAACCTTTCCGTGAACACCTGCTGCAACCAGCGATGTTTGATATGCCAGCGATGGCGGATGCGCTGGCAGAAGGAGCAAGACAAGCTCACGCTCGATGAAATAAAGGACCTGGTCTACCAGCTGGTCAAGGATTTACATGTCAAGCGCTTCCGCATCACCTCTACCGAGCCGCTGCTACGCAAGGATCTGCCTGAGATCGTGCGCTACATCCGCCGGTTCACCAGCTGCAACCTCATCACCAACGGTATGGCTTTCACCCCTGAGCTTGCCCGTGAGCTGATCGGAGCCGGTATCTCCAAGGTGCGCTTCTCCATAGACGCGCCCAACGAGGTTAACGATACGTTGCGCGGGGTCAAGGGTGCGTGGGAACGATCCAAGAAGGGAATTGAGATCCTTAAAAAAGCCAAGGAGGAGATGGGTACGCCTTACCCTTCAATCGACATCTACGCCGTACTGACCAAACTCAATACAGAGTTCATACCTGATATGTACCGCTTCGTGGCCTCCCAGGAACTTGACGGCCTCGCATTCGGCATCGTATGGGAGAACACGGTTGAAGGTGTAGAGAGAACTGTCTGGAATGGCCGCAAGATTGCACGTTCCCACATGATTCCGGTTAGAGAATCACTCAAACCTACAAGAGAGCAGGTAGTGTGGCTGAGGGATGAGCTGGTCAGGATAGGACGCATCAGCAGGGGAGCCGAGAGCACCATGCACCTCGTTGAGCGCGTGCTCAAACTCCTGGAGGGTAAGCGCCGCCTCTTCCGATGTCCCTACCACTACTTTATCAACATCAATCCGGTGGGCGACTTCATCGCCTGCACCGTGATGGGCGGTTACTCGTTCGGCAACATACGCTCCAAGAAGGCACGCGACATCTGGTTCAGCCGCCAGCACTACGAGTTCCTGACCAGGGTGGGGCGCGAGCCGTTTCCTGTGTGTCACGAGATATGCGAGGCCAAGGAGGAGCTTTACATGGCTTCCCTCAAGAGTGAGATACGCGGGCTTGCAATGTCGCTTCTCTATCCCTTGAACCTGGCGTCCCTAAGGAGGAGAAGCCAGCGGGTCTGAGTTTAGCCTTCGATTTCCAATTATTCTGATTGAGATCGTCCCCGAATGGCGTAGATTATAATAATCCCGATAACACCCAGGAACAACCCAAGCACCGCGCCCAGCGCTCCGTGGCCCTTGCGCCTGCCAACCATGTATCCCCAGAAGGCGAATAGCACGTTGATCGCAAGAAGTATGATCCAAATTAACCACCTGGGGGAGGCGCTTCGATACGCAGCCTGGGAGAAGGTATCGATCGAGACGGCAGTGTCAAGGAGTGTATCGATCAGGGTATCAGGCATCCAGAATCTCCGTCAGGTTGCGGATGCAGAAATCGGGATGGGGATAGCCGTCGTAGCAGGTGGCGCGATTTGAGGCATACAGCACGCTTCGGATACCTGACCTGCGCGCACCAAGAACGTCCAAATCGATGCGATCCCCGACGTGAACCGTTTCTTCCGGCTTAGTGCCTAGTCGATCCAGCAGTATCTTGAAGGCCGCAGGGTTGGGTTTTCGCGGGCCTATCTCGTCTGTGTAGAGGAGGTGGTCGAAGAAGGGGCTTAAGCCTTCTCTGTCCATTAT
>SOJW01000030.1 GCA_004375895.1 Candidatus Stahliibacteriota bacterium
CACACAGGGTTAAGGCAATAAGACCTATATTAAGCATGACGGCCTCCTTTTGTCTATTAAAGGCACATCCCCCTGTTTGTCAAGGTTTAGTGCAGGATCACCAGCTTGGCTCTGGCGCTGGCTGATTCTCCCTCAACCCATGCGAAATAGACGCCGGAGGGCAGGGAGGAGGGCGTCCAGGTGCCTTTGCCCTGGATGGTCTCGGTAAGCACCCTGCGCCCGTCGGCGGAGTAGAGGGTAAGCTGCGCCTCGCCCGTAACACTCCCGGACACGTCGTAGGAGAGCCGGTTGAGGGATGCTTCAAGATGGATAAGGGACGCAGTATGAATAGGAGATTCAACTACCCCTACCCCCATGTCCCAGTCGGTGATAATGGCCCAGGCCTCAGAGATAGTGTCCAGGTTGAGGCGGGTATACACCCACACGATCCGGTCGTCGCACGCCGCTACTGCAGTTGTAGCAACAAGATGTTTGCTGTATGCAGTATCCTTTCCCAAGGGCGGAGTGTACTCGAACAGGTTGGTTCGACGCCAGGGCTCGTTGTCGCGAATCTCGCCAAGCACACCGCCCCCGTGCTGCCATGAGTACCAGGGATCCCAGTGAGAGTAACCTTTGACATGGGTCTCGGCAAAGCCCTCCTCAGAAGAAAAAGCAACCGAGAAATCCCTGTCGCCTCCACTTCCAAACCATATATGCGCCTGTGTATCCACCACCACCGTGCGTATTGGATACCGAGCCAACCCGCGATGTCCGAACACTCCACCCACAAGCCCGTATCCTTGGTCTAGATGCTTTACCCAGAACGCCACGAAACGCTCATCATCAAGCCAATAGGGCTCGGCCCACTTGCCCCACTCCCCATAATCCAAGAGATGCCCCCTGGACCTCCACGACAGGACAGGTTCATCTGCGGCATCGAACACCTGGAAACGCAGATACACCGTGTCAGGATTAAGCTTATCACGCCAGGTTACCACAAGGTCTCCCTCGTCATTTAGCGCCACCCTGGGAGAGGAGAAGGGAAGAAGGTAATTACCAGGAATATCATGGGGCAAAAAGGCACGGTCTTCGGGATAGCCTTCCAGATCAAAACGCTGGACCCATACGCAAGTCAAATCCCAATAAGGGGGAATTACCTCAAGCCAGGTTACTGCGAACTCGCCCCTGTTGTTGAGGCTCAAGTCAATCGGACTCCTCTTGTATAAGAACACCCGGGCCACCACCGTGTGCGCAGAACCCACAGGGCTGCCGTCTGGGGCAAAGCGCTGGAAGCGCACGTAAGAAGGCTGCTCCGCACTCCGGGTTTCCCTGTCCACCCAGAGCAGGATGGCGTTGCCTGCGGTATCCATCTCAAGCCAGGGGTAGTGGACCCAGTTGGTGTCCGCCATCTTTGCGATTTGATAAGCGTCGGTCATCGGGTTCCCGTCCCGGTCGAAGAAGCGGACGAAAAGATCCAGCTCTAAGTCATCGGGATTGAAGGGGTCGCCGGATGCTATGCTGTCCACCCATGCTACAGCAAAGTGCCCGTCAGGGGCCATGGCCGCACACGGGTAGGTCTGATGATGGCCGAGCTCGGCATCGGCGATGCGAAAGGGCTCTACAAGCGTCCCTGCGCATAACGCCAAGAATAAAACAGTTGTTTGTATCATAACTACCTCCTTTTTGTCTAATCATAAGCCGGTTCTTGGACAATGTCAAGGCCAAAAAAGAGGAGGGGGCAAGCCCCCTCCTCCAATCGTTCAGGTTACCTACTACTCGGGGTATACCCGCTCGCCTTCACTGCCGCCCGCTCCATCAAGGCGATCGAGATCACTGTTGGTTATATCCCACTCTGCGCTATAGATAGGTGGAATGCCCCCATAGCTGAAGTAGTCGCCAAAGTCATCTGTATCCCAGGTGCCTTCGACGTTGAAGGTGTCAGGTTTTACGAAGGGTATATAGAGCCTCGCAAAACCTGTCCATCCACCGTCATAGGCTTCCTTTTGCTCGCTTTGACCTGTGTATTTCCAGCCGCTGGCCCCGGGCCAAAGCTTGATGTAGTAGCCCTCCCATTCGCCACTCTCGCAGGTGAAGGTGGAAGGAGTTACAGTGGGGACGAGAAACCTATCAACGTCTCCATCGGTGGTGTCCCTAAGCACGCCTTCACCTTCCGTATACTTAAAGGTGGCGCCAAGGTAGGTGAGTTCTCCTGAGTTGAACCAGCCGTTCCAGGTTTCGTGATAGCCGTAGGCGCTGGTAGCACCCACGAGCATCACCGCTACCGCGGCGATGAGGAGGGCTTTTGTGATTCTGGACATTGTGTCCTCTTGGTTGTTTATTTACGTGCATGGGAACCCCTCAGGGATTCACCATGTCCAAATATACGCAAAAAAATCTTGTCAAGTAGTTTCAAGTTAATTTAAATCTTTTACTAGAAAGTAGTATCAAATTACTGAGGTGAGGAGACAGCCGCTCTTGCTTGACAAACCTTATGCGGAGGCTAGAATACTTTTGTCCGGTGGGCCAGGCGGTCGCTTCGCCTTCGGGGCGGAGAGGAAAGTCCGAACTCCACAGGGCAGGGTGCCGGCTAACAGCCGGAAGGGGTAACCCTTGACCAGTGCCACAGAAAACACACCGCCTGTTCCCGCAGGTAAGGGTGAAAAGGTGCGGTAAGAGCGCACCGCCTGGATGGTAACATCCAGGGCACGGTAAACTCCACCCGGAGCAAGGCCAAGCAGAGGGGCGGCGGCCCGTCGACTGGACGTAGGTCCTGACCCCTCGGGTAGGCTGCAGGATGCCCGCGGCAACGCGCTGGCACTAGACAAATGACCGCCCTCGACAGAATTCGGCTTACAGGCCCACCGGACCCGTAACACACCCCAAAAGGTTGCTTCGCACCCTTTTGGGGACCCCAGACACAAACCTCCTAATAATTTGACGTCCCTTGGCAAGATTCAACCTGTGTAATCTGCGTACGCCTGTGGCGAGAACGACTTCCAAGGAGTTCTCATCTGTGGTTCGATTCCTTAAGTTGACAACCTCTATACCTACCCTATAATTCCTGCATGGGTGTAATTACATTGCTTCTACTGGGAGGTTTTGCCCAGGACAATCTGGGAGCCTTGATGGCCGGGCAGGACGCGGCCTATGCTATTCGCGAACAAGATGGCTTTGCAGGAAGTGTTCGTGTGATTGGACTCATACGTTCACCCTACGAAGGTTATGCAACCTTCCTCAAACCTCAGGTGTGGGCACGGAAATGGATATCCTCATTTTCGTTGGGATATCTTGTGTCTCCATTCCTGGTAGGAGGAGTCACGGGTATCCCCCTAACTGCCGATGTATCTGCAGATATCTCTCTGGTTGATAACCTAACCGTAAGACCACGTATCTCGCTTTTAGGACCGGCAAGGTTCTACGCAGGCGATGCCTATAATACCTATGACCTGACCTTTACCGCGGGCGGCGGTGTGGACGTTATCTACGACCCGTTCAGCTCCTGGAAGATAAAGCCGATAATCTCACTGGGTGGGACCGGTGCTTACGCTTTCGGGAAGCGTATAAACGATATCGCTGGATACGAAGAACCGCTCACCGGATCCAACGCTTTCGGCGCGGCAGGCAACGCTGCGATCGCCGTGATCTATAACAAAGATCCATGGAGTCTGGCTCTTGAAGGAAGGGTGAGTTATGGAGGGCAACTGATCCCGGACTTAGCCATATCCTTCCTATGGTGAACCTGCTCCTGGCCCTTTCGCTCACCTCGCAGGCGGTGACGGTTGGTATGCCGTTCCTGAAGCTCGGGGTGGGAGCGCGTCCTGTGGCGATGGGTGAGGCGTTCACCGCGGTCGCAGACGACGCCAACGCGATGTTCTGGAATCCCGCAGGAATGGGTATGATGGATCAATTCGACGTATCGCTCATGTTCATGAACCTTTATGGAAACGTAACCTACAGCAGCGGTGCAACCGTCTTTCCGCTTTCTCGCCGCAGAAAGGTAAACATGGGAGCCGCCCTGGCATACCTCTCGGCTACAGACACCCTTCGAGACGAAGAGGGTAGAACCCAAGGGGAATTCTCCCTCTACGACGTCCTGGGATCGGCAGGGGTAGGATGGCAGCTGAATCGCTACGTTTCGCTGGGTGCTTCAGCGAAGTTTGTAGCCTCAAAGATATACAACTACCATGCCTACTCGCTCCTGGGGGACTTCGGGCTAAAGGTGAAGCCGACCAAATACCTCTACTTAGGCCTTGTGCTTCAGCATCTGGGAACCCCAAGGCGATTCATTTATGATATTGAACTTGCCCCCACTACTGTGCGAGGAGGGCTAGCGCTGCTCTTCCCCTTAAAAGGCAGCCATCTTCTCTTCGCCTCTGACCTTGCCTGGCCTATTGATGATTCGCCTACCGTCGGCGTGGGAGGAGAGCTTAAGATATACCTCTCACCTGAGGGCGGAATTGGTTCATCAGGGCTTGCCATCAGAGGTGGTTATCGTTCAGGCTATCATCTTGGCACGTGGGGAGGTTTCAGCCTCGGCCTGGGCTACGAGTATGAGTTTACCAAAGTGCTTCACTTAACGTTGGACGCGGTCTACTTCTCGTATGGATTTCTGGGAGGCTCGGAACGTCTCTCACTCGGAGTGAACTTCCGCCCCAACTGAGCGCCTCGAAGGCCGGCAGGTATTTGCCGGCGGCATTCCAGATGAAGAAACCGTCCGATCCTGCAGCAAGAGAACCGAGCATCTGGTCGAAGATATATTGCGGACCGAAACGCGGGGCACGCCACGAGAACCCCTGAACGTAAGTCACTATACGTGCGTTTGAGGAGCCCATGAGATTGTAAGCACTCTCCACGCTCGTGTAGTAGATCCAGAAATCCCTGTCAGGTTCACCTGCAAGGAACTGCGGAGAGAAATGGGAAGGATACAGCATAGGGCAGATGTAGTCAACGTGGGGAGCTATCCTTGAAAGCTCCTGGCCTTCCAGCTTAAGGGTACGCCAGGCCGCGTAGCCGAAGACGTCCACCGAAAGCGGCACCGTGATGCCTTCTCGCATCATCTTTAAGAACCCCTCTATGGCCTCCTCCTTGAGCCGGCCCTTGCGTCCGTAGAAGACACAGGATAGCACGTCGCCGTCTGTAGGAAAACGCACGTAGTCCAGTTGTATCTCATCGAAACCCAACTCCTCAAGCTCCCTGGCTATAGAGATATTGTAGGACCAGGTACGCTCGTCGAAAGCGTTTAACCAGTAAGCTCCGCCCTCATCCGCCCAGATACCGCCCCCGCTGTGGTAGACCGCGAAGTTGGAATAGTTGCAAGCATAATCATCCTTAAAGCAAACGATCCTTGCTATGACCCTGACGTTGTGATTGTGCATGCGTCGGATCAACGAATCCACATCAAAGATCGGCCTTATCGCTCCGCAGGATCGGGCTATCGGGTTCTTGGAAGGATAACGAAGCAGCCCGAAGTCGTCCTTCATATCCACCACGATGGTGTTGAGATCGCCTCTCGTTGCCGCTTGTTCTATCTTCTTGAGAAGCCACTCCTGCCTGGCGGTGTAGGGTGAAAGATAGATGCCGCGGATGTATTCCTGCCCCTCAAGCAAAGAGGGGGCAATCAGTACAGCGAGCACTGCGGCGGCAATGCTCCTTGCCCAACCGAACGATGAGCGCGTGGTACTCATTGTAGATTTCACTCCTTCGAGGAAGCGCGTCCTCGAACATAAAGCGGATCTCTTCGTAGGAAGTTTGATCGGTGATCATACCGTGGCGCAAAAGCAATCTGCGTGTGTAGGCGTCCACTACGAAACAAGGAAGATCGAAGCCGTAAAGAAGGATGGAATCCACGGTCTCAGGTCCCAAACCATTCAGCTCAAGCAATCTTTCACGCCAGAGCATGACCTGAGACCCAGGTATCTTCCAGGGCGGTGGACCTAGATTATCTGCAAGGAACATTGTCAATCTACGAAGCCGCCCAGCCTTCTGCCGAAAGTAACCGGATGGTCGGATTAGCTCCTCAAGTTCTTCTTGAGGCAACTCAAGCAAACCCTGAAGCGATTCGGATGAATCCTCAAGCACTCCTCTGGTCTTCAAACCGGCAACGGCGGCAGCGGCGTTCTTCCAGTTGGTTGCCTGTGCCAAAAGCGCACCGGCTATGATCTCGGTTTGAGTATCAGCAGGCCACCAACCTTGAGGTCCCCAACGTTCAAAAAGCTTCTCGTAGGCCCTGCCAAGATCAAAAGGATGAAGTTTGAAAGGATCCTTTCCCGAAGCGGGCGTAGTGGTAGGCGACATAAGAGAGTTATAAGGAGCTAATAATCAACGATATTACTCTGAACAAAGCCCCCGGCGTTGCGCCGGTCAAGCCGGTAGAACTGCTCGCGTGAACCGCCCCTGAGCTTTTGCAAACGGTGGTACTGGCAGTACATGGTGGGATCGGTTCCGGAAAGGAAGTACTCGGTGCGGGAGCGAGGGCAATCAGGTGTGGCAAGCTGTCCGGTAAGCGTACATATGGTACTGGTCACTATCCCTTCGGGCATCTTGAAGGTGGAAGGTGGCATACTCTCGGTTACTGCCTTCATGAACTCGGCCCAGATAGGAGCGGCACACGAACCGCCAGAAGCACCACGGTAGATCGTCTGCCTGCGGTCAAAGCCAACCCAAACTGCACAGGCAATCTCCGGGGTGAACCCAACGAACCAGCCGTCCGTAAAGTCATCCGTCGTCCCGGTCTTGCCTGCAGCAACCCGGGTGAAGCCGCGTCGCCTGATTCCCATGGCCGTACCTGCGTTGATCACACTCTGCATCATGGAGGTCACAAGGAAGGAGGTCTGTGGAGATAGAACCTGTTCGCCCTGCCGGGGGAACCACTCCTCGATGATCTCGCCGTCCCTGGAAATGATCCGACGGATGAAAACAGGTTCCACCCTGTAGCCCTGATTCGCCAGGGTGCAGAAGGCGGTTGCCATCTCAATCGGAGCAACTTCAACAGTACCAAGGCCAATCGAGAGCACCGGTTTGAGCGGGGAGGTAATGCCCATCTTGTAAGCATACTCGACAACGATCTCAGGGCCGACGTACCGTGTAAGACGCACCGCAACAAGGTTACGGGATTGTGCCAACCCCTCTCGCAAGGTCATAGGTCCGTAGAACTTACGATCCCAGTTGGCAGGAGCATAAAGCGAACGCCCTGTTCGCACAAGCACAGGCGCATCGAACTCCACGTCCCCTGGGGTGAATCCGTTGTCTATCGCGGCGGTATAAACGAAAGGCTTGAATGAGGAACCAGGCTGACGTTTCGCCTGCACGGCCCTATTAAAGGAGCTCTGCTTGTAGTCCCTGCCTCCCACAAGCGCCAGAACCTCGCCTGTGTGGACATCCATGGTCACGAGTGCCGCCTGAAGATATTTGGGCGCCTCGCTCTCGTCGGTGAACGCCACCGTATCGTAGTCAGCCTTGAGGACCTTGAGGTTCTTCTCGCTCTCAATCTTCAAAAGCTGCGTCTCCAGCGCTTTGTTGGCTACACGCTGCATATTCAGATCAAGCGTGGTGTAGATGTAGACACCCTCCCGATAGATCAATCCGGAGCCGTATTTACGCTCAAGATAACGCCTGATCTCTTCTACGAAGTAAGGAGCCTCGTCGGGAGGCAGCTTGCGCGGGGCTAGTTTGATCTGTGCAGCAATCTGTTTATCCCGTGTCTTCTTATCTGTCTTGCCCATCTCGTAAAGGGCGTTTATGAAGCGATCGCGTCGTATCCTGGCACGTTCAGGATGCTCGTAAGGCGAGTAGTGACTGGGAGAGCGTGTAAGGCCTGCAATAAGACAAAACTCGTCGATGGAAAGCTCGGACAGATGCTTGTCGAAGAACCTCTGAGCCGCAGCCTCGACACCGTATGCGCCGTGACCAAAGTAGACCTGGTTCAGGTACATCTCAAGTATCTCATCCTTTGCATACATCTTCTCAAGCTGCACCGCAAGCATCGCTTCCTTTATCTTCCGCATGAGGCTCTTCTCGAAGGTAAGGAACATGTTCCGCGCAAGCTGCTGGGTGATGGTACTCCCGCCCTCGACGATACGACCGGCGGCTATATTCTTAAGGAAAGCCCGGAAGATATCGGGAAAACTCACTCCCCAGTGCCTGTAGAAACGCTTATCCTCGACTGTCACGAAAGCATCCACCATAAGCACAGGCATACTGTCCAAGGGGATGGGATCGCGGCGCTCAACGTAAAACTCGTAGATCAAGCTGTCGTTGCGATCGAACACCTTTGTGGTGAGGGGAGGCCTATAGGTCTGAAGCGAAACCGGATCAGGCAGATCTTGTTTGGCAACCGAAAGGACAACAATCCCTATGCCTGCAAGGAAAGCGTAGATAAATGCAGGGACTATCAAGCCAAAGAAGAGCCATCCCTTGCGCGAGATCCGAGGTAGATTCCTCGATAATCCGCGCCTTAGCCTGGATTTGCTTGGGCCATGCTTTAGCCTCGGCGGGGCCTGGGTCGCGGGAAGATGACCCTTTTCTTGCTCCATTCTCGTTTAGACGCTCCTTTGATTTAAAAGTTAACCTAACTTCAAGCCTTAGTATTATCTCTCAACCCTAAAGTCTAACGCGCATACCCCTTATGTCAACCCGTACCCGTAACACCTCCGTAACACCCCCGTAACACTCCCGTAACACCTTGCTCGCAGAAACGGCAGAAAGTTGCCTGAAATCGTCAGGATTGAGGCGTTTAATCGAGGACCCAACCTATTCACCGAGAGGAATTTGACTATGCCGCTTCCTCATCTATAATGGAACGTGGATCTTTTTGCAAGCAAAGAATCTTCTCCAGACGAGGGCTCGCAGGCACCGCTCGCGGAAAGGATGCGTCCGCGTAACCTGGACGAGTTCGCGGGACAGAAGCATCTTGTCGGCAAAGGCAGACCTTTAAGGAAGCTGATTGAGACGGGCAGCATCCCATCCATGATATTCTGGGGACCTCCGGGTTCGGGTAAGACGAGCCTTGCTTTTGTTATAGCTAAACTGGTGAATACTGATTTCATCGCCAAAAGTGCGGTAGCCGCAGGGATCAAGGATGTGCGTGAGATCGTGCAGCGTGCAAAGCTTGCCTGGAAGGCTCATAAACGCAAAACCATCCTCTTTTTAGACGAGATACACCGGTTCAACAAGGCGCAGCAGGATGGGTTCCTGCCGCACGTGGAGCGGGGAACGATCACCCTGATCGGCGCCACCACCGAGAACCCCAGCTTTGAGGTCATAGGGCCGCTGCTTTCAAGATCAAGGGTATTCATATTCAATCCGCTGGAGGAGGAGGATTTATTAACCATCCTAAAGCAGGCTATGACCGATGAGCGCGGCCTGGCAGGGATGAAACCTGAAGCCTCGGATGAGGTGCTCGACTTCATCATCAAAATCTCTGACGGAGACGCACGCCGTGCGCTCAACGCGATTGAGGCCGCGGTGCAGGTGACCGAACCGGACAAAAACGGAAAAAGGGGCATCACTAAAAAGACAATCGAGGCGGTGCTTGAGCGCAAGTTTTTGCTCTACGACAAGGCAGGCGAGGAGCACTACAACCTGATATCTGCGTTTATCAAGTCGATGCGCGGCTCTGATGCGGACGCCGCGGTGTACTGGCTGATGCGGATGATTGATTCCGGTGAGGATCCACTCTATCTGGCGCGAAGGATGGTGATCCTAGCTGGCGAAGACATCGGGCTTGCCGATCCCCAAGCACTGGTCGTTGCCAACGCGGCAAAGGACGCAATCCACTTCGTGGGATACCCGGAATGCGTATTCCATCTGGTGGAGGCGGCGATATACCTTGCACTTGCACCCAAGTCAAACGCCACCCTCAAGGCGATCCAGGCGGCGCGAAAGGACATAGAGGAGACCCAGGCCGAGCCTGTACCTCTCCATCTAAGAAACGCACCAACCGGACTTATGAAGAAGCTTGGTTACGGCAAGGATTACCAGTACCCGCATTCATTTGAGGACGCGGTTGAAGACCAGTCCTACCGTCCGTCCAAGGTGGAAGGCCATGTCTATTACGTGCCTACCGACAGAGGATTTGAGGCGAGATTAAAGGAAAGGGTTAAAGCCTTACGGGAACGCAAGCGGGCGATGAGGGATCGAAGAAAGAAAAGGAGTTAGACTCTTACCCCCACCCTATCCCTCCCCCATCAAGGGGGAGGGAACAAATGCTCCTTTCGTCCTTCGGACACTTGTGCCCTTTAGGGTAAAAGATCGCAAAATCAAAGATTTCTACGGGGTCCCCGCGAAGGAGCGAAGCTACTTCGTGGGGTGGTAACCCCCCTCCCTTGACGGGAGGGGGTAAGGGGGAGGGTGAAATTCTTAAAGATAACGAGAAAGTTCCTCTTTCAAAAGCTCAAGCGCCTTTTCGAACTTTGGCTTATTGGCCGGCATGTTTGGCCAGCGGTTGAGACCTGAAGAGTGTGGTATAACCAGGACGAAGACCTTGCGTCCCCAGATACGTTTTTGGATCTTCTCACCCACCAGCTTCATCCCCGCATCCTTTCCCAGGACGGTCTTGGCGGCGATTGAGCCAATCAGGACAAGGAGTTTGGGACGGGCGTGTGAGAACTCGGCTTCCAGCCAGGGAAGACAGTTTTTCTTTTGTCGGGAGGAAGGCGGGGCGTCATCCTTGCCGTTGGGGCCGAGTCCTGGGTAGCACTTGGCCACCGCGGTAACGTAGGCGTTTGATCTGATGAGATCCTCCTCGTAACCCAGATCGGCAAACCAAGACCAAAGCTTGCGTCCCGCCGGGCCGGAGAAAGGTCTGAGCGAGGCAAGCTCATGCCGCCCCGGCGCCTGTCCGATGATCATCAAAGGCCGATTGGCCCCACCCTCAAATATAACCGCAGGATCAAGGAAATCATCACACGTTCGGCAAGCTCGAAGGTCTGCGGCAAACTGTTCGTAGGATTCTTGTTGTTCGGCCAGGACTCGCTTACGTGCTTCTGAGGAGGGCAGGCAACCGCAGTAGTCCTGACGGTAGAGGTGGAGTTTCTCTGACCACTCCAGGCTGCGCTTGAACCCCTCCTGCCTCTTGAAATCCTCGGCCAGGAACTTGACCCCGTATTTCGCGGATAGCTCATCCCCCATCCCTTTCAGCCAATCAAAAGACTTGTGAGGACTGACTGAAAGGGTTGAGGTAAAATAGTCGAACCCTCGCTTGTCTGCCGTCCTTGCCGTCTCCTCCAATCGAAATCTATAACATACCTCGCACCGCCTGCCCTTTTCAGGTTCACCCTCAAGTCCGCGGATAGCATCCTGCCAGAGATCAAGATCGTATTCGCCGGCCAAAAGTTCAAACCCCATGGCCTCGGCCACCCGTTGCGTGTCTGCTAATCGCTTCTCATACTCCTCTTTCGGCTCGATCTGGGGGTTGTAGAAGAGGCCGGTTACCTCGAAGCGATCCTTCAGCCGTTCAAAGACCGAGGTGGCGTCAGGTGCACAGCAGATATGTAAAAGAAGCCGCGGTCTGCGGACACTCATTTAAATGGGAAGTCGGGAAGAACGATGGTGGCTTTGCGATCCTGGCCCACCGAAACGAGCCAGAGCGGAACATCCAACTCGCGCGAGATACGCTCAAGATAGGCGCGGGCACGATCTGGTAGTTCCTCAAGCGACCGCACACCATCGGTCGGGACTCGCCATCCTTCAATCTCCTCGTAGACGGGCTCACCCGCGTTCTCATCCCACGGCTTGATCTCCTTAGCTATACTACCATCAGCCCTGCGATAACCGATGCACAGCTTGATTACATCAAAGTCATCCAGGACATCCAGCTTGGTAACGGCAAGGCCGTCCACGCCGTTGGAGCGAATAGCGTATCGCAGAAGCGGCAGATCGAGCCAGCCGCAACGACGTCTGCGGCCGGTAGAAGCGCCAAACTCGTTGCCTATCTTTTGCAGTTGAGCCTCCACCTCACCCGTCGCCTCAGTAGGGAATGGTCCGGTGCCTACCCGGGTAGCGTAGGCCTTGGTAAGTCCTATCACCTCACCTATCGACTTGGGTGATATACCTATCCCTGAAGGGATACCGCCGGTTCCGGGATGAGAAGAGGTAACATAGGGGTAGGAGCCGTGATCAATGTCGAGAAGGACCCCTTGTGCCCCTTCAAAGAGAACTTTTTTGCCCTGAGCAAGATATTCCTCAACCACCTCGGCCGCATCGCCCACAAAGGGAGTGATTCGATCCTTTACTCTCAGAAGATCATCCAATATCCCCTGCCTCCCAAAGGGTTCTTGATCAAAGACCTTCTCAAGGATCGGATTCACGTAGCCAAGGAGAACATCTATTCGATCTGAAAGCGAGGGGGAGAAGAGGTCTCCTACCCTGATCCCGTAGCGTGCATACTTCTCCTGATAGCATGGACCGATCCCCCTACCGGTCACGCCTATCTTTGCCTTTCCGCGTGCCTCGTCACGCAGCCGATCCAGAAGCCTGTGATGAGGAAGGATAAGGTGGACGCGTGGGTCTATGAGGGTTCGGGATTGATAGTCTACCCCCGCGGCATCCAGTTTCTCCCACTCTTCAAACAGGGTCTGGGGGTGGAGCACACATCCGGCAGCGATCCCAACTTTGATTTGTGGATTAAGGATTCCAGCAGGTATCTGGTGGAAGATCCATCTCTTACCGTTCACCCATACGGTGTGACCGGCGTTCGGCCCGCCCTGACAGCGAACCGCCAGATCAAAGCGGGCCGAGATCCAATCTACCATCTTGCCCTTACCCTCATCACCCCACTGAAGTCCTATGAGGGCAAGGCTGCTCAATTCGCTAGAAGGTATAGGTCAGTGAGAATTTCCGGTTGGCGGTTGGGAAGTCGTAGATCAGCTCGTCTACGCCAACGTCAAGCTGGAAACCAGCATACTTGACACCAGCGCCGAACGTAATCCCCACCTTCGTTAGCTTGCCCTCTTGCGACCCAAAGAGGAGGGGGAACAGACCTACGTGTTCTGTGCTGATGTTCTCTTCAAGAACGAAACCACCCCTGGCTCCGCTCTTGTCGAAGAAGTAGCCAACCCGCAGGGTAAGGATCTCGCGGTAAACTGAAACCTCCATACCCAGGCTGCGCCAGCTTTCACCTATCTCATACCCCAACTCCTGACCGAAACTCATGGAGTCTACTTCTGGCGGATCGACGGCAAACATCCCTATAAGCACCTTGGTGATGTCGCCGGTCAACCTCAAGCCGACTATCTCGAACTGTTCCTTGGTGGTGTCTTTAGAAAGCAAAGAGAGCGGCTTGTAACTGGCTCCCATGCGCAACATCAAGGGTAGAGGATCTGGCTCGGAGGTGGCTGAGAAAGAAATTGGGGGGCCCAGATTCTGCAGGGTAGTTCCTACATGGAGTCTTTCGAATGGCTTGTAGAGCACTCCGGCATCCACCGCCCAGGTGAGACCCTGCCCCCCCTCGCTCATCCCCAGCCCAGGCAACCGTCCAAGGACCCACTCGGGGACAAGGAAGGAGTAGATGAATTTCAGTCCACCTCCGACGGAGAAGGAGGGGACAATTTCGCGTCCGTAGGCTAGACCCATGGAGAGATCAAACGTGGTATAGGTGCCTATAACCGTTCCACTCTCATTCTGAACCACCGTCTCGCCTGTAGTAAGGTAAATCCCGTTGAATGCAAAGGTTCCTACATTTTTGAACGGGGCGGCAACGGCAAGATACTCGTAATACATCCCAGGCCACAGATTAGGAAGCCAGTTAACGTGCATCATCGAAAGGATGATGTTGCGCTGGAAACCCAATCCCCCGGGGTTATAGTAAGCGGCCGAAGCGTCGTCCGCGATAGCCGTAAATGCACCCCCAAGGGCCGTTGGGCGTGAACCGGGCCAGATCATGAGGAACACCGCGCCGGGACGCCTACCCGCCCCAAAGCAAACTCCGCTCAACAAAACCAGCCCGATCGTTATTCTTTTTAGCATAACTTCTCAACCTCCTTAAAGGTCAATAACCTAAGTATAGAAACACAGCGCCACATGTCAAGCCTCAAGGGAAAGCTATCTAAGGGAGTTGGGAGCATGCATCGAAATTACCCGGGATCCGAAGGAAGGAATACCCCTTGACACCCTCGAGCCAAAGGGTATCATCACCTCATGTTAAAGCCAAGACACTTGGTTTTCGTAATCATCCTACTCGCCGGTTGCGCCCGTCAGGGAGCAATCCCGAATACGGATAAGTTCCCACCGCACCTTGTTTCGGTGACCCACATAAACCGAAACCAGCTAATCGTGAGCTTCGATGAGGAACTTGACTCGACAGCCTTGCTCCCGAGCACCTTCCTTATCACATCCCCACATGATACGGCTGATATATGCTTCATCGCAAGAGACCCAAACGACACGAGGGGATTTTCCCTGATACTTCTTACCTCTCCACTTATTGACGAGACCTACCAGATATCAGGCCTTGTGGTCGACTCAAGAGGCAATGGTGCATCAATCCGCTCAAGCTTCCGCGCCTCAACTCGCCAAGACACAACCCCTGTGAGCATACTCGTATCACCCCTTGATCCCCAGACAACCTTCCCCTATAGTATCCGGTTTGAGTTCAGCGAACCTTTAGATACAAGCCGGGGTATGCGGATACTTACCGCTCCGCCCGCATCCGAGGAGGCGCTCTCCGGTTCATGGAACCGGGAGCTCACACGCTACAGCGTTCGGGTTGCCGACACCACACTTAAGGGTCTCCCCTTCTATCTTGTTCTTCTGCCCGGAGTCTCAGACTTCGCAGGCAATCGCACAACTGAGGGTCTGGCTGCTTTTGTGTATTCGGATACCGGACTCGTCCTTCGCGACATCCGGGGCGAGGTGAAAACCTCAGAAGGCAGGGCCGCCTACTCGGCGATCGTTCTATTCAAGACGCCACAAGATCTATTCGCCCTCACGATCACCGACTCATCAGGTGCTTTTATTGCAACGCTCGAGGAACGAGAAGAGACAAAGATAGAGGCGTGGTTCGACCGCGACGGCAACGGTGTATACGAGGAAGAAGCAAGCTTTTCAGAGGCCACTCTCCCTGACAGCGTCCCCCTCATAACTCGTCCTGCCCCATCCCCGCTGCGCTTCGACCAACTCATACCCCAAACCCAGTGAAGCCTCTAGACTGGATCCTTCGCGGCCTCATCCTGGCTGGTTTGGCGACCCTTTTCATCCCTTCTATCCGTCTACCAAGGCCCCGAACTCATCCCCGATTGGTTCTGCTCGTAGACGCCTCCTCCAGTATGTCCAGCGAAGGAAAGCAGAACCAATATCAGCAACTTGTAGCGGAGCTGGAAGGACTGCAAGGAAGTGTGATTCTGGACGCCTACCGTTTCGCCGATTCCCTTGCCCCGCTTAAGAATCCTGCCGCAGTGAAGTTCAACGGGCGCCGCACCGACATCCATGCCGCTCTTGGCTCACTGGACCCTAAAGATGCCGATGCTATCCTGTTGGTAAGCGACGGACGGCACAACGGCCCGGATGAACTGAAGGGCAAGCTTCTACCAACACACCTTTGGGTACTCCCCATAGGCAAGGAAAACCTCCCTGATATAGGCATAGAAGAGGTCGAGATGCTTGACTCTGCTCAAGCGCGGGTCAGGTTGAGATCTAACCTTGAGGCCGAAACCGTTAGTCGGTTAGATTTCTATAAAGGGGGTAACAAAGTTACGGGACGCGAAGTAAGGCTCGCAGCGGATAGGTTAACCGAACTAACCGTTCCGCTCCCCCAAGACGGCTCGAAAACAACCTGGCGAGTAGAACTCGACAGCTTGCCTTTGGAAGATAGACTCGATAACAACTCCTTTGTTTTCCGAGCGCCACAAAAATCAAGACAACTGGAGGTGCTATTCATAGCAGGGGTGATCTCGCAGGAGACGGAGTTGATCCTTGCGGCGCTGCGGGTCCTGCCCAGGATACGGCTATCCACCCACATCGAGGTCGCGCCTGGGCGAATTGTGGGTGATATGAACAGGCAACCGGACGTCTTGGTCGTTGGACCCATTGGAGCTGATCTATCAAACCGAACCCAAGAAAAGGTAAGGGATGCCGTTAGGAAAGCTGTCCCTATCATGTTCATCTCTGCAGCCGAACGGGCTCCATCCGGCTTAAGGAACCTCTTTCCCCTCAAAGCAACGAGGCGTCGGTTCGATCCCAGCCCCCCCTGGCAATACTCACCACTTGCAGAGCTTCTCATGGCCGAATGGCATCCTGAAACAGGAGGTGCAGAGAATCCATCCCAGGCCATGTATGTGGCAAGGCCTGGAGCCCAAACCCTCGTAGGCAAAGACGGAGCTACCTTCATGGCCAGCCTCAACGAGCCGGTGAGAACGGTTGGGGTCGAGCTGCCCGATCTTACCTCAGCCATCCGGCGGGATAGGGAAGGTTTTAGCTCCTTCATCCAAACAACATTAGTCTACCTTATCGAAGGTGAGGGTTTCCCTTTCAGGTTCGGGGTGGAGGAATCAACCGATGCCTCATTAAGGCTCGCACTCTTTTCTGAGGTTGAGGTGACCGGTGGCGGAATCCAAGCCTGGCTGATGCCCGACTCGCATGCGTTGAATGTAATACCTTTAACCTCTCACTCGTTCCGTCTTTCAGGAACACCGCCCGCCGGAGCCTATCGCCTTAGTATCTCATGGAACAATCAGAGATTCGCCCCAAGGGGTAGGATCGAAGTAACTCCAGCTCCTCCCGAACAACCCTCGCGTGGAGCAAACCACGAGTTGCTCGCGCATCTTGCCCATCAAAACTCCGGAGAACTCGTTACGATTACAGAATTGGAAGAACTCGTTGAATCACTCCCCCGCAGAAAGACCTTTAATTTCAAACCACTCAAAACCCCGTTGCTCGTAATCCTTGTGGGGACCCTTTTCCTGGTGGAGATATGGCACAGAAGAAAGATAGGCTTGCCCTGATAGGGGTTTTTATCCTTTCAGTTCTGGCACTGGGTGGTGGATTTGGAGAACGAATAGGGCAAACATTGACCCAACAGGGGTTAGGGGAACACCTGGTGGTGTTTCTTCTTTCCATGACGCCCATCTCCGAGCTGCGCGGAGCCGTACCACTAGGTATACACGGCTTCAGTCTTCCCTGGCTACAGGTCTCGCTTATAGCGCTTGTAGGAAACATCCTGCCTGTGATCCCAATCCTCTTCCTTTTAGACGCCGTAATGCGACTGCTCGGTCGCTTCAAGATACTCCGCCGATTCTTTGACTGGCTTATTGCTCATGCCAAAAGGAAGGGCGGGATCATTGAACGCTACGAGTATCTGGGGCTTTTCCTGTTCGTAGCGATACCTCTCCCCATAACCGGCGCATGGACGGGCACGCTTATCGCATCTGTGTTAAGGATGCCGCCCTGGCGCTCTTTCCTTACGATCTGTCTGGGGGTGCTTACAGCGGACGTAATAGTAACCTCATTTACCCTTCTTGGATGGTGGGGTTTGCTTGCGGCGGTTATCGTGTTGCCTGTGCTCTGGCTTTTTTCAAGGTGGCTGGAGAATCGCAGAAAAAGAAAAACCGGAGCCGACGAGACTCGAACTCGCGACCTCTAGCGTGACAGGCTAGCGTTCTACCCAAGCTGAACTACGGCTCCATGAGGCTGAATTATATTTAGACCGAGGCCCGTGTCAACCACACGGGCCTTTCAACTTTCCTTACTTCCCTTCTCTAACGCGTTATTGTGCTCCTACTGGAAGACAAACTCTACACGAGCGTACTCAGGATTCTCCACAACGGTGATCTCAGTGTGGTAAAGCCGTTCATTAAGATAACGCTGCGCGATATCGGCTATATAGCTATCCGAAGCGGTTATTCTGATCCGGGAGAAGCCCTTCTCTTTGAAGCGGTTGAGAACGTACTGATAATAGCGGGCGATCTTTTCAGAGACAATCGGATCGTAGGTTGCAATCTCTGACTCCTTCACCGCAACTACGCTGTCGTAAGCAACCCCATTCAGATCGATAGGCCGGCCGATCTTGCGCATGCGGGAACCGTCTTTCATGGTCAGGATTATAATGTAGGAATAGACATCGCCTACACGCATCACCTCGGTGAGTTCGTCACCGCGCCCATCCCAGCTAATAGAAGCCGGTAGGGAGCCTCTGCCTTGAAGCGTGCGGAAGGTGCTACCTCGTGCGTCCAGTATCTGCACTTCCCATTCGCTCACTCCACGTTCCTGGTATGGTGCTGTTTCTACACTCAAAAACTCGTGATCAAGATCGTAGAACCTGGAAATCTGCACAGGGATACGCAAAAGATAAGGATCTGCCATGAAGGTGCTTCGACCAACCGCCTTCTCCACCTGGGTGGTAAGGTTTTCGTCCAGAATGAACCTGTTGGCACCCAGGAGGATCCCTATAGGTTGGTAAGGATCTATCTCGTAGTAGAACGCCTTCGGCTTATTCTCGATGATCGCTTTTCCTGTAACAACCCTTTCCCACGGCTCCTGCCCTAAGAGAGTTGCCGGAATAACTATCAACGCCATCAAGAGAACAAACGGTATCTTCCTCAAAGCGGACCTCCTAAGTCAGTATGAACCTGAAGGTAATGGTAGCGTTTCGTTTGCCAACGACATCGGCAGGCTTGAACTTCCAGCGAGCCAGGGTTGACTTGACTGCGGAATCCCAGTTCGGATAACCGGTGCTCTTGCCCACGATCATAGTTGAGAGCACATTCCCCGAGGCATCGGCCGAGAAGCGGATACGGATCGTGACATTGGTCAGTCCCTTCTGCCTTGCCCACGGTGGATATACAGGGAAGGGGCTGCTTATAATATCCGCTTGCGACAGATCGCCAGTGAGAGCAAAGGTCGAGCCCCTAGCGCCTCCCTCACTGACGGCCTGTTTAGCCGCGCCGGCATCACCACCGGCCCTCTCAAACGTGGGCTTCTCCACCTGGGAGCCGATCTGTGTGGCTCTCCTGTCCAACTCGATTGAGCTACCAGCGCCCGAACCGGCAATCCGATCGAAGGCACTCTGCGCACCCGTACCCCCGATACTGCGTGAGATGTCGATCGGGGCCTGAGCTAAGATCTCCTCCGTCGAAAGCCGCGTATTTGGATTGATGCGGATAACATCACCGGTTAAGCTGGCCTGACCCTTATCCAGGGAGAACTCATCAACCTCTATCTGGGACTGGAAAGAAACCTTGCCCTTTGAGAGATCGATGGGTGCACTCTCCTCTGCTGTGCTGCCAGGCAAGAACTGTTGTTCCTGCTGAACAAGCTGTTGGGCTTTAGGGGGCAAAGTGGGATCGTAGGCTACAGGTATATCCTGACCTAGATCTGCGCCTACCTTGCGCCCCATCAAATCCAACGAGAGGAAGAAAATCAACCCATGCAGAACCACTGAAACGGCAAGCCCGACCCACAGCCGTTTGTTTGCAAAAATCTCACCAAGACCGCGAGCCGTGTTAGAGAGGGCCAGCCACCATGTATGCAACCAATCCTTCGGACGCAGGCTGATCTCTAATCCCATAAAACTAGCCATTTTTCATCTCCTCTATTCGCCATTGGTGGCTTCTTCTTTCTTGACAATGCGCTTAGTGGACAGCGCTACGCGCTGCGCCCCCGCGCCTTTAACCATCGTTAAAAGATCCATAACCCACTGGGAAGGTGCTCTCTTATCCGCACGAACAACAACCAGATAGTAGGGGTCCTCGCCCATCTTCTGCTGAATCCGCCGCTCGATAGAAGGTAGGGGCATAAGCGAGTCGTTAAGGTAAAGCTTACGATCCCCAGGGTCATCCATAGTACCTACGAGGGCTATCGTCAGGTTATCCTCTGTCGTTCGTTCCATCGTGTTCGCTCTGGGCACCTCTACCTGGGTCTCTTCATGCGTGAGGAGTTGCGTTGCAGTTATCATCATCATCAGAACGATGATAAGCGCCACCCCGGCCATAGGAATGATAACCTTCTGGATATCAAGATCACGCTTTGCCTTATGTTCAGCCATTACGACCCTTCTTCTTCTAAAGGCCTGCCTCGCAGGAGTGCCAGTCTAAGCGCCTTCTTCTCCTTCGCCAGATCAAGGATCTCTACCACATCGCCGTGACTCACCGCACCGTCGGCACGGACAACCACCATCTTATCCACGCTGCGCTGGAGCAAAAGCTCGATCAGTGGGCCCATCTGTTCCTTCTCGATAGGCTCCTCGTTCAAAAGATAGGTACCGTCGGCCTTAAGGTAGATAGCAACCTTGAACTCATCAACCTGCTCAGTACTACCTACGGGAGTTACCCCTGGGGCCTTTACAAAGATCCCGCTCTCCAGAAGCGCAGGAAGGGTAACGATGAAGAAGATAACAAGGCTCAGGGCGATATCAACCAGAGAGGTGATCTGAGCCTCTCCGGATGGATGCGCTTTCCTACTAGGCTTGCGGATTCTCATAGGAACCACCTTTAGACATCGAGATAAGCTTGAGGAGCTGACGCATGAAGGACTCCATCTCATCCGTCAAGTCGGTGGCCTTCTTGGCAAAGTAGTTGTAGGCGAAGATGGTTGGCACAGCAACCATCAATCCGAAAGCGGTAGTGTAAAGGGCCTCCTGAACACCTTTCGCAACCACGGCAGGGCCGCCTGAACCAGACATAGCTATATTAGCAAATGCGTTGATAAGACCGAGCACTGTGCCCAAAAGTCCTAGAAGCGGCGCCACGTTGCCTATGGTATTCAGACCACCAAGGAAACGTTCCATCCTGGTTCGCTGCTCAAGGATCTCGCTTTCCATGAGCTCAACGATCATCTCATCCGGGAGGGTGTAGTTCTCGAAAGCCACACGAACAATGTGAGCGAAAGGGACATCGTAGTTCTTTACCAGAGCAAGCACCTCGGGGATGCCGCCCGTTGCAAACGTCTCCTTAACCTTCTCGAAGAACTTCGCGGCCTTGGCACGCCGTTTGCCGAAGTAGATAAACCGCTCTACGATCAATGCGATCGCAATAACCGAAACCCCGAGAATCACTGTCATAACCCAACTGAATCTCGGATCAACCATCTGGAGTAACTTCATCGTACCTCCTTTGGCAATGCTTTAACCAAAGTATAGTCAACTTTTACCTTCTTGTCAAGTCTCTATCCCCTAATGGGATACACGCTTAAAACCACCGGTTTTTCTCATCTATAAGACGTTCAAGATTACTCTTACGTTTACGGAAGAAAGCAAGCAAGTTACATACCACCTGCCTGTCTTCCAAGACACGCAATTCCATATACTTACCACACCCCGTCCGTCTCTTAGACAAAAAACGCGATGCTCGTCTTAAACTGTATCATAATAATATCCAAAATCGAACAAAGATCAATAGGAAAGATACCCTAGGCAAAAAGCTCGGTCATAGGACTGAAGGCCAAGAATCCTCTCATGATGAGAAAATCCATCCCTACGGGTCTCGTCAAATGACCCGGGTGTAAAACCAATTGCATGAGCAGGCAAGTCACCTATCGGACAAACAACTCGGCTAAGCTGCGCAGGGCTTTGATATCATCCACCAACTCCTTCACAAAATCAGTCTGCGCGTAGGAGGTCTCAAGACGATCCAGTGCCGCAATCGCCTGTTTACCGTCTTCCTTGCGAGCAAATGGATCGCCGTTGCCCGCACGTTCTAGAAGGGCTGCTGCCTGGAAAAAAAGCACACGGGGAGCAAGCTCATCCAGATCAGGATAGGATTTCATGAATATCTCGCTTCGAAGTATTACCCGCTCCCAGTCCTTGGAAAGCACCGCGGCACGAATCAGCTCGTATGATGCCTCGGGGAGTATGCTACTCACATCGGAAAGCCTACTCCATCGGATGATGCGCTCAAGTCTTTCTACGGCTGGCCTGTAGTCTGCGAGCTCAATCTCCATGCGCGCAAGCTGCAAGAGAAGAGGTGGAAGGTAGGCACTTCGTGGATTAACATCGGAAAGCTTCGCAACTACACCGATAAGATGATCGGTCTGCCAAAGCGCTGTGTCCTGCTCCCCGATTCGATAGTAGAAAGCCTCCAGAGGCAAAGTCGAGTTCTGAGCAAGACTGAAACTTTTTGCCACTTGCCTAGCCTGCTCCTCATCACCTTTGGCCATAGAGGCATCGAAGATTAAGAGGAGTATCTCTTTATACAGATCAACAAACGGGAAATGGTGGAGTTTCGCCTGCTTAATGAGACGATTCAGGGTCTCTTTTGCCGCGTCGATATCATCCATTTCGATCTGAGCACGCACCAAACGAGTCCACGAGTCGCGTATCTCTTCCCGGTCCGGGAAAGCGGCAACCAGATCATCGTAGGCAGAAGCCGCAAGTTCGGGCCTGCCGCTCTGCTCGTAGGAGCGGGCCTCAAAGTAAAGCCCCTGCATTCGCATCCGGGGCACCGAGGAGAAGTTCAATCGGGAAAAGACCTCGGCAGCACCTCGGAAATCACGCTTTGCATAAAAGACCATACCCTCCAGGAATATCGCAACCTCACTCTCCCACTCCGTCAGGGATTCCTTGCCTAGAACTGAAAGAACAGGTTCTATGCCCTCTACTTCCCGCTTCCCAAGCAAACTCCACCCAAGACCAAAAAGACCCAGATGACGAAGATCATCAAACCTGCTCTTCGTGGCATACTCATAGAACGGTCGGGCCAGATCCCCGTAGCGCCCGCCAGCATAGTAGTAAGCATCAGCTACAGCCAGATGAGCAGCGGTTACAAAGTAGCTTTCTTCCTCCGATTGCATACCGCGTTCCCGGACTACATCTGCCAATCTCACTACAAGCTGGTAGTTAGCCTGTTCGTTCTGGGCAACCCCATATAGCGCCACCATAAGATCGCCAAGGGGCGTGGAGCTGGATATGTCAAGCTCCCTAAGAGACTCCTCAAGGATGGGAACCGCACGCCTGTAATCACCCCCCCTGAAGAGCTCGGCAACCCGCAGAGCGCGATAGAGTTCATCCGCATTGTGGCGAGCAAAGTGAGCCTCGGTGGCAGGATCGGCCTTGCTAGAAGACATCACCCACTTAGCGTACAAATCGAACGAGATGTTATCCTGAGCCTCTCTGAACCATCTCCTGGCGTCACTGGGGCGCTCCTCGGCCCACTCAACCCGCCCCCTCATAAGGGCAAGCGAGCGCTGGGGCAGCAGCCACTGATAGGGGAAGGAATCAGGTACCGCAAGGTGAGCCTTACGCGAGTTGTCACGCGCCAGAAGGGCCGCAGCCATATCGTAACGGGAAAGTGCCTGGTATGGAAAGCGCAGATCAGAAAGCCGTTTCAGGGAATCCTCGGCCTCCTGGTAGCGCCCCTGACGCAGCAGTCTGTGGGCACGTAGAAAACGAGCTGTCGAACCTTCAGGCAAAACCTGGGCATCATCATCAAGATGGTATCGCAAAGTCTGAACCGGGACTGGTTGATCGGGTAGAAACTCCAGGGCCATCTCAGGATCACGCTCGACTAAAAGAAAGTGAAGAAGCGAGTCGTCGGTGGCCACCTCACCCTTCTTCCAGTAGGAAAGAAGATCGGAAACAAAATCAAGAGCAGTGCCTTGGGACGCTTCGGTGTCTAGCTGGAGGGTCTTAAGGCTCTGCCTTGCCGCGGCAAGATCGCCGCCCCTCCAGTCG
>SOJW01000068.1 GCA_004375895.1 Candidatus Stahliibacteriota bacterium
CGGGCTACCCATAACTCATTGCCCAAAGAATCGTACTTTACAGTAGCGTAGTCAATTTTTTTCAAATAAGAAACTAAAGAATCATACTTGACTGTAGCGTAATCAAAGTTGATGCCTGAGCCTCTACTCTCACCGGTCACGTAGACGTTGCCTGAGTTGTCCACGGCGATGGAATTGGCTTCATCCCAACCATTTCCCTGACCGTTGTAGCGAGCCACCCATGATGGTCTTTTGTTTTTATGGCCGCACGTGACTGCCGCAACAAACAGCAAACATGCTGCAAAAGTTATTACTCGCTTCATGAATTCCTCCATAATTGCATACAATTTACACCAATTGTACACAAAGGTTTCTGGATGTCAAGTTATTCTGCGAGAGCAGTTGGGGATAAGAATAACACGATATGGTTTATTGATGCAAGTTACTTGAAGTGATTCCAGCCGCGCGGCTCTAGCGGTTTCAACTTTCCCTCGATCTCAAGAAACGCCCCTTCGCCCCCCTCCCCCTTCTCGATGCGGCCGATACGGTGGATGGGCAAACCGGCGATCTCTTTTGGAAGCCCCGCAGACGAGGTAAAGAGAAGCTCGTAGTCCTCTCCCCCGTTGAGCGCCAGCGAGTCCCAGTGCCCGCCATGCTGCTCGGTGAATTGCATGACTTCAGGATGCCGGGGTAGGCGATTATGCTCGATGATCAGCTTGACCCTGCTTGCCTTTGCCAATCTGCCTGCATCGGTTGAGATTCCGTCAGATACGTCCATGCACGCCGAGACCTTTCCCCTAAGCGCTATCCCCAGGGCGATGCGCGGTTGGGGCCTCAGGTGTCGGGCCTTGGATTCTGGGAACCCTTCCACCCCCTTCCACAGCGCCTGCTGACCAACTCGGGAAAGGCCTGGGAATCCGGAGAGATAAAGCAGGTCGCCTGCTAAAGCCCCTGAGCGAAGCAGAGGATCGGTGGTCTTGCCCAGGGCGGTGCAGCTTAAGATCAGCTTATCTGACGCAACGCTATCCCCTC
This sequence comes from Candidatus Stahliibacteriota bacterium, assembly GCA_004375895.1. Lineage (GTDB taxonomy): Bacteria > Hydrothermota > Tepidihabitantia > B3-TA06 > B3-TA06 > B3-TA06. Next base: position 1,012 of record SOJW01000068.1, read on the forward strand.
CTGCAATCTCTACTCCCAACCGACCACAAACCTCTTCCATACCGCTATAGAGACGCTTAAGGAAATCTATCTCGCAGCGAGGGGGCGCAAAAAGATTCAGCAAGAAACAGATAGGTTCTGCACCCATAGCGGCTAGGTCCGAGAGCGTCGCTGCGGCTGCCTTGAAGCCTATATCCTCTGGCGAGAAGTAGAGCCGTGAGAAGTGAACGCCCTCCTCGTATGAATCCGAGGTAACAACCGTCCCGTCTCTAAGCACTAGGGCATCGTCGCCAATGCTTATACGAACCGCTGGATTCCTGGTTTTTACCCAGGTCGCAAGCCGCTCAAGGAACCCCTCCTCGCCAAGGTCCTCAAGCTTCAACATCCTTAAGGGCCTCTCGGATAAGCTCGGCGCGTTTGCGGTCGCGCTGCTCCGGCGAAAGTTCCTCGTCGAAGAAGAACTGCAGGTTCGCAGGTCGGGTAAGTATCATAAGCTTATTGATCTTTGCTGCATCGAGTCCTTTCAAGGAACCAAGCCCCAACCGCAAAGCAGAGAGTAGGTTAAGTGCCTCCTCGCTGGTCAGGGTACGGGCATAGCGGAGAATTCCAAAGGAGCGCATGATCTTATCCTCGATGTAGGTGTCCATCTTGGTCGAAAGGTACTCTCGCGCGTCGCGCTCGTAGCGGATAAGCTGCTCTGTCATCCTGATTAAGGTCTCAACGATCTCCTCCTCGCTCTGCCCCAGGGTGCGCTGGTTGGAGATCTGGAAGATATGTCCCTTGGTCTCGGTGCCCTCGCCGTACGTGCCTCGTACTGAAAGTCCCAACTGCAGAACTCCGCGCAGGACGCGGTCTATCTCCCTGGTAACTACCACCCCAGGCACATGGATGAGTATTGACGCGCGCATCCCGGTCCCTACATTGGTAGGACAAGCGGTAAGAAATCCGTAGCGCTCGCTATAGGCAAACGGCAGCGCCGAGTTCAAACGTTCTTCGATCTCGCTCGTGCGCTTGAAGGCCTCTTTAAGGGAAAGCCCTGATGCAAGAACCTGAAGCCTGAGATGATCCTCCTCGTTTATCATCAAACTGAATGTCTCGTCTTCTGTGGCAAAGAATCCTCTCGGCCCCTTGCTTTTCAGGAAATCCGCTGAGATCAGATGACGCTCCAGAAGGAACTGAGCTTCAAGTGGCGACAGGTCCTCCACATTGACAACCCCGCGTCCGTTAGAGATAAGCGCCTCAGCCAACGCTCGATTTATGCTGGAAACCAGTTCCTTCTGTTCCTGGGGAGACGCTTTTGGAAGGAAGGATACCCCGGCCACGTTGCGTGCAAGGCGTATCCGGGAGCTGATAACGATGTCAGCCTGGGGCCCTTTGCCTGAAAGCCAGGCTCCAACCTTACGGGCCTTCAGTCCGCTCTTCATATTTCTTGAGGTCATCTCGTATCCTTGCGGCTTTTTCGTATTCCTCCTGCTGTATCGCCTTGATAAGCTGCTGTCTCAGGCGTTTCTTTTCTATCTCGACAAAAACAGGAGAAGTTTTCTGATCCCCTGCAGCCTCGCGACCGGTATGCTGGGTGGTGCCCTGGATGCGGGAGATCAACTTTTCCACATGATTCCCAAACTCCTGGTAACATCCCTCACACCCGAATCTACCAAGGCGGCGGAACTCTGCCCAGCTCATCCCACACGCAGAACACCGCAGCTCCTCATCCTCGCCCTCCCCAAGTTCCTTGAGAAGCTCGATGAACATCTGTGAAAGCGGCTTATGCTTCTCTAAAAGATACCCCTTCTTTGACGCACAAGCCTTGCACAGATGCCTTTCGGCAAGATTGCCGCCGGCGTCAACCTCGGTAATCAAAACCTCGGCTTCGTTCTCGTGACATTCTTCACAGAGCATTACATCTTCCCATCTATAAGGTTGTACTGTCTATCGGTGAACCTCTTAATTATAGGATTATGTGAGACTATGACAAACGTAACCTTAAGCTTATCGTTAAGGTCAGTAAACACCCCCATGACCTCTCGTTCGGTCTCCAGATCCAGATTACCGGTTGGTTCATCTGCCAGCACAAGACGTGGATTATGCACCAACGCCCTTGCAACGGCAACGCGCTGCTTCTCGCCCCCTGAGAGCTTGACAGGCAGGAAATCGGTGCGATCAGCCAGACCTACCTCAACAAGGACCGCATTGGCGCGCTCAAATGCCTCAGTCCTGGGAATTTTTGCTATAAGCAGGGGTAAGGCGACATTCTCAAGGGCAGAAAACTCAGGCAGCAGATGGTGGAACTGGAAAACGAACCCAATCTCACGATTGCGAAACTCGGCAAGCTCGGAATCGTCCATCTCGAACACGTCTTTACCGTCGAAGAAAACCTTGCCTGAGGTAGGCCTGTCAAAAGCACCCAGAAGATGAAGGAACGTGCTCTTGCCTGAACCTGAGGGGCCGAATATCGAAACTGCCTCGCCCTTATTAAGCTTCAAAGACGCAGATCGAAGGGCATGAACCCTGTCGTCGCCGTTGATGTAAATCTTCTCCAAATCTTCCGCCACCAGAAAAATCCTACTCATAACGAATCGCCTCCACAGGATCGAGCCTTGAGGCACGTCTGGCAGGATAGAGCGTGGCAAGGAAGGTTATAATGACGGCTGCCACGGCTATCAGGATTACGTCCAACGGTTGAACCTTAACAGGCACCGTATCAATAAACCAGACCTCTGCAGGCAAGCGAATGATCTTGAATCGGTCAATGATCCAGGAGACACCAACCCCGAAAACCGTGCCTGAGACGGTGCCAACCACCCCTATCAGCAGACCAAAATAGGTAAAGACGCGCATAACGTCTTTTGACTTCATGCCAATCGCCCTTAAGATCCCTATCTCACGGGTCTTGCGCATCACGGTCATGATCAAAGTGCCGATTATGTTGAACGCCGCAACCAGGATAATCAACGCAAGCACTATAAAAACGACCACCTTCTGCATCTTCAAGGCGGAAAAGAGGTTCTTGTTCTCCATGAGCCAGTCGATGGGTACGAACGGATAGCCCAGTTCGTCACGTATCTTCTGGGATACCCTGGTAGAGCGCAGGGGATCTGTAAGCTTCACCTCTACGTTGGTGATGCGATCGCCGTAGCCGAATAACTGCTGGGCGTTGCGGATGTCAATAAAAACCATCACCATGTTGTAGTCATAGAAACCCGCGTCAAAGATACCGCGAACCACGTGGTGTTTAACTATGGGGATAGGCCCTACCGGCGTCATGATAACATCCTCGGGTGAGGCGATCAGGACAGTATCACCCACCTTCACGCGCAGGTTATCTGCAAGCTGACGACCTATAACCACCCCGCGACCCTCGAACGACCACTCCCCTTCCAATGGATAGCGCGGATCGGTAATGCTTGAGGTTCGCGCCAGGAGCTCAGGATCAACCCCGCGCACAAGCACACCCTCAGCGCCGTATTTTGACTGAATCAGGGTCTTGCGCATAAGCGCCGGGCCAAATCCAACAACCTCACGCATTTCAGAAAGCTTGGCTGCAACCCGCTCGTACTCCTCAGGTGTAATGGGATTTGAGTAAAACTTTTGAATAGTTATGTGAGGAGCTACCCCTACGATACGGTCCTTGAGCTCGCCGTTGAAACCGTTCAAAACAGACAACGCGATTATAAGTGCAGCAACGCCGACGAACACACCGGCTATGGCGATGGTGGAGATCAGGTTGTAGAAACCCTCGCCCCTGCGCCGCTGGCGTAGATAACGACGAGCAACAAAGAGATTAACGTTCACTTTCCCTCTTCTCTAAGCTGCGGAAAGATGATTACGTCGCGGATGGTTGAAGAATCCGTAAATAGCATTACCATGCGATCTATGCCCAGTCCCAGTCCGCCCGTGGGAGGCATACCCTGCTCAAGGGTCTGGATAAAATCCTCGTCCATCACCGAAAACTCCTCATGCCGAGCCACCTGCTCTTCGAACCGCTTGCGCTGCTCTAAAGGATCATTAAGCTCTGAAAAAGCGTTGCCGAATTCAACACCGGCGATCACCGGCTCGAACCGCTCGACTAATTGAGGATTATTCCTGTGCACCTTGGCAAGGGGCGAGATAAGCCTGGGGTGATCGGCCACGAACGCCGGGCCGTGGATGTGATCCTGAATCAACTCGGTAAAGAGCTTATCTAACATCTTGCCGTAAGGGGCCTCATCACCTACTTCGACGTTTTTTTTCTTGCAGATGTTGCGCAATTCTTTATCGGACAAAGCCAGAGGGTCGGTGCCGATATTCTCCTGCAGGGTCGGCACAAATTCAACCCTCTGCCACGGCTTGCCGAAGTCGAACTCGGCTCCCATCCAGGTAACGGTGGTTGAACCGGTAAGCTCGGAGGCGAGGAGTCTGAACAGCTCCTCGGTAAGCTTCATCATCTGGAAGTAATCCACGTACGCCTGGTAAGCCTCAAGCATGGTGAACTCAGGGTTGTGCACCCGGTCCAGCCCCTCGTTGCGGAAGTCCTTGCCTATCTCATAAACCTTCTCGAACCCGCCCACGATGAGCCGCTTGAGATAAAGCTCGGTGGCGATTCGCAGAAAGTAGTCGCGGTCAAGCACCCGGTAGTGGGTGCAGAACGGCTCGGCCGCAGCCCCGCCGTATAAAGGCTGAAGCATCGGGGTCTCCACCTCAAGGAAGCCGCGCTCATCAAAGAATCGGCGGGTAAGTGCAATCAGCCTGGTGCGGAGCCTGAAGACCTCGCGCGTCTCCTGATTTACAAGCAGGTCAAGATGACGCTTACGTAGTCGCTGCTCGGTATCCTGAAGCCCGTGAAATTTCTCAGGCAGAGCGGCAAGCGACTTGGACAAGAGGGTGAACTCCTTGACGTTGACGGTCGGCTCGCCGGTCTTGGTTTTGAAGAGCGTTCCCGATACCCCGACAAAGTCACCAAGGTCAATCAATGGGAGGGGGGCGAGGGCTTCGTCCTTGCGGATGTAGAGCTGAATCTTGCCACTCTCATCGTGCAGGTCGAAGAAGATAGTCTTGCCGAAGTCCCGCCGGGTGCGGAGCCTTCCTGCAACCTTTACCATCGTCTCAGACTCAGAGAGTTTATCGAAATTCGCCAACGCCTCGGCTGCGGTGTGGGTGCGATCGAACTTGTAAGGATAAGGCTCTATGGCTTTGGAACGCAGCTCCTCCAATTTCCGGATACGATTTTCCCTATCAGGAAGTGAAGACATACTTGGATGATAGTCATTGAAAGCTGTAAGTCAACATAATCCCTCTCCCATTGCGATCTTTTTGCCCGCGGCAAAAAGGAGCATTAAGGTGAGGGCGTGCGGTCTTTTTGCGAAGCCAAAAAAACCTCTTGACAAAACACCTCATCTGGTTATCTTTAGGTAAGAGAATTGGAGGTAGACATGAAACGCTTAGTAGTAAAGAGAGGGTTGATGGTGAGCCTTGTGATCCTTTTGCTTGCAATCTCAGGTTGTGATCTATTCGAGGGCGTCAACAAGATCGAATACCCCTTCACCTATCGTTTATACGAAACCCCGGGTTCCCCTGTCTCGCTTATCGTTTCTATTGATTTCTTCGATGAAACCCCTGACTTAAGTGGCGTGGATCATCAATGGGAGCTTCGCGGCGATACGATCTGGATTCTCCTGAAGGGAAACAACGAGGAAGACGAGGTCTCGGGTTCACACTCCAACACCCTTCCTGTAGACGTAGGAGCCCTGGAGAACGGAAACTACACCCTTCTTTTCGAAGGCAAAGATGAAGAACAAGACGCCTTCGTGCTTGCGGTAAAAGACAGCATCTACCTGGTGGAAGGGGAAGGCGAGGAGGTGGCTCTGTATTACGGGGTGGACACACTGCACCGGCTTTTCGAGAACATGCTGCTGCTGGAGATGGCGTACGACACTTCCCAGGCACCGTACAGTGATTCGCTCAAGGAGGCCCTCACAGCCCTGGGCGCAGCCGAGACCGCTCTTGAACCGGGCTTCTACTCTATCTTTTCTGTCGATTCACAAGGGGAGGTGTCCGGCAGTAGAGTATCTAATCATCCATCGTTTATCACCCACTCAGCGCTTTTTGCATACGATGGAGATACGTTGGAATTAGAAGGTGTCTTCAAAACCTACCAAGATCAATTGGAGTATCTGAGTCTACGTATGGGTAATGGATTTGACCTTCACAAGCCTCACATCTTCGGCGAGTAAGTAATCAGAGAGTCGACTATTCTGCGGAAGCCTCTTCCCACTCAACGGCTTTAGCCGCCAGTTCCGCAATATTGATGTTCACAGGGCAGGCGCGACCGCACCGTCCGCAGCCAAGGCACTGGTAGGAGCCGAACACCTGGGGGAAGTAAGAAAACTTGTGCATAAGCCGCTGGCGCCAGCGCTCGCGGCCCGACGGCCTGGGGTTGTGGCCCGAGGTCTCCAGGGTGTAGCCCTCGTACAAACAGGAGTCCCACTGACGGGAACGCAGTCCGCGCGAACCCCTGGACGCATCGCTTACGTCAAAGCAGTGGCAGGAAGGGCACACAAACGCGCACGTCCCGCACCCGATGCACGGGTTGTGGACCCTGTCCCAGAAGTTACTGTCTACCATTAACTTAAGCTTGTCCGCGATTCCTTCAAAGTTGTACTTCTCAATCTTGTCTTCCGCCCGACGGCGGTCGGCCTCCAACTGGGAGACATCCCCGACTTCCTCAACGTCCAGACCTTGGATAGCTGCCTCCCCCTTCTTCGATGGCGTCTCTATAAGATACCCATCCTCCGTAGGATAGATGAAGATGTCCGCGCCCTCGGACTTGTAAGGAGAACCCTCCACCGAGGTGCAGAAGCATGAAGGCCACGGTTCGGAGCACGCGAGACCTACGATTAACGTTCGCTCAAACCGCTGCATAAAGTAGGGATCCTTATAGCCCTCCTCCCCCACCTGGTTGAACATCCGCTCCAGTTCACCGATTCCGGCAATGTCGCAGGGACGCACACCCCACAGAACGTTGGGTTTGACCTCATCCTTGGGAAGAATCGTCTTCTGGGCCTTGAAGTAAAACAGCACCTCGTCTTGCGGAAAGAAGACCTCTTTGGGCGAGAAGTTACCCAGAAGAACGTTGGACTGCCATTGATCGAACGAGTCTAAGGCCCGGTAGAAGTATCGGTTATCCTCTTTGGTGAGACCCACGATCTGCCGATCCTTGGAAAGATGGTCGTAGAGGGTTTTGAGGACGGGAACTTTCTTCATAAGATAAACTCCTGGGGGTCTTCCTTCTTGTATGTAGCCAGTGGCGGCAGTGCCTCGGGGTCAACGCCTGCCTCGAACCCGAAACGCTCGCGCACCACAAGGTTCATCTTCCGGGTCAGCCATAACAATTTCACTCCCATAGGACACGCCTCCTCGCACGCACCGCAGTCTACGCACCGCCCGGCCTGGTGATAGGTTCGTATAAGCTGCCATATTGCGAGATCTGTGGGCTCCAACCCCTTGTCCACCCACTTTGGCTGGGTGATGTCTACAAAGCACTCGTCGCAGTTGCAGGTAGGACACGCCTGCCGGCACGCGTAGCACCGGATGCAAGCTGACATCTCAGACATCAGGTACTGGTAACGTTCCGGGGCAGGTTTGTTCTCGAATTCGCGGATCGAGTCGTAGCCGTCGTCTTCGACGTCCGGTTCTTTGATTGAATCCCCGACTACTACATCGGAGATAACCGGGGCATGATGTCTGCAAGCCACGCAGTTGGAGGGCATTAGGTCGAAACAGGAGATTTCTTTGGTTCCCTCGGTGGTCTCAAAAGACCACTTATCACCATTGGATGAAGCGGCAACAATTTCTCCCGCCTTTTCCCTTGCCACCTGCCTTGACAGCATTCCCGGACAGTTAACCCCGATGATGAAGAGCCGGTCCCTATCTATTTGATTTTCCTTGAGTAAGGCCACGATCGAACGGGAGTCGCAACCCTTGGCCACTATGCCTATCTTGTGCGGGGTGTTACGGGTAGTACGATATCTTAAGAGATAATTTGCGAGATTTATGAGACCGAACGACGGCCACACGAGTTTATCGATATCCTCGACCTTGTCGATGAACACCGGCTGGGTGCGCATGGAGTTATCACCCTGGCCGTAGCCGATTACGAAATCTACCTTGCCTTCTTGCAATATCTTGCGCGCTTCCTCGCGGATGGAATTAGTGAGAGATTTAGACATCACCCCGATTCCATTTTTCAAAGAAGCTCAACCCTTCAAATCTCTGCAAACCGGGATCGGGAATCAAAAAGCTCTTGTATACCTTTACCTGTTTCTTCTTCGTTTTTCTGAGACGTGCAAAGCGTTTTTCACGATGCGCCAGCTTGATCTTCCAGTTCCCTCCCATTCTCTTAACTATCCCATCTCTGGTTACTTGTCGTTTAGGAGGGTTGTAAATAAAGCATTCGAGTGTCTCAAGAACCTTCGAGGGGATTACCCAGTAGGTTCCTCCATGAATCTCACGCTCTTCCTCAGGTCTAAAAGCTTCTTCAATGAAAAAGAGGTAATAATAGTTTTCACGAGTGGTATACGACTTCAAGGTCAATGCTCCTATGCTGTGCCCCCTCCTGACGTGTGCCTTACCGTGGAACCTGGGCCGCACCACTAATTCTATCTCCAGATATTCAGATTTCCCTTTAACGTTACGTTTAATAATCCATGTACGCGGCCTCACTTCTCCATAAGGAAGGTACAACTGGCAACCCAGATTCAACAGCTTTAACATAATAATAGTTTCAGCATAGTCAACTTCATTCATGTTATCTAGAATTGAACTCACGCTCTCATTCACTTGGCCAATCCCTTTTCTTCAAAAACTGACTAGTATCCTTAACCTGCTTGACTCCGTCGGTTACTTCCTTGACCACCTCGGCGAACTTACCGCCCTCGGCGGCAGAGACCCAGGAGAAGCGAACCCGGCCTTTTTCCAGACCCACGTATTCGAGCAAGTCGAGCATCGTTGCGAACTTGCGGCGGGCGTAGTAGTTGCCTTCAAGGTAGTGACAGTCCCCGGGATGACATCCGGACACCAGCACCCCGTCAGCGCCTTCCTGAAGCGCTTTAAGGATAAACTGGGGGTTCACCCGTGCCGAGCAGGGCACGCGTAAGACACGCAGTGTCGTAGGATACTGGATACGCGAGGTCCCTGCCAGGTCAGCACCGGCATAGGAGCACCAGTTGCATAAGAAAGCCAGGATTTTCGGATCATCGTTCATATTCAATTTCCTCCGCCTGCCCGACCCGTGTTCTGGTTGTCGTGTTGGAACTTAGGCCAGGGGCTTGAGACCAGCCCTTTTGAATCGCTGTGAACCGCGTAAAAACAGCTATCCAGTGACCCAACGTATACGGTCCCATCTGAGCCTATCGCTGGCGATGATTTTATCTCGCCGCCGATTTTATATCTCCACTTGCGTTCGCCTTCAGGCGTAAAAGCGTAAAGGTAACCTACCAGCTGCATGTTACTTAATTTCCTACCCACCCAGTCGTTCACCCCGAAGTATATGGTCCCATCCGAGCCTATGGTTGGAGTTGTTTCAACATTACCGTAACCAATTTCTTCGTCAAGTCTCCATTTTTCTGTGTAGTCCGAGTTCAGAACGCTGAAATGGTTCCCTCCTAAATATAGTGTACCGTCAGTATCTATTGCTGGCGAAGTCCACTCAGATGTCCAAACAACATATTGTAAAATGTCAAGCTTAAACTTAAGCTCCCCCTGGGGAGTAAACACATAAAAACTACCCCCTTCCGTACAAAAACATATGTTGCCTTCACCATCTATCGCCATGGAAGAAATGGTGGTAGTGGACCACATACCAGGAACTTCAAAGCTCCATTTAAGATTACCTAGTGTATCTACTGCATAAATCATGTTACTAATACTGACATATAACGTGCCATCTAACCCTATCGCTGGAGGAAACATTGTCATCCAACCTTTAATTTGTGATGATTCCCACTTCAGCTCTCCTTCAGGTGTGATTGCATAGAGACGACCACCGGTAGCCGCAACATATACAGTTCCATCATGATCAATCGCAGGTGATGATAGTGTATAGTAGGTCTCACATTTCCATTTCAGCTTGCCTTCGGGTGAAATCGCATAGGTATAACCGTCCCACGGGTTGATATATACCGTTCCATCAGCCCCTATGGTAGGTGAAGCGACTATTTGCCCGTCAGTCTTAAAACTCCACTTGAGGTTCCCTTCAGGACTAAAGGCATACAGACAACTGTCCATTGAGGTGACGTATACCGTTCCGTCATGTCCGATTGCCGGAGAAGACCTTATCGGGCCCCCGGTCTTGTACTTCCACTTCAGCGTACCCGGCCCCTCGGTTTTGCATTGAGTGGAGAGAAGTAAAACCACGCTGAAAAGTAAGGTGCTGAGAATCCTCAACTTACCTTTCAGTAACTGATGGTGTCGTCCATTCATAATCAATTTCCTCCGCCTGCCCGACCCGTGTTCTGATTATCGTGTTGGAACTTAGGCCACGGGCTATCTGCAAGGCCTTTGGAATCGGAGTGAATTGCGTAAAAACAGCTATCCAGTGACCCAACGTATACGGTCCCATCTGAGCCTATCGCTGGCGAACTGAAAATTTCACTATCAATATCTGCTTCCCATCTCAGAGAACCATCGGCATTTAATGCAATTAACCCTCGATCCTTAGTTCCGATATAAATTGTACCATCTGAACCTACTGCAGGAGATGCAGGAGAAAAAACTCTTAAAGTGCTATCGATTATATATCGCCATTTCAAATTTCCCGTTGGATTAATCGCCCAGAGGCAGCCATCAGAATTCACATATATTGTTCCATCCGAACCTATCACAGGAAACGCCAACTCGTTCGTAAAAACATGTTGAACGTCAAGCTGGGCTTTATGTTCTCCTTGAGGCGTAAGAACGTGAAAACCACCCACATTCGTACAAAAACATATGTTGCCTTCACTATCTATCGCCAAGGGTGCAGTAGTAGTAGGGCACGTATCAGGAACCTCAAAACTCCACTTAAAATTACCCAGAGAATCATGGGCGTATACTTTATTAGATCCCCCCGAATACACCGCACCACCTGCCGCTATAACAGGAGGGAAAATATTCAAACTAGTATCCAGGGAAGATTTCCACTTCAGCTTTCCTTCTGGCGTGATAGCAAAAAGATAAGCATGGATATTCGCAACTAATAGTGTTCTATCATTAGCAATCGCAGGTGATGATACGGACTGGGTCTCATATTCCCATTTCAGTTCGCCATCAGGAGTAATAGCATAAGTATAAGCATCCCATGATGAGATGTATACCGTACCATCAGCTCCTATGGAAGGTGAAGCGTAAATTTTGCCGCTAGTCTGATATTTCCACTTGAGGTCCCCTTCCGGACTAAAGGCATACAAACAACTGTCCATTGAGGTGATGTATACTGTGCCGTCATGTCCAATTGCAGATGAAGACATAATCGGACCATCAGTTTTGTACTTCCACTTCAGCGTACTCTGCCCCTCGGATTTGCATCCTGAGATAAGCAAAAGCATTGCACAAAACACTAAGATACGGGGTTTTTTATCCATTATCGACTCTCCTTTCCGAAGTGTAGCTCTTCACCCTCCCCCTTATCCCCTGCCCGACAGGGGCACGCTGTCCCGTCGAGGGAGGGGTGAAATTAAGGAAGCTTTTAGTCCTTGAACTAAAAGCCAACCGCCCCAATATCTCCCCCTTGATGGGGGAGAACGCCTCTCCGTAAGGAGAGGTAAGAGGGGGTGGAATGAAAAATCTTACCATCTCAAATATCCTATACTCCACAGCACCCGATTATATCGTCCTCTTCCCACATCAGCTGCTCGAAGGCGGACACCAGGTCCTGGTTGGTGAATCCGGCAAGGTCAATGGAGTTTGACCTGCAGGAGGCGGCGCATCCGCCGCAGCCCTTGCACAAAGCGGCATTTACCGCAGCGACCTTCTTTTCAATACCGAGAACACGCTTCTCTGCCAGTTCGATTGCTCCGTACGGACAGACCTCCACGCAGTAGCCGCAGCCGATGCAGGTTCGCTCGTTGGTCAGGGCTATCTTGCCCTCGGCCTCGATGTGGTCTTTATTGAGGATAAGTACCGCTCTTGCGGCAGTTGCCGCAGCCTGCGCGATCGCCTCATCGGTGAACTTGGGCGCGTGGGCCAGACCACAAAGGTAGACACCGTCGGTGGCGAAATCTACAGGGCGGAGCTTCATGTGCGCCTCGAGGAAGAATCCGTCCTCGTTGAGAGGCACCTTGTAGTGCTGGGCCAGGACTTTATTGGAATCGGCTTCGGCCACGATGCCGGTGGAGAGGGCTACGATATCTGGGGAGAATTCTACTTCACGTCCGATGAGTTCGTCCATTATTCGTACAGTTATTGTCCCGTTTTTGTCCACTATTTGGGGCTCTTTTTCCTGGTCAAATCTCATGAATAACACACCCTTCTGCCGCGCCTCTTCGTACGCAAGCTCTTTAAGTCCGTAGGTTCGCAGGTCCCGAAACATGATGATGACCTCGGTATCAGGCGAGGTTTCTTTTATGGTCAAGGCGTTCTTCACGGCCTCGGTGCAGCACACACGAGAGCAGTAAGGATGCTCGTCATTGCGCGAGCCAACGCACTGGATCATCACCACGGTTTTGGCGTTGAAGTTACCTTTGTGCAGGGATTCCTCCAACTCCCGCTGGGTGATGATCAGCGGATCGCCAGACAAATATTCATCAGGTTTGGGTTGGTATTCAACCGCTCCGGTGGCGATGATGGTCGCGCCGTGCTCGATCACTTCACCGTTGGACAGGGTCGTTTTGAAGCTTCCTACAAATCCTTCTACAGACTGAACTTCGGTGTCCTTGTATACAGTGATATTGGAATCTTCCTCGACTTGTGCAATAAGTTCGGCAAGGAAAACCTGAGCGTCTTCACCCCAAAGGGTCTTGGTCAAATGAGTCAGATTTCCGCCCAGCTGGTCGGATTTTTCGATGAGAACCGTCTCAAATCCTGCCTGTGAGATGGTTTTTGCCGCAGTCATGCCTGCCACTCCCCCGCCGATCACCAACGCGCGCTTGGTAACGGGAAGTTCGATATTGGGAAGCGCCTTAAGTCTCGCTGCCTTGGCCACCGCCATGCGCACCAGGTCCTTGGCCTTGGCTGTAGCTTTTTCCGGCTCGTGCATGTGCACCCAGGAGTCCTGATCGCGGATGTTCGCCATCTCAAACAGATACTTGTTCAGTCCGGCTTCGCGGATGGTGGACTGAAACAGCGGCTCGTGCGTCCTCGGCGTGCAAGCAGAGACAACCACGCGGTTTAGACGGAAGTTATTGATAATTTCTTTGATCTTCTCCTGGGTGTCCGAGGAGCAGGTGTAGAGGTTTTCGGTGGCAAACACCACGTTGGGCAGGGTCTTTGCGTATTCTACAACCTCAGGCACGTTGACCACCAAGCCAATGTTGATGCCGCAGTGGCAGACAAACACACCGATGCGTGGCGGCTCGGTGAAGACGTCGCGCTCAAGAGGCAGGTCCTTGGCCTTGACCTCGGTGTTGCGCGCTTCTCCTAAAAGCCCCTGCACCATACCAACAGCACCCGATGCCTGAGCCACGCTCTCCGGGATATCCTTGGGTGCCGAAGCCGCACCTGCGACGAATACCCCGTAGCGGGTAGTAAGCATGGGCGCAAAGGTGGAGGTTTTCACGAAACCCTGCTCATCAAGCTCTATACCTAACGCACTAGCAAATTGAGGTGAAGACCGAGGGGGTTCTAACCCCACGGAGAGCACCACCAGATCGAAGGTTTCGGTAGCAAGTTTACCGTCATCGGTCTCGTAAGTTAAAGAGACTTCTTTGGTTACAGGATCTTCTACCATCTTGGCCACCCTTCCCCGAACGTAGCGGACGCCAAACTGCTCCTGGGCGCGTTCGATATACTTGTCAAAATCCTTGCCGTAGGCACGGATATCCATGTAGAAGATGGTTTTCTGCATCTGGGGCGCGTGCTCTGCGGCGATAATCGCCTCCTTGGTGGCGTACATGCAGCAGACAGACGAGCAGTAGGGCCGGTTGATATGCCTGTCGCGGCTGCCCACACACTGGATCCAGGCGACTTTTCCGACCTCCTTGCCGTCCGAAGGTCGCAGGATATGCCCGGCAGTTGGACCGGATGAGGACATAAATCGTTCAAACTCGATGCTTGTAAGAACGTTCGGGTAGCGTCCGTAGCCGTATTCGCTTAACCGTTTGGCATCGAACTCATCGAATCCGGGAGCAAGAAGCACCGCGCCGACTTCGATCTCGGTCTCATTATCTTTATCATTATACCGCACCGCGTCGGGCGGACAGATATTGGCACAAAGCCCGCAGCCAATGCACTTATCCTTGTCAATGGCATACGCCAGGGGCACGGCCTGAGGATAGCTGATGTAGGCGGCGCGGCGCTCGGAGAGTCCCTCGTTGTAGGAGTCTATGGCAGATACCGGACAGTGCACAGCGCAAAGATTACAGGCGGTGCAGGCTTCGATATCGATGTAACGCGCGTGCTTGCGCAGCTTGGCTATGAAATTCCCGGCTTTGCCGTCAAGGGCGACCAGTTCGGTGTTGGTGATGATGTTGATGTTGAGATGACGACCGGTATCCACCAGCTTTGGTGAGAGGATGCACATGGAACAGTCGTTGGTTGGAAAGGTTTTGTCCAGCTGGGCCATGACCCCGCCGATGGTGGGTTTTGAATCCACAAGATAGGCCTTTATGCCGCCGTCGGCCAGGTCGAGCGCGGCCTGGATGCCTGCTATTCCGCCGCCGATCACTAATGTAGCACCTTTACCCATCTATGACCTCCATGTTCAAGAAACGCCGCAGCATGTAGCGCGAGACTTTAGTCTCGCAGCGGAGCTAAAGCTCCGCACTACGTTGATTAATGATACCGTAGGGGCACGGCAGAGCCTGCCCCTTGAGCGATTCGTGCCGCTCATAGGGCATGCCGTGCCCCTACCTTTATATGTAAATCTGCGCTAATCTGCGTCATCTGCGGTTTATTCGACATTTCGGACAACCTCCTACCCATCTACTACCTCCACGTACAAGGGACGCTCTTTTCTTATCTTATCGAGACGTGCCCTGGTTTCGCGCTCAAGCTCAACGATCAACTCGAACACCCGGTGGGCTGGGATTCCTGTTGCCTCAGCAACGTCAACTGCGGAACAAGGCTCTTTAAGATTTTCCAGAATCAGCCCCTTCTCGTACTCCTCTCGAAGTATATGCTTAATCATTGTATCGTAGTCTTGCGGATCGAGCTTCTCATCGAACACGTTGCCCTTGCGCACAAGCTCCAGCTCCTTGGAAAGAAGCCAGCGCACCGGCTCAGACGTGCATACACGTTTCATTGCGGCGACCCGTAACACAAGCTCCGGCCTGCCAAGTGCTTGAGACGATAATGTTCCAAATTCCTTTAACTTTTCCTCAAACCCGTTGATAGCCTGGGCAAGCCCGAACGCGTAGGTTGTATCGGCATGATAGAAGGCGACGCGGTCACGGCGCAGACCGGCGATCTCCAATAAATCGGCAAGATGGTTGATACGGGCCAGGGCATGATGGTTGCCTGGTTCGTAGTGGCAGTCACCCAGAGGACACAGGGCGAAGAACAGGCCATCGGCACCCTTTGTCAGCGCCTGGACCCCATCTGCAAGGTCGAACCTGGCAGAGCAGCGCAAATTGATAAAGGCGATGTCGGCAGGGTAGGACATACGCTGCATACCGGCGTAATCAAGCGCAAACCCGGCCCAGTCGCAGGTGAAGCCTAATATCTTAGGAACATGCTCAGATTCTCCAGAACTTGCTGATTGGGGATGAGTTGTGTGTGTTACGGGCTTCATGATGTCTCACCCCAAGCTCGTATCTGAGCTTTAATAGTATCTCTGGACTTGACTGGATCAGAGATGGCGAACACCGGGCATCCGGCGATGCACAAACCACATAACGTGCAGAATCTTGGCGACATACGCGCTTTATGACCGGTATCGGTCCGCTCTAAGATAGGCGCTCCGTAAGGACATACTGCGGCACAGTAGCCGCATCCGATGCAGACTTCTTCATCGATTTGTGCACCAGGCAGTCGCTTGGGTTTCGTATCGAATAACGCCTTGATACGGGCGGCCACAACGAACGCGTGGTTTATGGTTTCCTCCATGGGCATAGGCGTGTGCGCACCGCCCACAACGAAGATACCAGGATGCACCACGTCCCGGGGTCGTATCCGGTAGCGGCGCTGGGCAAGGTAACCGTTCGTATCCTGTGGAATCCTGAGGGCTTGTGCGAGATTCTCAGAAAGGTTGCCCACCAGTTTTCCCAGCTTCACGTGCGCACCCTTCCAACCCGTAACACCCGTAACACCCGTACCCCTACGGGGCATTTTCACTATTACTCGGAGCTTGCACTCAGGTCGCAAGGACATAACACCCGTAACACCCGTAACACCCGTAACACCACCTGGGATACTCCCTCTGATGATTTCGATGTTATGTTTTTCCGCACCCTCCTTGAACCCTTCGGGAAGAACCACAGATTCAGGCATAAAGAAAACGATTCGCTCCTCCGGCTTTTCGTGCCGCAGCATCACCGCATCCCAAAAAGCGGTTTCCAGAAGGAACGGATGTACCCCTTCCTTGACCTCGAACGCCAGCGGACCGCGGAACTTACCCCTATCGCGCCACCGGTACTCGAACTCGAAAAGATTGCCTCCGACCTCACGCACGCCGGTGGCAACAACAATCGCTCCCACCTCCTCTTCGGCATCATTGGAAAGCTTTACTTCGTAGCCGTGCAGCGATTCTTCAAGGTTTACAAGCTCTGTTTCCTGATAAACCGTTACGTGAAGTTTGTCCTGTAACCCATCGTAAAGTCGATGCAAAAGCTTTTCGGAATCCTCGCCAGAGGGCCAGACCGTGCGGGTTCTGCGCAGGGTTCCGCCTAAGCGATTGGATTTTTCAATAAGAACAACGTCTATACCTTGCTCAGCTAAAGCACGCGAACACGCCAGCCCGGCAGGACCGGCACCGATGATTAGTACACGTTCCAAGAGGTCGAGATCCCATTCGGTAAGATGCTCTCTGGTTACGAGCTCTGCCAACCCCATAGAAAGGAGTCTTTGGGCCTTAAGTGTAGCTTCGGACTTGTTATCATGAACCCAGGCGCAGCGCTCGCGCAGGTTTACGAGCTGGTAGGGATTACCTCCGGCCAGGAATTTGAAGATGCTCCCGTGGGTTCTCTCGTCGCACGCGCCGAAGAGGAGGGCTCCTTCGACACCATTGAGATGCTCACGGGCCGCGCCGTCGCCTAGTTGGGCAAGTGTCTCTACTGATTGGACTTGTGCGAGAGAGTTAAAGTGTTTCTTTAACTTCTCAAGGTCAATCTTTTGGGAGATTTCGCACCCTTGGCACAAGAAAATTTTAACCTTTTCCATCACCTCCCCCTTGACGGGGGAGGACTAAGGTGGGGGTCACCCTCTATTATTATTGTTGAGGTTTGAGCGAACTTAAAGGGTCGCACTACATGGAGAGGTGTGTTACGGGTCATCACTTCTCCCCCACTTTCGACTCTGATTCCAGATTCATTTCTCCGCAGATCGAACAGTCGGGAGCCTCGTAATCGTATGGATGTTTATGGACACCAGGCATGGGCTTGGAAACGTCCTTGAGGGTTATCGCCGCCGTAGGACAGATGTAGACGCAGGTGCCGCAGCCGATACAGCGTTCGGAAAGCCGCTCGATGGGCGGACCCACGTGGCGCTCGGTGCCGCGATCTATGAACCCGATGGCTGAAGCACCGATGATCTCATGGCAGGCACGCACGCAAAGCCCGCAGAGTATGCACTTATCGTTTAAGACCAGGGGATAGCGGGATTTCTCGATACCATATTCACGGGCCAGTTTCTGGATAAGCGAAGCGTCAGGAGCACGGGCAAGAAGAAGCTCAAGCACCGCCTTGCGGTTGCGGATCACCCGCTCGGTCGAGGTTTTGACCTCGATATCGGGAGCAACTTCATAAATACAAGAAGTTACTAGCTTTGTGCGGCGTCCTGTTGTAACCTCCACAAGACATAACCGGCAGGCAGCGTAAGGTTCAAGCGCTTCGTGATAACAGAGAGTGGGGATATCAAACCCCTCACGCCGGGCCACCTCGAGGATTGTCTCTCCTTTATAACCAACCACTTCCCTGCCGTCTATGGTAAATTTGGCCTGACCTTCCCAGTCTGCGTGACTCACAACACTATCTCTCCATCATTACAGATTCCAGCATTATCCAGACGATCTAAAACATATACGGACAGTCCAAAAGGTGTGTTACGGGCGTGGTTCATTGTGACTTCCCCCCGGAGTGTGTGTTACGGGTGTTACGGGTCACCGCGTCGAATTTACACACGTCAAGACAAACGCCGCATTTGATGCAGGCATCCTGATCTATCACGTGGACTTGTTTGCGTTCGCCTGTAATCGCGTCAACCGGGCAGTTGCGGACGCATAAGGTGCATCCGGTGCAGTTTTCGTTGATCTCGAAGTTGATAAGCGCGGTGCACACCCCGGCAGGGCAGCGCTTATTCTTAATGTGTTCAAGGTACTCGTCGCGGAAGAAACGCAAGGTGGAAAGCACTGGGTTTGGTGCCGAGCCGCCTAAGGCACACAAAGACGAATCTTGCATCGCCTTACCCAGCTCTTCCAGGAGATCAAGGTCCGATTCCTGTCCCTCGCCCTCAGTGATACGTTTCAAAATCTCGTGGGTTTGAGATAAACCTTCCCTGCATGGCACGCACTTGCCGCAGCTTTCATCCTTCAAGAACTCGGTGAAGAACTTGGCCACGTCCACCATGCAGGTCTCGGAGTCCATAACGATCATGCCGCCCGAGCCCATCATCGAGCCTGCCTCCCACAGCCTGTCGAAGTCTACTTCAAGGTCCAAGAGATTCGCGGGGATACAGCCTCCGGAAGGCCCACCGGTCTGCACCGCCTTGAACTTTTTGCCCTCGGGTATCCCGCCGCCGATGTCGTAGATGATTTCCCTGAGTGTAATTCCCATGGGAACTTCCACGAGACCCGCGCGGTTCACCTTGCCCACCAGGGAGAAGATCTTGGTTCCGGTAGACTCCGGATTGCCGATCGAGGCAAACCACTCCGCGCCCCGCACCGCGATTACTGGAACGTTGGCCCAGGTCTCCACGTTGTTGAGTGTGGTGGGTTGGTTCCATAAACCTTTTTCGACGGTGTGGACGTACTTGGCGCGGGGTTCGCCCGGCTTGCCCTCGATTGACGCCATAAGTGCCGTGGATTCGCCGCACACGAACGCACCCCCGCCCTTCACGATTCTGAGATCGAAGTTGAACCCGGTACCGAAGATGTCAGATCCCAAAAGACCGTGCACACGTGCGTCATCTATCGCCTTCTCGAGCCGCTTTACTGCCAAGGGGTACTCGGCGCGGACGTATACATAGCCCTGCTGTGAACCTATGGCAAAGGCTCCGATGAGCATCCCTTCAAGGATGGAATGCGGATCGCCTTCGAGAAGCGAGCGATCCATGTATGCGCCAGGGTCGCCCTCGTCCGCGTTGCAGATAACGTAGCGGTAGCCTTCTGCGGCCTTGCAGTAGCGCCACTTGCGGCCGGTTCCGAATCCGCCGCCCCCGCGGCCACGCAGACCGGAGGCATCCACCATATCAATAACCTCGTCCGGCTTCATCTCGGTAAGGACTCTGTAAAGGCCGCGGTATCCGCCCCGCGCAATATACTCCTCAATGGATTCAGGGTCGATGATCCCGCAGTTGCGCATCGCGATATGTTGCTGCTTGGCGGTAAATTCCAGCCCAAACAGATTCTCCACAGCCGCAATTTCGGGCGGAACATTCTCCAGGGGATAGCGGTAGCGGGTGTTACGGGTGTAATCTTCAATCTCTTCTATCTTTCCTAAGAGCCCCTCTTTGACGACCTTGCCTTCCTTGACTGCAGAAAGAATCTCGGCGACCTGCTCCGGTTTCACGTGCGAGTAAGTTATCCTGGGCCAGCCCGGTTTGAGGATATCCATAAGCGGCTCCTCATAGCACATTCCGATACAGCCGGTTCGGGCCGACGCGGCTCCGTTGCCGAACTGTTTTAAGGTCTCTTCGACTGCATGGATGACATCCTTGGCTCCTGATGCGATGCCGCAGGTGGCAGCACCAACCATCACTTTAAGATGCGGCGGATGTATCCTGCGCTCACCCTCGGACGCTACCTTTTCCAAGTCGGCTAATGATTTTATCATTTACCAGGCTTCCCGGAGGTTTGGGAGGAGGGCGAGGGCTCTGGTGGGTGTCTTACGGGTGTTACGGGTGAGGAGGGCCGATACTTCTTGATGATCTCCGGCACCTTATCCTGTCGTACGTGGGCGTGGGTCTCCTCGTCGATCATCACCGCAGGTGCGATGGAACAGCATCCGACGCATCGCACTCCCTGCAGGGTGAACTGGCCGTCTCGAGTTGTCTCGTCCTGCTCAACACCAAGATCGCGCTTGAACCGATCCATAATCAGGCTAGCTCCCTTAACGTGACACGCTGTTCCCAGACAGACATTAATTATGTGCTTACCTTTGGGTTTTAATGAGAACGCGGAATAGAACGTAGCCACATGATAGACCTGAGCTACAGGTATGCGCAATCTGGCCGCGACCTGGCGCATGGCCGCTTCGGGCAGATACCGGTAGCGCACCTGAAGCTCCTGAAGGGCCGCTATGAGAGACGCCCTCTTTTCTTCAACTTCGTTAAGGATGGTATAAGCGTTTTCGCTCACCAACCCTTTTAGTTGATCCATTGACGCGAATTCTACACGGTTACTGAAGAATGTCAAGGATCTTCGGGGTAATTTTCTCCTCTTGCCGGGGTCTAGTGCCCCAGCTTGCACTTGCCGTCTAGTGTCGAGTGAGTGGGACAAAGTGTGAGTGGATCTAAATCCGCGTCACCGAAGGAGAACGACCGCAGGGAGTTCTAATCCGCGTACGCTTTGCGACGGAAGTAATCTGTGGTTCCTTCAACCTCCTCCCCCGGCGGGGCTAAGGGGTTATTGTTTCCCCTTTCCGAATCAACGCGCTTGTTTCTTTCATTTCCTTCGGAGTGCGTTTGTAGACTTTCGTAACTATACAAATGGCTGGAGGGCCTTCAATATATCTCCCTTCAACCTTCCTTGGTGTCTTAAACTCTTGTTCTATTTCAACCATCACTAAATTTGCCCTCTGCGCCCTCTGCGCTACGTATTTTGCGTAATCAATGTTTTCTTTACCAGCGAGTATATATATGTAATCGAAGCCCTGGCTTATCGCCACTTTAACAGCTCTTATATACGGGCTTGCACCTTCCCTTCTAAACTTCTCTGGTTTAGCAATAAGGAGTATAAATATATTCATTAGATTTCCCTGAAATCCCATCTCAATCTCCTCTCCTCGTTCTCTCATGGCCACCCTATATAGAAAGTCAAGAAATCTCTTACATTCTTGGTTCATTTCTTTCCCAGTAAGTCCTTCCCATTGCCTTATACTCAAATATGAAAATTCTCTAATCATAATTCGCGTAAAGATTCCTACAAAATCCAATTTGATCATTTTTTTTCTGAGCTCTTTAATGTTATCATAATTCTTAAAGACGGGTATCAATATTTCTCTATAAAACCTTGCCGCTAACTCTGGGTCTACTTTTCTAGCTATAATCAACTCTGCCAAAGTATGATCCATAGCTTTTGAGAGTTCCTCCCCTAAGTAAGGTTTAGATTCGGGAATGACACCTTTTTGAGTATAGGCCAAGACGGCCGTTACCAAGTTTTCCCACGAATCATGTTGATCTGCCATCTTTATAACAATTTTATTATCATCAAGTAAAACTTTAGCCTTTTCTGGACTTACCAGTTTCAATTCTACAAGATCCCGACCTATTCCTGCGAGTCCGGAGTCGTATATAAAGTCATTTATGGACATTTTTAGATCCTCTACTATAAATTCAACTCGGCGTTCCGGTCGGGCTTTGCTCACCTGGCGGAGGAATTTTAGTCTGATTTGACCCCGGAAATGTGGATCTCTTTGCATTCTAATTAAGAAACCAATTACTACCATTGCCAGCAAGAGTAAAATCGATAACGCGATTGTTATAGCAACCATATTACTCAACTCCTTCAAAAACCGATCCGTCCATCTTTATTTTCCGGAGGCAATTTAAGCAAATTACTCTTTGCCCCTCTGATTCTGGAATAGTAAGGAAAGGCCCCACCGGATCAATCTTTTCACCACACAAACTGCAATTCTTTACCCCCACTTTATCCAAAAATTCAATAGCCTCCCTAGTAGTAGATAGGACTCCTATTTCTCTAATCTCCGGGGCTTCAAAAAATTCAGCCTGAAGCCCAGCTTTGCTAATGTTAAACATTTTAAGTCTTTCAGGGAATGCAATTATTAGTAATATAATCCCTCCCATTATAATCACACAAAAAGGAAGAAGCCACCACTGGTGCCAAATAACTGCACACCCCGCAATAGCCAGTAAAGCTAACATCGCCACATAAGCCAATATTATCTTGACACGCAGCCAAATCCAAACAAGTGCTCTTGTCATCAACAACTCTTGATATAATTTTACTATACTCCTTTTACGCTTCATGTCAAGAGTTAACCAAATTACGTCGCCAAGCTGACGCTTGGCCTTTTCCCTGGCTGTCTCCCATCTGCTGATGTTGACAAGCATTCCAAGCGGTGTAGAATTCAGCGTGTATGCGCCCGGCTAGCTCAATCAGGCAGAGCGGCGGATTCTTAATCCGTAGGTTATAGGTTCGATTCCTATGCCGGGTATGGCGACAATCTGCTAATAAATCAGGGGGCCTCAGGCTCCCCTGAAAGGAGGCAACGTGGAACAACCGCTGACCCTTGAAGAAAAGAAACGGGTTCGCTTTGAGGCAACAATAGACATCCTTTACCTCATGAACCTTCTCGGTCTCTACGTGGGATCATTCCTGAGCCCTATCATAGGGATTATCTACGCGATTATCCTCAAGTCCGGTTCGCTTTCCGAGCGGGCAAAAAGGGTCGGGCACATCTGTCTGATCCTTGCCCTGATCGGCCTGGGGATATGGGTGCTGTTTATCATCATCATCGTCGTTATCGCAGTCGCGGTAGGGGTAGGATACGGCTTCTAGGACATAGCATTGGATATTAAATTGTTGAGGAGAAGAGGAGTGCTCGTCTTCTCCTCTCTTCTGCTTTTCGCATCAACCGCTTTTGCACAAAGCCCCTACTGGATATACCTGGCAAACAAGGGTGAGGGGCGCTCACCTGATGTGATGCGTGTTCATCGTTTTACCGCAGAGCGACGCCAGGCTTCAAAGTTGGCCTCTAAAGCGGGGTTCGGGGATATTCCTCTTCATCCACGCTATCTGCGTTTGATTGAGCTCTCAGGTGCGCGCATCCGCGCCCGCTCGCGCTGGCTTAACGCAGTCAGTGTTGAAACGGACTCCATGCGCTTGGAAAGTCTGCAGGCAATGCCCTTTGTTCGTTCAGTCGAGCCCGTTGCAGTTGAGATAATCCAGTTGCCCATGAATCTAATCCAGCGCAAGGAGCCGATAGAACCTGAACACTACGGTAACACCTACACCCAGCTTGATCTCTTGAACATCCCGGCGGTTCACAACCTGGGGATATTCGGGCAGGGTGTGCGGATAGGGTTCCTTGACACAGGCTTCAAGCGCGATCACACGGTCTTTAGAACCGTTCGTTTGGGCGGTGAGCACGACTTCATCACAGGCGATGAGATCATGCTGTGGAACAACGGTCCCTCTGAGGCTGTGGTTTCGAATTACGAGATCGTGCAGCAGCCTGAGCTTCATGGAGACTGGATTTTCTTTATCGCCGACTCCACCGCTCTCAACGCAACCACAGCCCGTGTCCTATATGCCGCGCATCGTAGTGCAGGGTCGGTGGATGCAGTCCTTGCGCTCTCCGAGCCAAAAATCACCTCCACCGAGGGCATTGCCCGTTCCCACGCCATAGTAACCAAGGCAAACAGTGATACCATGCTCGTGATCTGGGAGGCCGGCTCAACAAACGATTATAGGCGGCGTGATCTGCACTGCGGGGTGCTCAGCAATACGAGTTTTAAGGAGTTTGCAAAGCTGCCGGAGTCTAATTGTCGCAACCCCTTTGTTATCTCCGACCAGAATGATACCAGTCTTTTATTCTATGTCAGGGACGATGGGGAGGTACGGATGAACCGTGCAGTATGGACACTAGATAACGTGGAATGGCTTGGAGCAAGCCAGGTATTTGCCCCTGGCGGGATCCTCGATCAACCAAAGGCCTCGGTTTCGGGAGATACCATAATAGTCGCCGCGCTTGATCTTACAAAGGGAGCACTCCATCTTGCACAAAGCCTGGATAAAGGCCAGAACTTCTCCGACATCTCATCTCCTGCAAACGAAGAGGTGGTGGCATTCGATCTTGAAGGAAATTACCTTACGGTTGCGGAGATCGATCCTGCCTCAGGCGGTTTCAGGCTGCACTCCTTTGAAACCCTGGACGGAGGAAGCAGTTGGACTAATGATTTCATACACCCTGACGTCTTTGAGGTTATCGGAAGTATAGATCTGTTAAGCATCGCCGGTGGAGGCCTTCATGCTGTTTTTGAAAGCGCAGGAGATATACTGCTGACCAGCAGCCCTGGAGCAGTGGATTCCTGGAGTACCCCCTCCATACTGGCCCAGGAGTTTTCTTACCAACCCTACCTGGCATTCAATGCCGGCGAACTGGAGGTGGTGTGGTCTTCGCGCGGTGATGAGGATACCGATTACGATCCTGAGGAGGACTGGAGAGACATAAACGGATTCAGCCAGCCAGCGCACGGTTCCCGCACCGCGGCGCTCGCGGTGGGCTATCAGGGACGTTCTTATATAGGGGCTTCTCCGGGCGCAGAGCTTTACGTTGCCAAGACCGAAAAACACGTGAACCTCTACGGGTCTACGTACGAGATGCGGGTTGAGGAAGATATGTGGATCGAAGGCCTTGAATGGCTCGAGCGCAACGGTGTGGATATAGTGAACTCCTCCCTTGCCTACGGCGACTGGTACAGCCAAGATGAGTTGGACGCTAAGACCTCACCCGCCTCTCGTGCAGCCAGCATGGCTGCAAAACGAGGTGTGCTTATCACGAACGCGGCAGGCAACGTGGAATCCGCAGCACCATACATCTCACCTCCAGGCGACGCTTATGGAATCATTACCGTAGGCGGCGTAGATACCCTGGGTAACTGGTGGGAGCATGGAGCCGGGGTTACAGGAAGTGCCGTTGGCTTGCCGGACGACGGAAGGATAAAACCGGAGCTCGTGGCTCCTGCTGCGGGTGTTTACGTAATCGATGTAGACGACACAATCAGCCACTACTTCTACGGCAACGGAACCTCTTATGCCGCGCCTCTTGTGGCAGGAATAGCCGCACTTATGCTTGAGGTTCACCCTGAGTACCGGGGAAATCCCGATACCATCATCTCTTTGCTCGAGCAAAGCGCTTCAAATACCTCCTCGCCGAACGATACCATAGGCTACGGTATACCTGATGCTTACCAGGCCATACTGCCCTTGCCTGCGGACATAGACACCTTTTCACGCAACGAGCTTCTGCCGCCCTATCCTAATCCCTTCTATCCTGGCTCACAAGCCTTGATATACTTCCCGTTCCGGCTCAACAAGGCCTCTACCAGGATCAGGCTGCGCATCTTTACCTTAAGTGGGGAACGGGTCTTAGAAAAGCCGCTTGTGCCGCTTTATGCTACTGAAGAGGTTGACGACGAGATAGCCATCGGGACCTACGACGATCCCGCTGATCTTGAGCAAATAGGTGCTTTCTGGGACGGCTTGACTGAGAACGGCAAACCTGTTGCTTCAGGGCTTTATCTCGTGGTTCTTTCCACCCAGTACGGCAGCCACGCGGCTAAGTTCCTCCTGTTGCGATAGCCCGCACCTGAAAAGCAGGAGGGCAAAGAGAACTTAGTCATCGCGACCGACCGAAGGGTGGCGCTCTCATATGGGGCACAATGCAATGCGAGGATTTAGCTCCAAGTGTTTATTCCTCGACTACCTATTGTCCAGGTCTCATCTTCTCCCCCTTGACGGGGGACAAAGTGCTACCGTCTGGAAGGATTGAGGTGGGTGTGAAACTATGGAGTGCAATGACCGTGTCATTGCTGCAACAATACGATTGTTGCACTCCAAAGTGGATTTCGCGGATTTTTAACATTCATCTGCGTCAATCGGCGTTCCGAAGGGAAACCCTGATTGGGTTCCACCGGAGGAAAACGAGTGCAACGAGTTTTAATCTGCGGATTGGGGACCCCGGACGGAGAAGGAGCAGCCGTTTGGGGTGTGTTTTTTGCCCACACAAATAATAATTGCGATAACGCCCAAGGGCGAATCCCTTGGCAAACCCTTGACATATCTAAAAAGGCTTCTATACTTATACGTAGAGGAAAACGGAGGTGTAAAAACGAACCGTATCACACAGAGGAGGATGAATCATGAGAAAAGCCGTAATCATAACCCTGGCCATCGCAATGATGGTCACAACCGTGATAGCCGCTCCCACGGTTACAGCCGGAAACGGACTGCTCAGAATCCAGAACGCCGCCACGATGCATAAGGGCGCTTTAGGATTCAACCTGCACTGGGCAGGCTATCCGGTAGGCGCCTATCACTACAACGACGGCGAGATAACCACCTGGGACGGCATAGCAAGGTTAGGCGCCGGCTGGACACCTCTGGGGTTCCTTGAAGTGGGAGTGGTGCCTGCTCTGGCATACAACAGACCCAACACCGATACCGACCCTGAGACAGGTCTGTGGGACCTGGAGATCAACGCAAAGGCAAGCTATACAAAGATACCGGTTCTCAAGCTCGGCGTGCAGGTGAAAACGCTTCTTCCCGTGGGTTCCGACGCGTTCTTCCCCGAAGGCTACAACAACGGCCTTGATCTCGGGGCTCTGGCTCTTGTTACCTCCGACTTCGGCGATGTCGTGCCCCTTCCCTTAAGGATCCATCTCAACGCCGGATATCTCATGACAGGCGACGATATTGATGGTGCTGACGTTACCGACTACATACCAATCGGCGCAGGACTCGAGGTGGATGCAAAGTATGTGGTTCTCTTCACCGAACTCTACTCCAATTATCCTCTGGACAGCGATCAAGATGCTGATTTCTGGCTTACCCCCGGTATCCGACTCTCCCTTCCCTTCGGGATGAACTTTGATCTTGGAATGGACTTTCTTATCCTCAAACAGGAGGACGACCCTCGCGAGAACTGGTACAGAACCTTTACTGCCGGCATATCCTGGGCAACGCCTGAGAAGAAGTACGTACCCATGGGCGCAATCTCAGGCAACGTCAAGGATGCAGAGACGAACGAAGGCCTCGTGGCCAAGCTAAGCTACTCCGGTGCAGAGACAGGCATGATAACTGCAGGCTCGATGGGATTTAAGATCGATTCCCTTGATCCGGGCATATACACGCTCGAGGCCACAGCGGACGGATACCAGGACGCTAAAAAAACCGTGACCGTGATGGACGGCAAGGTTGCCCGGGTAGAGTTCATGCTGGAATCCAGGATGGCGACTCTTTCCGGCGCGGTTCGCGACCGTGAGACCGACGCAGGCCTGCCCGCTGCGATTCGCTTCACCGACGCTCCCATCCCCGAGGTTAAAACCGACCCCTCAACAGGTCTGTACAAGACAGAGGTTAAACCAGGCACCTACGGCGTGGAGGTCTCGTCTGAAGACTACCTGCCGCAAACCGCATCGGTTATTGTCGGCGCGGCGGGAACGAGCAGGGACTTCAACCTGATCAAGAAGGGCATGAAGATTGTCTTCCGCGGCATCAACTTCGAGACCGCCAAGGCCGTAATCCTTCCCGAATCCTATCCTATACTTGACGAGGCGGCCAAGATCCTCAAGGAGAATCCCACTATCAGGGTCGAGATAGGCGGACACACCGACTCGCGCGGCTCGGCGAGCTACAATCAGAGGCTCTCCCAGGAGCGTGCAGAGGCGGTAAGACTCTATCTGATTCAGAACCACTCGATCGAATCCAACCGCCTTCTGGCCAAGGGCTACGGCGAAAGCCAGCCTGTGGCACCCAACGACACCGAGGAGAACATGGCTAAGAATCGCCGGGTGGAGTTCACCATCCTGGGCAAATAGATCTGGGGAATCTAAAGCGCTCTGCCTAGCAGGGCGCTTCTTTATTCAAACCTATCATTTTATCCTTTGTTTTATGCGATGCACCTCACGATTGATCATCCTCTCGCGAAACTTGCCAAACACGAATACACTCAAGGCATGCACAATCACTCCAACCCCCCAGCCCCCAAGCGGGATAAGAAACCAAGGGAATCCTTTCCCATGATCTGAGATAAAATACCACGCCAGAAACAGCCCCGCGTTGACAACAAGATATGTCACAAGGTGGGTAAAAAAACCCATTCGCCTCTCTACCCTCTCCTCTGCCCTACGATGGATATCTTGTTCCATTCTTCATTGCTCCTTTACCGCTGAATCATGCACAATACACACAAAAGGCCAATTGTCAAGCTGACGATCTTCCTCAAAAATAATCCGCCCGAACGATATCGGTTTACTCAGAATTAACTATCTGAAATTGAAGCCTCTTCCAGAAACATGCATCATCCTTAAGCTATCCTATGACAGCAACCATACCAAAAGCTAGTATCACTATCTTGATGGACAAGACGAAGGTGACCTCTGAGAACGCAAACAAATACAGGCGTGTCAGAACGTTTGCTCAGGGTGCCTGAAGAGCTCGACTTCTTCGGACTCCTAAAGTCTATGGCAGACCATAGAAAGAAACTTGACCTCGCCTATAACAACGAATATCATCTTAAGGAGGCAGTATGAAATCCCCCCCTCCTTTCGGGAAGATTTATTTCTGAGGAAAGACGGCCTATAGTCTGTGCGCCAAGTGATCAATGTTAGGCCGCATGTCCCTACCTGCAAAACTTATAGCTATTGACAGTCTCTAACAAAGGGATATAATCCTACTCATGCAGCTACTCCTACTACTTTCCCTTATAACGTTACCGGTAGGTGAGGCAAGGGTCAACGGGCTTGCCGATGCTGGTGTAACCATTGCCGATCAACCCCTGGCTCTTTACGTTAACCCGGCCCTTCTAACCAGCACTAACGACAGTAAGTTTCTCTTTAACCCTGTCGGCTTCAGGTTCGAACCGCCTGAGAACAGACCTGATGATATCAATGCTGTTCTACCTCGGGTGTTTGGCTCCTATACCAGCGTAGGATTCATCGGCTACTCCCAGCCTTTTGGAGATTTCGGCGCAGGCCTGGCCGGTTTTCAGGATGAGGCCCGAGCACGCGGCCTCCTCCTGGGAGCGGCTTACCGATGGAGATTCCTGCAGACCGGGGCCAGCCTGGGGATTCGATATCTGGACTACGACCCTGGCCATGATGAAAGCCGTCTCAAATCGACCTTTGCTCTGGGCATATCCATACCGGATATAAAGTTTGAAGACGTCCCAGGCGAGATCTCGGTTGCCGCAGCTGCCCGTAAGATAGAGTGGCCCGCCATTCAAGTTGGTCTGGATTACAACATAGCGTTCTTCCGCTTTCTTGTCAACTTCAATCTTCGCGAGCCGTTCCATGAAGAAGGCAGGCAGGGAACCGTTCACCTCGCCGGCCTCTTCGCCTTCAAGGATCTTCTGGGGATTCCCCTCGAGTTCGGTGGCGGCTGGGCAAGCGATAATCGTTTCGGGGTGCTGACAGCCGTGGACCTGACCCTTTGTAAAATCAATCTCAGCTATTCGCAGATACCTACATCCAGCATCCAGCCCAACGGAATAATTGCATTTTCGTTTCTGTTCAACATCGCCTCCACCAAAGAGGTTGAAGAGCGACTGGCCTCCATAGAGAGCGAAAAGCGGGCGAAGAACAGGATAACCAGCAAGACCTACACAACCCAGGGGATAGATTTCTACAACGACGGCGCCTTTGATGATGCTATTTATGCCTTTGACGTTGCCCTTATCTGGGACCCTGCCAACGATGAGGCGCTAAACTGGCTCCAGCGCGTTAAGGAAGAGAAGAGCGCCTCCGAGCTGCGCGCGCTGATTGCCGCAGCAAACGCGGCTATGCGAACAGCCGACTATCTCGAAGCGATGAGCAAGGCGGAAGCCGCTTTAGAGATTGACTCCACCTCAAACCAAGCCCGATCCCTCGCCGAAGAGGCGCAGCGCAAGTTCTCAGAATCCATCCTTGCTCAAACCTCATCGGTGCGCAACGCGGGAGAGATCAACGCACTATACCAGAAAGGGCTTGAGGAGTATGCAGCCGGCGAGTACAAGAATGCCGCCGAGACATGGGAAAAGATAGAAAAGCTTCAACCCCGGTCCAGAACCGTCCAGACCTACAAGAAAAAGACCTCAGAGAAGCTCGGCCAACAGATTGCCGAAGGCATGAAGCAGATGGAAAGCCTTGAACGCAAGGGGAGGTGGCTGAAAGCCCTTAACCTTGCCAAACAACTAAAGGCTCTGGCGCCGTCCAATCGCGAGATCGCGGCCAAGATAACCCTCTATCAAGCTAAGATTGCCTCCTTGGCGTCCACCTATGAAACCCAGGGGATCGACTACTATAACCGCGGGTACTACGTTCAGGCGCAGAACTCGTTCTACGCCCTGCTCGCGGTTAACCCTGACAACGCCACCGCCAAAGATTACCTTACGCGCATCAAATCCAGGCTTCAAAAAAAGGACGCGGACGAGCTCTACCTGCAAGGTGTGCAGGCCTATACCAACAACAACTACGAACAGGCAGTCTACTACTGGGAGCAGGTGCTCGCTATCGATCCATCATACGCGAACGCGACCCGCAACATCCAGCGCGCAAAGGAAAAGCTCGCAAAACTGAAGTAAAAAGATTCCATAGAGATCCGAACCCAATCGATAATCAGGGTATCATTATCTTCTGACAAAGCAAAGACAGAATACTTAGCTGAAGCTTAGGCTTCGCCTCCTTCCTTTACTACAAAGTCCCCCCGCAATGAAAGAGGTTATCGCAGCAGCATGAACTAGTCTATTTAAAGAAAGAGCCGGATACAACGTTGATGGAACCACTCTTTTTTTCTGTTCGGGGTCCCCGCGCGAATGCAACGCATTAGCGTGGGGTTTACTTAATATCCCCAGAGCTCGTTAAGGATCACCTTGCGCCGGCAAGCAGGGCACAAAAGCCGCTGGTGGTCACTGCGGTAAGGCTCGGCATCACCACGCTCAGGCTTCATCTCAACCGTATCCAAACTGCTCTGACGCGCCAGAACCAGGGTAGGGTTGGCATAGGCAAGCTCCCCCAGGCGTCGGGCGATCCACTCCAGATGCTCACGGGTAGTTATCACCCCACCGCAGCGCTCGCAGAACAAAAGTTCCTTTTCGATCTCATCCCGGTATTGCTCCTTGTCAAGATAGGTCATATCGTAGTCCACGGTGTGGCGAATAGCCTCTGTCGGGCAATATGTAACGCACTGACCGCAGAAGATGCACATATCCTTTAGATAGACCACGTGCCTGATGCCTTTCTCAAGATCATCCTCAAGCTCACGCGCCCTGGCAGGACAAACCTCAACGCATGCCCCGCAACCGATACATTTCTCCTCATCGAAAACGATAACGCCGCGGAACCGAGGCGGAGGCAGGGTTGCCCTTTTGGGAAATTTAGTGGTGTAAGGAGCGGAGAAGAGAGATCGCAGCGCCTCACCCAGTTCTCGAATCTTAGGCCACTTCATCGTCCTTCTCCTTACTCTCTTTGGCTTCGCCTTCCTCGCTTTCGATCTGCGGCCCTCCCAGTTTATCCTTGCCGTAGGAATCAATCACGGTTCCCTTCCACATCTTTGCTCCAAAGCGCAAGGAACCACGGGAAAGGGCGTGTGCCGAAACGGGTGCGGTCAACAGCAAAAAAACGCCGCAGATGAGCGCCTTGATACCCAAAGGGGTAAAGCCTGCAACGATCAGGATACCGATCATGATCCCGAAGGTGCCCAGGGTAACGCTCTTTGTTGCCGACTGCAGGCGGTTGTAAACATCCGGGAACCGGACAAGACCGATGGCACCAAGAAGGTCAAAAACCACACCCACAAAGATCACGATGTATCCGATTATATCAACTACAGTTACCTCAGTCATCAAGCGTCCTCCGCTCAAGGTACTTGGCCAGGGCAAGCGTCCCGACAAAACTAATCAAGGCAAGGGCAATCGCGATATCCACCAGGAATGAAAGATTGTAAAGTATACCGGTAATCGCCGTTATCCCGACGAAGAGTATGCCCATGATGTCAACCCCAACCATGCGGTCGGCAATCGTGGGCCCGCGGAAGATGCGGAAAAGGCACAGGAAAGACGCAACCCCAAGGATAATGAGAATAACAATCCAGAGAACACTCATTCGAAGATCCTCCTCAAGTACTTCTCGAACTTCGCCACTATTGCCTTTGTGTTGGCTTCGACATCCTCCCCATCGTCCAGTACATCGATCCAATGAACGTAAAGGACATCTTCATCCACGTCAACGGTCATGGTTCCAGGGGTAAGGGTGATGGAGTTGGCAAGAAACGCCTTGGCCACGTCTGTCTTGAGCACGGTTTTCACCTTCACGATTCCGGGTTTTACAGGACAGGCAGGATGAAGCACGCGGAACGCAACGTCAAGATTGGCCACCAGCATGTGCCAGAAGAATACAGGTATATAGATGATGCCCCAGAACCAGCGACGAGGGTTGAGGAATGAAAGGGGCCGATGGGTAAACTCTGCACCGAAGAAGATAGCCACAAGAAGCGCCAACACCGCTCCAACAACATAGACCGGCCAATCGCCTCCTGGCAAGGTCAAGAGCAGCCACAATCCATAGCTGAGGACAAACAAAACCACTCGCCGCATGCTAACCCCCCGTCCCTATCCTGAACACAATATCAGCATACTCGGTCCCCTTGAGCAGAACATCGGCCGCAGGCTGCAAAAGGTGGGGTTTGAGCCAGAAGAAGAACGCGCCGCCTGCCACCAACAGAACAACAAGACAGACCATGGCGAAGACCATAACGAACGGGGATTCCTTTATCCCCTTTATACCCTCCTTGCCCCAGAATACCTTGTTGGTGATCTTCAAGAGATAGCCCAGGGTAACCACAGCAAAGAGCCCGGCTACGACGGCAGGGACGATGAACCCCGCTTTTACCGCACCCAGGATAATAAACAGCTTGGAGAAGAAGCCCAGGAAAGGAGGCATGCCGGCAACAGAAAGAGCGCCCAGGTTATAGGAAAGCGAGGTCCAGGGCATCTGCTTGCCCAGCCCACCGGTAAACTTGGTTATGTCGCGTTCTCCAACACGGTAGACGACAGAACCTGAGGTGAGAAACAGAAGCCCCTTACCGAGCGAGTGGCTCAGGATATGCGCAAACGCACCTATAAGTGCAAACTCGTTGCCTATACCCAACGCAAGCACAATGTAGCCGATCTGACTGATGCTTGAGTAGGCCAGAAGCCGCTTGTAATCCTTCTGAGGGAGTGCAAGTAGGCCTCCCACCACGATCGAGACAAGTCCGAGGATTAGAAGTGCATTAAAGACCTCTGGGGAGCTGGCTCGAGAGAAGCCGTATACGTTGAAGAGAATCCGCGCCATAGCATAAACCCCCAGCGCCTTGGTAAAGACACCTGAAAGCACGGCGGTAACAGGAGCAGGAGCCGAGGGGTAGGCATCGGGTAACCAGAAGTGGAAGGGAACAAGGCCCGCCTTAAGCGAAAAACCGAACATCAAGAGAATAACCACGAAGTAAAAGCCCGGGGTCTTATCCATAGTAGCGAACGCGCGGGAAAGATCGGCAAGATTGAGGGTAGAGGTAGCGGCGTAGATTAATGCGATCGCCAGAAGGATCATCAGACTTGCTATCTCCCCCATCACCATGTACTTGAATCCGGCCTCCAGCTCCTTAGGCTTGGTCCCGAAGGCCACGAGCGCGTAGGCAGCGAGACCCGCGATCTCCATAAACACAAACATATTGAAAAGATCGCCGGTCATCACCACCCCGTTCATCCCGACGAGCATCAAAAGATACAGGGTGTAGAACTTCCCCGCCCCGGTGAACTGATCCATGTATCGGATAGCGAAGAGATAGGAAAAGAACGCCAGGATAGAGACAATCAGAAGCATGAGGGAAGAGAGCTTATCAACCGCAAACGCGATCCCCAAAGGAACCGGCCAGTTGCCAAACAGGTAAACCAAGGGCTTCCCAGGCACAAGGAAGAAGGCGAGATAGATACTCAAAGCCAGAACGGTCGCTAGGCAAAGCCCGGCGACGATCTCTGCCAAACGCCTCCAGGCCTTGTAAAGAATGGGCACAAGGAAGGCTCCACCCAGGGGGATTGCAATCAAAAGAACCGGAAATGTCTCCATAGCCAGCTATCCTTTCAGCCTCTGGATCTCTTCGAGATCAAAGGAACCGATGCGGTTGTAGATCCGCAATATCAACGAGAGCATGAAAGCAGTAACGCCAAGACCGATCACTATAGCGGTAAGCACCAGGGCTTGAGGCAAGGGATCGGAGTAAACCTTACCTACCTCAACCGCCTGGAGTATGGGCGGTACGGCGCCGGGGCGAAATCCCACAATAGCAAACAGAAAGTTTACCGAGTACTCCATAAGCGAAAACCCCACCGCTATCTTTATCATGTTGCGCTTGGTGATTATGGCATAAAGCCCAACAAGGAACAGAATCAATGAAGCAACCAGGATAATCACCGCATCACTCCTTGAATATGTATTTGGTTGACGCCAGCACAAGGAAGATGGAAAGTATAGCCGCCGCTACCTTGATGCCGATCGCAATGTTAGAGAAGGGAATGGAACCGGCAGAGACAAGCCTTCCTTGTGTACCGAAGGAAGGAAAGAGATTTATAAAGAAGTACCCGCCGACAAAGAGCCCAAGCAAACCAACGAGAAGGAAGAGAAGTCCACCGGTGCTTTCGAAGATGGACGAGGAGATCGAGGCGCTCTTCTCCTGCTTTGCGGTTGTGCCGAATGCAAGCCGTGAAAGTATAAGGCCTGCAGCTATAATCGCCCCGCCTGCGAACCCGCCGCCGGGCGAGAGATGCCCGTAGAGTACGATGTAGCAGCCGTAAAGGAAGATGAATCCTCCAACGAGGCGGACTACCACCTTGACAATCGGGGTCATTCCACTCATTTCCTTCTCCCTTCAAGCCTGAGAACTGCAAGGACTCCAATCACGGCGGTAAAGAGAACCGTTGTCTCGCCCAGGGTATCCAACGCCCGGTAGTCGAGCACCACCGAGGTTACCCGATTCACTGCCCCGGTCTCTGCCAGACCCTGCGTTAGATAGTGACTTGCAACCTGACCGAGCTCCCGACTCATAGGGGCAAGACCTGCAAACAGCCTGATACCGAAGTAGACAAAGGCCAGCGCAAACACCCCGAATACCACAAAGGTAAAGATGTCAGCCGGCTTATAAGGCCGTCCTGCTGCAGAATCCACGTGCGTGGTCTTAAGGATCACGGCGACAAAGAAGACCACCGAGAGGACCTCGATCACGATCTGAACTATGGCCAGATCGGGCGCTGCAAGCATTATGAACCCAATGGCTACAGCGAACCCCACCGCACCTAACGCTATCACCGAAGCCAGGAGGTCCTTGATCTCGACGGCCACAATTCCAGCCGCTATCATAAAGATCAACAAAACGATAAGATCAAGCACCGCCGCCTCCTCGAATCAGGAACAGGATCAAGATCAAGATCCCCAATAATATCCAGCCCAGGTAAAACGTCAACCGCCCGGTTTGCCACCGGCTCAAGCCCTTACCGGCCAGATTGAAAAAGTACATTATGAACCGTGTGAGTGCGTTGAGAGAGTCGTCTATCAGCCCTTTCACGGCCTTCCCTAAGGCTCGGGCAACGCTTTCTATATAGTGGAAGGGGTCGAAGGAACCTCCTTCTGCAAAGCGGTAGAACTCTCCAAAGATCTTGACCTCTTTGATAGATGAGTAGAAGTGCGTACCGGAGAAGTGCATCTCCTCCTCGGTCAACTCCTCGGCACCCAAGAAGACCTTACGCGGACGAGGCTTATAGCTGCCGCCGACAAGGTAGATAAGGAAACCAAGAGACATAATAACGAGAATGATTGCTGCAAACGCAAGGGGGGAAAAGTGCCCTAAAGGAACTATGACCGAGGCCGAAAGTGCAGGAGACACAAGATACCGTAAAGGTAAGCGGAAAGCAAAGAGACCGAACGCGATGCAGGCCAAAGCCATCACCAGAGGCGGGAACCAGCCGGTGAAGGATACCTCTTTTACCCCTTCCAGCGGTTTTGGCCGCCTGCCGAGGAAGAGCGAATGGGTAAGCTTGAGGAAAGACGCAAGGGTCAGCACGCTACCGAACGCACCTGCAACCAGGAAGATAAGGAAGAAAGGCTGGGTTCGTCCCAGTTCAACAAACGACTGATAGACAAGCCACTTGGACACAAAACCGTTGAGCGGCGGCACGCCTGAGATGGCCATAGCCGCGATAAGGAAGGAGAAGAAGGTAACGGGCATAGCCCGTGCAAGTCCTCCCAGCTTCTCAAGATCGCTCTCCCCGGTCTGGCGTCTCACCGCTCCGCCGGTAAGAAAGAGGGCACTCTTGTAGATAGCGTGGTTCATCATGTGGAAAAATCCACCAGCGATTCCAATTACCGTACCTGAGGCTATACCCAGGATCATGTAGCCTACCTGGCTCACCGCGTGGTAGGAAAGAAGGCGCATGGCATCCTTCTGTACAATTGCCATAAACACCGCGGCAAGAACGGTAACCGCCCCTATTGTAAGGAAGATAAGCTGCACCGTAAGGTTGGAACGGATGTCAAAGATGGAGTAGCAAAGACGGACAAACAGGTAGATACCCAACAGCTTATCCAGGCTGGCAGGAATGAACGCCATTGTTTCTGCAGGAGCCGATTCCGCCGCTTTGGGTATCCAGGTATGCATCGGGAACGCCCCGGCCTTGGTTAAAGCAGCGGCAGCGATGCAAACAAAAGCAACAATAGCCAGAGGGTCTGTAAGCGCAAAACGCTCAGCCCTGACCCCAGGGAAGTAGGCAAGTTGACCCGGCTCTACTCCCTGCTGTTTGGTATATATGATAAAAACAAGTACCCCGAACAGCAACAGGAAGTCGGCCACCCCGTTCAGAACGAACATCTTGCGTGCGGCCATCTCCACGTCTCCCCTGCCGTAGAACAGGAGTCCATACACAGTAAAAAGCAGAACCCCCCAGAAGAAGTAAAGAACAAGCACTGAGCTGGCCAAAAGCGCCCCGTTTGCCGCACCGTAGGTGAGAAGAGCGAAGGTAAAGAACTTCCAGTCATCCCGGGGCCCGCCACGGAAGCGGAAGCTGTAAAGGAATATAAGGAACGCGAATCCGGAAACAAGCAGTAAGATAACACCTGAAAGCCCATCAACTTGAAGACGGTTAGCAATCCCGAATACCTCGGGTAAAGGGATGGGCGAGGTTCCGGTTCCGCTAAGCCCATCCAAGAAGATCCGCAGAGCGAAATAACCGGTTCCAAGAGCCGCTGCTATGGCTATATAACGCCGAGCAGGACGAATCAAAAACGCCAGCAACGCCCCGACCAAAGGAATAAGAACGAGCAACGTCATCGGTTGAAACAGATACCGCATCCTATCCTCCTGCTCCGATATAGGCCAAAAGCGGCTTTATTGCAAAACTGGCACCGAAAAGGGAAAGGGATATCACAAGAACGAGTATGGAGAGGAAAACGGATTGAGACATCTGTGGCTCCGGTTTCTTGCCTATAAGAAAAACGGACGAAAAGAGCCTGAGCATGTAGAGCAGGGTGAGGATCGAAGCAAGGATAAATCCTGCTCCTATGAGGATCCTGCCGCTGGATAGGATGCCGAAGATGACGTCGAGCTTTGCAAAGAACCCGAGAAGTGGGGGCAGACCTATGACTGAAAGGGTTGCGATAATAACACCCACAAAAAGGATCGGGAAGTTAGCAACCAGCCGCCCCTTATGTCTGATGCCACGTCCGCCCATCTCGCGCTCCACTATTCCATACCCCATAAGAAGTGTCGCCTTGCCTAATCCATGCGCGATTATGAAAAGAATCGCTCCGATCATGCCCAGCTGGGGCGATATAGCAAATCCTGCAAGAACGAACGCAAGCTGGCTTACGGTTGAGTATCCCAGGATGCGCCGGTAGTCGTTAACGACAAGGGCGACTCCACCCGTTACAATACTGGAAGCAAGCGCTATCCACAGGATGGAAAGCTGCCAAGCCCCGGAAAGCGCAAAGGTTTCCACAAAGATCTTCATAAAGGCGATAAGTCCGAAGTTCTCCAGCATCCCGGCCAGGAGAGCTACTACCGGTGTGGGTGATACCGCATATGCCGATGGAACCCAGATGTAGAGTGGTATCACCGCAGACTTTGCGAAGACGCCGCAGAGTATGAAGATACCTGCAAGCACAGGCATAGGCTTGCCCACCATATCGCCCAGATTAAGCGAACCGAACTCTGAAGCCAGAAGAAGGAACCCGACCAGCATAAAGGCTGAACCGAAGAAATTAATAAGGAGGGTTCTTGCGGCGATAGAGATCTTCTCCTGGGTTCGACCGAAACCGATAAGCCGCCAGGCAGCCACCGCCGCTATCTCCCAGAAGATATAGATGAAAACAAGATCGTTGGTGAAAAGCAAACCCATTGCGGAGCCAAGCATGAAAAGCATTAAGGAATAATACTCGGTATCTGCTTCTTCACTCTTCCGGAAGAACCCGAAGGAAAAAAGCATTATGATCAGACAGAGGAAGACAAAGGCAGCGGCGATAACAAGGGTTATGGGAGAAGTAAAGAACTGCGGGGATTCTGCCGATCCCAAAATATGCCAGAGCCTGAATCCTTTATTGCTCGCCGAGGTGAAGTTCAGCGCCAAAAGTAATCCAGTAGCAAGAACGGTCAAAAGACTGAATATCCACCGCAGCACCCGCAGGAAACGCCCGGGGAAGAGCACCAATAGACCACCTATGAAAGGCACCGCGATAAGCAAAAGCAGCACAACGTTCACGATCCGCCTCCCATGCGTGCCGTCTTCTCCTGAGAAAGCTTCACAAGATCATCCCATGTGTAGAGAAGTTTACCTTTGGTGTTGAATGCTGCGATTCGTTCGGTGCAGCAGTAGCAAGGGTCAACCGCAGCCAGGGTGATGGCGGCATCGGCAACCGAGGCGCCTAAGACGGCCACCTCGTTGGACTTGATATTCATAAAGCTTGGGGCGCGGATCTTGTAGCGCACCGGATAGAGTGAACCATCCCCCTTAACGTAGTGGAAGACCTCACCGCGAGGCGCCTCGTAGCGGCCGATACCCTTGCCGTCAGGCGGATACTCCATGCGGGCATCTATCTCGCCCGCTGGCAAATCCTTCAGCTTCCCAAGACACTGACGGATAATCTTGGTGGACTCAAAGCACTCAAGCAGACGAACCTTGGCCTTGGCAAACACATCCCCTTCATGTAAAACTATCTCTTCC
This sequence comes from Candidatus Stahliibacteriota bacterium, assembly GCA_004375895.1. Classification (GTDB taxonomy): domain Bacteria; phylum Hydrothermota; class Tepidihabitantia; order B3-TA06; family B3-TA06; genus B3-TA06. Next base: position 40,650 of record SOJW01000068.1, read on the forward strand.
CACTCGATCCAATCATAGGCGGCATGCGGATCGTCCTTGCGAACGTCAGTCGCCAGACCCGAGGCACGAGCCGTGGGTCCGACAACGCTGTACTCTACCGCCTTCTCCTTAGTAAGGACCCCGACACCCTCAAGCCTGCGGTGGAGCACAGGATCATCCAGTATAGCCTTGGTAAGCATCATGATCTTCTTATCGGCGGCGTCAAGCACCTGCAAGAGCGGTGGGATCATACCGCCTTCGATGTCGCGGCGAACCCCGCCTGGCTTGAACATCGCGTAGTGGTTGCGGTTTCCGGTAATTAGCTCAAGCATCTCCAGCACAGGCTCGCGGTACTTCCACGCCCACATCCAGACGGTGTTGTAGCCCAAAAAGTGCCCGGCAAGCCCGACCCAGAGGAGGTGGGAGTGCAAACGCTCAAGCTCGCCGACGATGGTACGGATGTATGCGGCGCGTGGCGGGATCTCGATGCCTGCCGCGTCTTCGATTGCCTGCACGCATGCGAATGGATGCGAGGTGGAACATATCCCGCAGATGCGCTCAACAACAAAGGGGATCTGGTCATAGGTTTTGCCCTCGCATATCTTCTCGTGGCCGCGGTGCATGTAACCGAGCTGAATGTCGAGCCCGACTACCTTCTCCCCCTCGACCGTCAGCTTGAAGTACTCGGCCTCCTCCTGCAGAGGGTGGAACGGCCCGATGGGGATTATCTTACGTTCGAGTTCAGCCAAAGGACCTCCTATAGGGATGATAGTCATCAGGTGAGTCGTCCGGAAGCAAGAGATGACGGGTATCACCCAGACCGCGGAACCCGATTCCAAGTATCTCGTGCATCTCGCGCTCAATCCACTCGAAGCCGCGGCCAAGAACGGAAAGGGAGTCAACCTGAGGATCGTCGTGAGGCAGCGTAACCCGGACGTTTATTAAAAGACCGAGACGATCCAGGGAGAAGTGATAGAGTATGGTAAATCCCCTCGGGATATCTTCGCCAGTGGCGATCGAGAAGCGACAGCCAAGGGTATTGAAGCAGAAATCGGCGACCTTAACGACATCCTCGGCGGCTATCTCCCAGTACCAGCGGCGCTTACGGACAAGGTTGAGCTCTCCTTCGGGGTAGAACTCGCGGCATTGCCCCTCTACCCGCTTGAACTCAGCCTCGCTGTCCCTTTGATGACAGAAGCCTTTGTCACCGATATAAGCGCCGTTCTTTTCAAGATTCTTGGTCTTGGTTACTTCATCAGGCATCACAGGTCCTTAAGTTTCTTTATCTTTTCGATAGCGCGCACCACCCCGAGTATCATCGCCTCGGGCTTGGGCGGGCAGCCACCTATGTAAACATCAACCGGAATATGCTTATCCAAAGGGCCGGCGAAGTTGTAGGAGTCCACGAATAAATCACCGGAGATAGCGCACGAGCCGAACGCAGCAACCAGGCAGGGTTTAGGGGTCTGGGCGTAGACGCGCAGGACCCGGTCGAGAACCTTTTTATTCACCATACCGGTAACCAGAAGCAAGTCTGCGTGACGCGGGGAGCCGACAAGAAGAAGCCCGAAACGCTCCACGTCGAATCGAGGGGTCAGGAGGTCGAGTATCTCGATATCACAGTTGTTGCACGGGCTTGCGGAAACGTGGTAAACCCACAAAGAACGGGCAAGTGCACCTTTCTTAAGTCCTTTCAACATCACAGCCCCACAGCAGCCAGTATGAATCCCACGATCGAGAGGACTAAAACGATAGACCAGAAGAAACGCAACGCCTGATCTATCCGCAGCCGGGGATTCGTGTTCTTGATAAGGATGATCAAAACGATTATTGCCACAGGCTTAAGCCAACCCAGGATGTGGTACCAGCCTTGGCGCGGCGAGCGGAAACCGCCCCAGAAAAACACGGTAAGAAAGATGCTTGCCGTAAAGTAAAGCATCGCCTTGGTTAGTTTGAGCACGGCCAACGCAGGACCAGAATACTCCAGTATGGTTCCACCCATGATCTCCTGCTCCGCCTCGGCTATATCGAAGGGAACAAACCCCAGCTTGGCCTGCATGCATAAAAACGCCGAGACAAAAGCAATCGCCCCTGAAGCTGAGTAAAGAAACGGATGATTGGCCCATTGCCACTGCAGCAAATCCCCTATCTTCAGGAGTCCGCCTGACTTGACTATGATCGTGGCCAGAGCAAAGAGCAGCGGAAGCTCATAGGCAAGATAAAGCGTCATCTCACGCGAGGCACCAAGCGCTGAGATCGGGTTGGAGGAGGCCGAAGCACCAATGATCAGAATAATCGGCACGAACACAAAGAGGTAGAGAACGACTATCAAATCACCTGCAAACGCCTGCTGGGGGAACATATTGGAAACAAGAAGCACGGTGGATAGGACACTCACCGAGGCAAGCCCTACAAGTGGAGCGCCAAGGAAAATAGAACGTGGAGCACCTTCAGGCACAAAGGTATCTTTACCTAGAAGCTTGAAGAAATCGTAAAACGGCTGAAGCAGGGGCGGACCGACCCTGAACTGCACCCGGGCGGTTACCTTACGATCTATCCAGGTGTAAAGAAGTCCAACCACGCTGGTAAAGAGGAACCCTGGGAAGACAAGGAGATAGAAGAACACCCAGCCGACGCTCATATTCATTGACGCCTCCAGGATGGTGAACGGGAGATGAACCGATCGTTTACAGGCGTCTTGGGGAGCTCATCAACACTTATATATTTAAGGGCGAAGGAAGAACAACTGGCCACACATCTGGGGCCGCCATCCCGCTCTTGACAGTAGTCACACTTCGTGGCGATGTGTCTTTCCAGATACTGCTGAATGACCCCGAAAGGACATGCAAAGGTACAGGACTGACAGCCCACGCAAAGGAAGGGACGATGAACAACCACTCCGGTCTCCTCATCCTTTACAAGGGCTTCTGTGAGACAGGAAGCTGCACATAAAGGGTCCTCGCAGTGACGACAGGCAGAGGGAAGATTGGCCTGTCCCGCTATATACCCATGACGGATACGCGGCTCACCGTGGTGGGACTGCATACAGGCCGCTCTGCAACTCTCGCAACCGCAGCATAGATCAAGATCAAGGACTATTACCTTTTCCATATCCTGCTCCATGAAGGCTTAAGCAGGCCTTCGCCGGTTGCCGAATCCGTGCCCAGCTCAAAGAGCGCAAGCGAGGGTTGATGGTTCGTGCTGACAACCGCAACGCCAGAAGGTATACCGGGCTGAATCCTCGTGCTTAACCAGGCCTCCCCCTGTTCGGTCTCAATCCCGACCTCTTCCTTATCCTTAACCCCAAGCGAGGAGGCATCTTCAGGGCTAAGCTTAACCCAGGCCTCTTCGGCAAAGATGGAAAGAAAGCCAATCGCTGACTGGGTTCCTACAAGAAGATAATCCCTGCCCCTTCTTCGCTTTGCCTTGTAAGACACAAGCGCCTCGGCACGCTCATCGATCGCGGCATCATCCAACGCTTCATGATTCCCAACCAGGGACTCTACCGGCTTCACCGTGCCACCCAGGCGCCTTATATACTCCCCTGCTGGCAGGCTGCCGGAAAGTGGGGGAAGTTCACCGGTGAGTTCTGCATCACCGAAAAGGGTAAGGATACTTCCCTGCTTCTCTAGCTCCGCGGTCATCGGCAGAACGAGCTCCAACTCAAAACGTCCGTCCGGGATAAAAAGAGCCCCTGCGGCCACAAACTCGGCCTTACGAAGAACCGGCTTCAGTTGAGGCTGACCCCAGGGGAAGTAAGCGCCAAAACTCACCACCGCCTTGATGCGTCCTCCCATGAGCATGGGAAGATAGGAGTAGAAGGAACTCCTAACCCCGGAAGGCACCCTGCGACCAAGGGGAAGATACCTCATCTGCTCAAGCACGCCGGCGAGCCCAAGAGCGGCTGCGTGGGTAAGAAAGGGATCAAAGCTGCGGCCACGGGAAGGCGCATTCACAAGAACACCATCCTTGTTGCGAATCATCAAAGCAACAGCCTCAAAGGTCGAGACCTCAACCCCGCATGCCTCGGTAATAGACTCAAGATCAACCTTATCGCTCGCAATGTGTTTATAAAGACCGTATAAAAACAGCCCCTCGTAACCGGCTTTTACCTGCACGAATCTGTGGGCAAAGTGCGAGGTGTTGGTCTCGAACGCATCTACCACTATGTAGCGAAACTTCCGGTTATCACCCTTTGCCTTGCCGAGGTAGCCAGAGATAACCGAGTCCTGACCAAAGGCGTCCCCCACAATGAAGGCATACTCACCGGTGGTGATCTTCTCTACAGAGGTTGCCGGCGACTTACCGTAAAGGAACGCCGACTCCGGACCTAACGTTACGTAAGCCAGATTCTCGTAGCCAGCTCCGCGGGTCCATGCCGCGAGCAAAGCAGCCTCCTCACAGGTAAGCGAGGCGTCGTAGACCACAAGCACCTCGTCAGGCTTGAAGTCAGTAAGCCTTTGACGAAGATACCCTATCGCCTCTGCCAACGAAGCCTGCTCGCCCTTTATGATAGGATGATAAAGTCGCTTACGGTGATTGGCTATCTCGGCAGCCGCGTTTCCTTTAGGGCAAAGACTGCCTTCATTACGTGAATCGGAAACATAATCTACTCTCCTGATATCCCTTCCCTTAACCTCGAACCCCAACTCGCAGCCCAGGTTGCAGAATGGACATACGGTGCGAGTGGTCTTGCTCATACGAAGGGATCCTCCAGATGCTTGATTCGATCCCAGGTAATCACAGGACCGTCCTTGCAGCAGAAGAGTTCTCCCAGCCGGCAGTGGCCGCACTTACCGAATCCACACGACATGTTCTTCTCCATCGAGAGGTAGATATCCTCATCTGCAAACCCCAGCTCAAGGAGCCTTTTGGTGGCAAACTTCATCATGACAGGCGGTCCGCAGGCAACGGCAAGGCCGTCATTGGGTTTGAAGGGAAGATTGTCCAAAAGCACGGTCACAACGCCCACCTTCTCCTTCCAGTTCTTATCCCCCACGTCAACGCTGCGGCGTATCTCCACATTCTTGATCTTGCCCCACTCCTTGAACAGACGGTCGTAGACTATATCCCTGGGGGTGCGTGCCCCGTAGTAGAGATGAATCTTCTTGTATGCGGAGACGTTGTGCAGAAGTGCAAGGAAGAGCGATCGCAGCGGGGCAAGTCCGACGCCGCCGCCCACTATAAGCACGTGACGCCCTTCATAGCGGTCTGTCTCATAGGGTACGCCATACGGACCGCGGACAGCCAATGTGTCGCCAGGACGAACATCAAAGAGCTTCGAGGTGACGCGACCGACCTTCATTATCGTAACCTCCATACTCTCCTCCACGTAAGGAGAGGACGAGGGTGTAAATGGTGCCTCTCCAACCCCGGGGGCCGTCAGCTCGATAAACTGACCCGCGTGGAATGAGAGCGCCGGCTTTGGCTCCAGCGTAAACGTGCGGATGGTCGGGGTCTCGATTATAACTTCCTTGACCTTAGCCTGGCGGGATTCGTAGGGATTCATAGCGCCCTCAGGACCTCACGAATGTCTATCTTACCCGTGCACCCGGCGATACAGCGCCCGCAGCCGGTGCACGCGGAAACCTTGAAGTTGCGCGGAAAGGCCATAAACTTGCACTCGAAACGGTTACGCAGCCGGTGAGAAAAATGTGCAAGCGGGTTCACGCCACCGCCTACCCTGCCATAGGCGGCGTGGTAGCACCAGTCAAGCACCTTGACACGCTCAACACCCTTACCGACAGGGATATCATAAAGCAGGAAGCAGTAGCACGTCGAACAGATCCGCTCGCAGGCCTGGCAGTCAACACAGTTGGCCAGGGCCTTGGCCCAGAACGTGGTGTCAAGTTGATGCTCAATCCGATCGGGAAGGTCCGGGGCAAACTCATCGGGGTTGACCTTGGCAAGCTTGCGCTCGGCGTCGGTACGATGTTTGTCGCGCTTCTTAATCTCTTTTTTATCCACCTCCTTGAGAAGGTCCCCCATCTTCTCAACGATCTCTTCCCCCTTTGCGGAAAGCACATCCACGATTATCCCCTCCTCGCCAAAGGATAGGTTCAGGTCTCCACCCCAGACAGAGTAAGGTTTGCCGCCGATCCGCAGGCAGAAGCAGGTATCTGCAGGCTCAGGGCAATCCACGGTAACAACGAGATACTTCTCCCGGCGTTCCTTGTAGAACGGGTCCTCGAGCACGCCCTTAAGGTAGACGTTATCCTGAATCTCAATAAGCGAGCGGATGTCGCAGTCCTTCGCTCCCACTATCACCTTAGGTTTGATGTCCTTGGAGAAAAGCTGCGGGAAGCTTGCCACCCGTTCACGTGAGCCTAAGAAAAATTCCTTCAAAGGCTCTACCGGTCGAACCATCTTGAGGGCTTGGTGAAGTTCCTCTGCTGCAATCTCCTCCTCGCGCCAGAGCTCGTAGATGGCGTGACGGTCAAACACGCGCGGGTAGTAGGTTTCGCCATATTTTGCCAACTGGGTATAGAACGCAGGAATTGAGGCTAGGGGTAAAAAAAGAGACCTCATTGCCGCGAACTATACACAGAAATCAGGGCTTGTCAAGTTATTTGAACGTTAATTAAACTGGATATCAGGCGCACGGCATCTTGTGTCTTACGGGTTGCTCTCCCTGTGTCCCCTGCGATCTTTTGTGCGCCAGCACAAAAGGAGCAATTTTGCATTTTGACCGTAGGACGACGCTTGCGGAGCTATCTTCCAATCTGTAATCTTCTAATCTTCCAATCTTCAATCTGTAATCTGAAATCGCGACGCAGTCGCGCCCCTATTGCCGTTCGCTGTCAGCTGTTCGCCGTGAGCCGTATGCCGTCAGCCGAGATTGCGTCAAGGAGATATGACGGGGTTAGATTTGGATGGCCAATATCTTTTTCTGGCGCGTATGAAATATATCAACCAAGCGATAGGTATCCCGAATGTTAAAACTACGACAATCAAAAGAAACAAAAGTTGTCCCGTCGTTTCCGCTTCAATTTCTCCCCTGAACAACCACCATATCCACGATACTGAACGATAAACAAGCGTAAAAGCTAACGTAACAAGCGCAAAAATCCAGCCGATTTTACGTTTAATCAGCATCGTGACAGCTGATGCAATCAATATGAGGATATTAAAACATCTCAGCCCAAACGCTTTGAAGACGTCCAACCAGATGACATCAGGGTCACCTTCGATTCCATGAGAAATCTCGACAATCGTCCCAACTATAAGTACCCCTCCCACAATAAGACCTCCAACCACCCAGATCCACGCAGGCCAGTGCAGCTTGGACGACGCCGCTTTCTCCTCAACCATGACTCACTACCCCGTACCTGCGACGCGCCTTAATGAAGTACACCAGCCAGGCGACGTTGATGACTCCCGCGTATATCAACCACATAATCCCACTGGAGCGATGAGGAGTCAGGATACCGTAAACCATGTTAAAAGCAAAGTAGGCAAAAGATATCCCCAGGGTGATGAAAACCAGGAGGTAGCCGATTCTGCGATTGACAAGCAGCATTACTGAAGACCCGGCACAAGCAAGGACGAAGACAAGCCTCAGTACCTCAAGGGTCATTGCCATGCCCGAATCCAGCGGGTAGATCACCCTGTCTATGAACAGATATAAAAGGTAAGCCGAAAGCGCAAAATTGCCGACCACCCACACAATGCCTGGCCAGTGCAGAGGCTGTTTTTCAGGAGTGTCCCCTGACTTCACAGCGATTCCGTACCTGTGCCGGAAGATAACAAAATAAACTGCCCAAACAAAATTTGAAATAAATGCAATACCCCATAAATATAGAGAGTATGAAGAAATATCTATCCTGCCACCCAGGAGCACGTAAGCATAGATTGTCGATACAACCAGAGCAATCATCACCAGAACGAAACTCGATTTACGCCTTTTGTACAAGGCCGTTGCGGCAGCAATATAAAAAATGGCGTAGAGCAAGAAACCTGCTACCGTCGAGGTTTTTAGCCACGGTTGCAGCATGTAAAACGGCTGCTTAATAGCCCACACGAACCTAACCACGAGAGCAACAACAATCAAAGGATGCCCTAGCATCCATGCAACAGCTGGCCAGTGCAGAGACGGCTGCTTACTGCTCCTCTCCTTAGCCATAAAGAAGTATACCATAGTTTACCGGCTTGTCAATCCCTCTCCCCCCGCCGCCAGCCCCTTCCATTTTGCACTTTGCACTTTGCATTTTGACTTTTGCATTGGCGACGCAGTCGCCCCTATTGCTGTCTGCTGTGAGCCGTGAGCTGTGAGCTTCCCCTTCCATTTTGCATTTTGACCGTAGGACGACGCTTGCGGAGTAAATTTGCATTGGCGACGCAGTCGCCCCTATTGCCGTTCGCTGTCTGCTGTCAGCCGTGAGCCGTGAGCTGTTAGCTGTAAGGTGATATGACGGGGCTAGGTTATCCAACTCCTATAGTATAATGACATTGTTGTTCCTTAGAACCTTCAACCTTGAGTTCTATTGCCCACCCTGGTGGCACGATGTGTGAAATCGCTTGCGTAGCACCTGCCTTCACACTTCCTATACCCGGGTTTTCCTTACCACGGCGGAGCCGCAAAGTCGCACGTATGTGGCTATCATTCCTTACTTGTATCGTCACAGTCAATTCCTTGTCCTTGTTTGAATTCTCATAGATAACCCCTTCATACCCACCGGTTTTAGAAACCTCTGGAAAAACACCACACGCCATTTTTTGCCTCCTTACTTTTTCTTTTTGGGAACAGAACGACGAGACCTGCCGTCCTTCGTTCTTACCGTTCCGCCAACGTCTGCGTTCTTCATTGTCTGCACTGCTTGGGGTATGTCTTTCTTCTTGACTATCATAACCTTTTGGGGCTTGCGACTCTTTTTCAGTCTTTGTGCTGCACCGTTAAAATCCCCACTATATTCAACTTCTACAGCTTTTTTCTTAGTTGTTGCGTCAAGACGTTCTCCACCTTTTAAAGGAACCTCCGTTTTCCCCTTCTTTCCTACAGCTTGTTTCTTTGCCCTTTTGTGGGCTTCACTTTCTGGCATTTTTTACTCCTGTTTTAACTCGTATGTGGAGCCATTAATTTAAAGACCCTTTCAAACCTCTCGCAATCTTTACAGTCAGGGTGTCCTTCAGGTGGTTCTATCATATTAACGATTGTTCGGACTTTTTTCAGTATTTCAGGTACTAACTCATCAGGTCTAAGTTGAACACTAAACGGCGTTGCTTTAAAGTTCATCCAGAATTCTTCCTGCCCCATGTATTCTTCTACATTGGGTTGTTTAATATCGGTGATTGGCTCAGTGTAGATTAAGGTTATAGCAGATACAGGACTAAATCCTATTCGGTTGGCTATATATGCATATATATTCAGCTGAGCATCATACATAGGAAATAATTGATCCTGCTTTGAGGTTGCCTTAGCAGTCTTATAATCTACGATGTGGTAAGAACCGTCTTCCATTTGGAACATATCATCAGGTGTACCTGAGACAACAATTGAATAGGCTTGGTCTCTATACCTAAAAGAGCTGTGATGTAATTTAGCCACGTAAGCCTTTACTTGTCCTATGTCAGGAAACCACGGTGGTAAACTCTGATGATTCTCAAAGTAATAATGAACAACCTTTTTCCCGTAGGCGTCTATCGAGTTAAATATTCCAGGGAATGGGCTTTCAAAAGGAAGTTTTCTATCGCAGTGCAATTTTAACCAGTAACATCTAGGGCAGAAATCCGGCAACATTACCTCCCCCAACGCCCGAGATGGAATGACGATATCATTCATTCTTCCTCCTACTTCTTTTCTAACTATACGCCTTTTTACGCCTCATGTCAAGCCCTAAAATGAACTTCTGTCACCAAGCTGACGCTTGGCTCTTTTCCTTGACTCTCCCCCATCCTTTTACCCCAGACATTCGCCGTGAGCTATTAGCTGTCAGCCGTAAGCCGCTCCATTTTGCAATTTGATATTTGACTTTTGCATTGGCGACGCAGTCGCACCCTTGACTCTCTCCCCTATCTGGTTACAATGACGACTACATGTTTGAAACGGTGCTTATAATACTCATCGCGGGCGCGGTTGCGATTCTTGCGGCAATGCGTTTTATCGCCGCCGTAAGAAAGCTGGCCAGCCGCGAGCCCGACACCCGTAACACCCGTAACACCCGTACCCCTTCGGGGCATTCTCATAATTACTCGGAGCTTGCGCTCCGCTCACAAGGAAATAACACCCGTAACACCCATAACGCCCGTAACACGCATGCGTCCTCCAGACGCTACGACACCCGGCGCCAGGACAAGCCGCCGCTGGTGTTCTGGGCCGTAGCCTCACCCCTGCTTGCCGCCGCCTGCGTCACCGTTATCCTGCTGATGCTTTAAACCACCCCAGACGCCTTCGCCACCTTCTCTCAACCGATCCATTGTCCAATCTTCAATCTGCAATCTTCCAATCTTCAATCCTCCAATCTTCAATCTTCCAATCTTCCAATCTGCAATCTGCCAATCTTCTAATCTTCAATCGCGACGCAGTCGCCCCTATTGCTGTTCGCCGTGAGCTGTCAGCCGTGAGCTGTCAGCTGTGAGCTGTCATTTGTCCATCTTTTGTCCATCTTTTGACCAGCTTTTGACCAGCTTTTGTCCAGCTTATTTTGAGTGTTACGGGTTGACTTTTACCCCTTCTCGGCATACAATTTAGCTAAAAATTGGAGGAAAACATGGCCGAAGAGTACAAGAATTTTATCGGGGGAGAATGGGTTAAGTCCAAGTCAAATAAGACTTTCGAGAATCGCAACCCTGCCGATACCAGTGACCTTGTGGGAACGTTTCAGCTTTCTTCACGAGATGACGTAGATGCGGCAGTTACAGCCGCCCAGGCCGCATTTCCAAATTGGCGCGACACCCCGGCCCCGGAGCGCGCGGATTATATGTATCGTGTTGCCAATAAGTTACGCGAACGCAAGGAGGAGATTGCGAAGCTCATGACCCGTGAGATGGGCAAGGTGATTGCCGAAACCCGGGGCGACATGCAGGAAGGCATCGACACCGCCGACTTCGCCGCAGGCGAGGGCCGCCGCATGCACGGCCAAACCGTCCCCTCCGAGCTGCGCAACAAGGCGGCTTACGTTATCCACAGACCAATGGGCGTGTGGTGGCTGATTACCCCGTGGAACTTCCCCATCGCCATCCCCACCTGGAAGACGTTCCCCGCCATAACCACCGGTAATACGATAGTTATCAAGCCAGCCACCGACACTCCTGCCTGCACCGCAAAGCTCATGGAGATTCTTGACTCCGCCGGCATCCCCAAGGGCGTTATCAACTACGTGACCGGCTCGGGCCGCATTGTGGGCGAACACCTCATCAACCACCCGGACATCAAGGGCATAAGCTTTACCGGTTCGAGTGAGGTCGGTAAGCGGATCGCGGAGGTCACCGGCAAGACCCTGAAACGGTGCTCACTAGAGCTGGGCGGCAAGAACGCGCAGATCGTGATGGCGGACGCAAACCTCGAACTGGCGTTGGACGGCGCTCTGTGGGGCGCGTTCGGAACCACCGGTCAGCGCTGCACCGCGACCTCGAGGATCATTGTGCAGGAAGGCGTGCACGACGAGTTCCTGGCCGAGCTGGTCAAGCGCGCCAAGGCGCTCAAGGTAGGCAACGGTCTGGACGAGTCGGTCGAGATGGGTCCACTGGTGTCCAAGGCTCAGCAGGAGACCGTGGCAAGCTACGTGAAGATCGGTCTTGAGGAAGACAAGGCCGAACTGGTCTGCGGCGGACATGCTCTCACCGACGGGGATTGCGCCAAGGGCTTCTTCTTCGAACCCACGATATTTGATAAGGTTACGCCCGATATGCGCATCGCCCAGGAGGAGATCTTCGGGCCGGTGCTTTCGATTCTTACGGTAAAGAGCCTGGATGAGGCGATTGAGGTTCTGAACGGCACGGTTTACGGGCTTTCGTCCTCGATTTACACCCAGGACGTGAATTCTGCGATGCGGGCAATTGAGCGCATCGAGGCGGGCATTACCTACGTGAACGGCCCGACCATCGGCGCTGAGTGCCACCTGCCGTTCGGCGGCGTAAAGGAAACCGGCAACGGACATAGAGAAGGCGGCTGGACAGCCTACGAGATCTTCACCGAAATGAAAACCGTCTATATCGACTACAGCGGGAAGTTACAACGAGCTCAGATTGATAATAAATAGTCCCCGCCCCCTTTGTCCCCCTCCACCAAGGAGGGGGATGGAGCGAAGCGACCAGCGATCTTTTTGCGTTAGCAAAAAGGAGCATGAAGGCAAGCTGCAAAGAGCGCAAATCGATAACAAGTAACGGAATCTATCCGCAGATTTCGCAGATGACGCAGATTTTGAAGGCCGCCCGAAAGGGCGGCCTTTATTATTACCATTACTTGACAACCAATAAAAAGAAAATAGTATATGGGATGGATAAACTACACGAAGCTATCAGAAAATTGGCTATCAAGAAGGGTGTAAAGCCTGTACCTATTGAAATTCCAGATGAAGCGGAATATATAATATACCTTGTACAAGGATTCTTGGTTGAGGCTCCCCAGTTCTTCAGCCACGAAGAATCCACCAAAGCTATATTATGTAGATTTGATCATCTAGAATTCAAAGACAACTCAAATATCAAGGAGAAGATTAAACAAGAATTAGCTTTTTCGTGGATGAAATGGAATAGAATAGACTCTAAGGCTACGCTCCAACTCAATGAACCTGTCGTCTTACTGCTTAATCGGGATCGTAATGATCCTGAAAGACGATTGCATACTTATGAATTTGCTCAGCAACTGCTAGACTATTTTGCCTTCACTAGCAGACTTGATTTTCATTCTGTTCCATCTCTAACAGAAACAGATTTTATGTCTGGTTTAGCCGCAGGTGTCATTGTTACAAAAAACGATGTTAAACCTATTTATCCCCCTAAGGAGAAATTCCCCTTTGCTGTGGTGGAAACTCGAAACTATGACCTTACTGATTACTTGAATGATTCAGAAGTAATCAAAGCATTCTGGCGAGCCATTCATTGGAGAAGACGCGCCAAATTAACCTCTTCTCTTATTGACAAATTCCTTTTCCTTTGGATATCTTTGGAATCTACTTTGCCCGAAGAATGCTACCAGTCAAGTTGTATCGAAAGCAAAGTTGGGGTATTGTGGGGCGAAATTCCTAGAAGACTCCGTTCTCAATTAAGTAAAAAACAAAGAAAAATCATCCGCAATGTCATCAAAGGACGTAAAACTACAGTCTCCGACATTGCAGCAAAAATTAACCGGAAATGGAGAAACGAAGTTGTTCACGTTGGAGAAACTGATTTCGCCTCTGACTCACAAAAAACCCTTGAAATCATTAAGGCCATAAGTACTCTAAACATAATCAACGCAAGATGCTGCCACCTTCTCACTTTCGCTATCCAAAAGAATGTTTCAACTCTACCAGAGGTCTGGGAAAAAACGGTATTAAATTACATATTTAGAGAAATAGATACAAACTCAGAATTCATAACAAGACTCCCAACGGAAAACCTCGACGAAAAACATGTTGAAGCAACATTATTAGAAAACCCTCCTATATAAAGCTCTATCTACATACTTTGCGATCTTTTTCGTGAAACGAAAAAGGAGCGTCAAGAAACTATACTCCTCCCCTGCCCTATGTCAAGTGTTAGGCAAGGGGTTTAAGTGACGCTCCTCGCAACGAGGCGTTCGTTGCACTCCATAGACCTCTCACCCCTCCCCCTATCCCCCTCCACCAAGGGAGGGGGATATAATCTGCGGTTTATTCTTCCCTGTGTTTGTCGGCAATCAGTTCGCCGTTAGCACCCACGTTCTCCGGCGGGTTCTCGCGAATCAATACTGTGATGTGCTCGATCTCGTAAATCTTGACCGCGACATCAGTTAGTTCTTTGACCAGCCGCCTTTTCTTCTCGATATCAATCGGCGGGCCGTCTATCTGGATTAAAGGCATCTATCCTCCTTCGTGTTTATTGAATATACCCTTAGATACTTTTTTGTCAAGGGGTTACTTGAAAAGAACCAGCTTCTGGACACGGCAAAGACCTCAAGGATGGACGCTTCTTGCAATCTTAGTCCAAGATCTGTCAGTCCATTAACCGCTATAAAGCTCCTTGAATCTTTCCCTGGAGAGTTCCATCATCTCGTGGCCTTGCCAAGCCTCCAGGCCGGTTAGCAAAAACCCCGCCTTCTCGTATACCCGGAACGCCGGAGGGTTATCCTTATGAGGGGGAACGACTAAGAGCTCACAGGAGGTTTTGGCAAATATAAGCTCTACGATCATCCGCATCCCTTGAGTCCCTATGCCCTGTCCCCAATACCCGGACAGGAGTTTGATGTCGGTCATAAAGCATCTCACACCTTCGGGCCTGCGCCAGTCGCCGACCGCAAAGCCTTCAGGCACAGGGCCGTAGTGCGACTCACCTATACGGGTGCCGTCTTCTAGTGAGACGATAAGCTGGGTGTCGTCGCCTGCGGTTTTCTTGTGTTCGGCAAGATACTCCTGCCACCAGCGCCGGATGTCGGCATCTAACCAGCACCTGCCTTCGGGGTAGCCCGCGTACCGCATCACCCCGGGGTCGTTCCACATCCCGAGCAGGAAACCGAGGTCCTCTTCTCGCGCTTCGGTAAGCAACAGTTCTTTCATTTGAGACTCTCCTCGCTACGTCAGGCTGATAATGAAATTCTCCTCCATACGATCGGGATGATAGGAGAGCTTGGCCTTGCGAATCCCCTCCTCGCCCAGGTCCTGCTCACGATTTACATAGGTAACCTGACCCCATGCATGCTCGCAGCACTGCTGGTTAATAGCGGCATAAAGCCCGCGAATCGCAGGGTTGGCCTTCTCGATATGAACCACAGCCGTATCCTTGTTGAGAAGCTCGCCCACACTGAACGCCTGCATCTTGCCCTCGATAAGTATCACCCCTCCCATAAGCTTCAACACAGAGAAGTTCGCAAGAGCCTCATTAACCGCCTCCCTTTCGCTGATAAGGCTCATGTCCTTCTCGCAGCGCTTCATCATCCACCAGGCAGAGGCAAGCTCACGGCATGCTTCGATGTTGGTCTCGTCAAGCGGGGCATAGCTAAACTCGTAGTTCCTCTTAAAAGCGTTCAGGTGATTCTTCTTGGAGTGGTACTTGCGACCGGACAGCGCAACCAATGCTTTACGCAGATACACGTAATCGTGGTGCCCGCGCTGAGGTTCTATCGAGAAGTCAGGCGATCCTTCCAGTTCCTCCACCAGCCGCTTGTCCGCTCGCTCAATGCGCGGGTTGGGAGATTGCTTCTCATCTCTCAGCCAGTGCAGTAACATACGGACTACATCAACTCGTGATCCGGGGCCAACAGGAGGGAATGCGTAAGCTTCGCCTTCCTTGGAGGAGGCCAAAAGAAGGAGAGTATCCTTGTATATGCACCACTGCACAGAGTAGTGATGCCGCCAGTTGAAAAGGTTGGCAAAACACAGCTTGGATATCTCGGGCTGGTAGCTCCAGAGTATCTCGTGTATGAAATCACGATCTTCAAGCTCGATCGGTTTGAAGTTCGGAAACTCTGGATGCATCGCGTTGCCTCCTTATGGATTAACATTATTGATTTATAACCGGTTATCCCCAGGTGTCAAGCTACCTCGAAGCTCACCCCACCAGAAAACCATTACTCCGCGTGCACTATTGAGTAATTCTGTTGTATAAAGGGCAACGGCTCCCCGACAATGTCTTTCAGGTTGGTGAAGTAACAGGGCAGGCCCCGGGCGGAAAGTATATCCGGACCGTCCATCAGGTGGAAGTGAAGATGTGGGCAATCGGAGTTTCCGGTATTACCAAGATGACCGATAACCTGACCTTGCTTCACCTTCTGACCTTTTCTTACCTTAAGACTGCCAGGAATAAGATGGGCATAGAACGAATATTCACCGCCGGGATGTTTCAATATTACGTAGTTACCTGCAACTCCAGCCACGAAACCACACGTTTCTTTAAGCGTGTCCCATTGCTCCTGAGGCAATCGAGAACCAAGGCCAGGCGGATTATCCGGCATCCCATCAAAACAACTGACGACTTCGCCATCAGCTACAGCATAGACATCATTTCCATAGAAACAGTAATCTTCGCTGGCAGCTCTAGGATCTGTAACCAGCCAGAAATCCGGAGTAAGCTGAACAAAATCCACCGCAAACTCCTGACTGTACATCTTGCGATGCCCGTAGATGTAATCGTAGTTCTCGCCTGCTAACCACGCTCCCTTGAGTGGAAAGATGTAGCTATTCTTATTATCGTACTGAACAACCGGGATGCTGCAGGAAGCCTTCTCTTCCATGCCGTTTTGGGTGTAGAAGACCGTAACAACACATTCGTCAACCGGATACTTGTCAAGGACCTTGAAGTGCTGAAGCACGAGACCCAGTTCTTCGCCAGGGTTAAGTAGAGGCGTATCGCTTATACGTTCATTATCCCAGAATCCATCGGTGCCGAAAACCATCCGGGCAACTTCACCATGGATATTCTTCAGATGTTGTTTTAGATCTCGAGCCAGACTTCCCGTTATCTCTTCAGGATAGGCGACCTGTTTTACGGTTTTTCCTTTTGCCTTGACGTCGAACCGAAATCCTGTTATCGTAACTGGATTAGAGGTGTTATTCCTGGCCCTAACTCCACGAAGGAGAAAATCGGATTCCACCTTGCCAGCTTCCTCCCTTGGGGCGTTGATAACATAGCCCTGAGGAAGAATGGTTATCCCCACTGCATTCTGCTCATGGGCCTCACCTTCTACGACCTCGGTTCCCTTTGCAAGCATATTCGCTGCCCAAAGAGAAAGAAAAAGAGTTACAACGACCTTGGCTTTATTCATCTTTGCTCCTTTCTAATAAACCAATAGAACCATAAGGTTCCAGGGGTCACGTCTCTATCTGTAACTTCGATTGGGTTTTGATTCGGAAACTCCGGATGCATCGCGTTGCCTCCTTATGGATTAACATTATTGATTTATAGGCGTATATTCTCCACTGTCAAGCCACCTCACCTTCCTTGACCTCCCTAATCCAGGCTGTGATGAACAGATACCCGGCAGGTGTTACCTGATAAAGAACGCCAGCACCAATCCACCTGATATTCCCATACTAATCCAAAGCCACAACGTGAAACCTCCTAGGCCTTTGCCAGCGCGGCCGCGTAGCTTTTGCGGACGTAATCCATGATCTCTTCAAGCTCAGAGCAGTCCGCAACCACCACCTGCATCCAGCCGCCGATTGTTTTGCCTTTTGACTCGAACGCAAACGCCTCGTGCTCGGCGGCAAGGCTTTCTCTTGATTCATTGTCTAGCTGAGTGATGACAACGCTGTCGTCAACAAAAAATGCAAACAGCTTGCCTTTGAGCATGTAAGCCAGACACCCGAACATGAACCTGGTGGTAACGTGCGGCCAGGAAAGGACCTCTGACTCAAACGCCAGCCGCAGATCCTTCATGTCCGATTCGGAGTAGTACTTGATGGTTTATCTTTTCGTGACCACAGAATCTGTCTATCCACGATTCAGCCGTTGATTTGCTTCTTCAGTGCCTCAAAACACACGTTCCACATCTTCTCGAACCATTGCCGTGCCTCTTCCCACTCTTCTGAGCTTCTCCAGCCGGAGTGGATGAGTTGGACCTCGGTAAATCCATCACCTGGAATAAAGAAGACCACCACGTGGGTGAGTGGATCGGCGGCATTCATGAAGTCATTGTACTGCTTCGGCCCTTTCCATTCAAAGGAAAGGAACTTGTCCTCTTTGATTGCGGTTATCCTGCAGCCGATGGTAGAATCGTACTGCTTGTCCTCTGGATTCCAGAAGAGCTCGTATTTTCCGCCTACACGCGGCTCAACGTCCGCCTCTTCCGTAAGCCAGCTTTCAAGCTTCTCGTTGACGGTGAGCATCTCGAAAGCCTGATGCACATCGCAGTTCAGCATAAGTGAACGATGGATGATCTTATCCATACGCTCCTCCTTACTTTCCCGGCCACTCTGTGGATTCAGGCTTCTCTTTCGGGCTGGTGTAGACTTCAATCGTGTTGCCCTGAGGGTCCATCACAGAAAATCCCCAGTAGCTATCCTGCCGCCACTGTGGATTATCAGAAAAGGTCTTGACCCCGGCATCCTTGAGACGCTTTACGGTTTCGGCAAAGTCTTCCTCCGGTATCTGGATGGCCCATGAGGTTACGTGCAGGCTGCCGCCATCGTAGCCGGGCTGCCACGCCCAATCCTTGAAGACGGGTGCTTCCTGCCCGGAGTAGAAGAACATGAGGTAGACACCCTCGCATGGATAGGATAGATACCCGAACTGCTTTTCGTTGAAGAAAGCCTGCTCCTGCATCCCCAACAGATCGGAGTAAAAGTGCCTCATCGCCTCTATGTCGCTGCACAGGGAAAAGATGAATCGCACGTTGATCTTGGGCACCTTCTTCTCGGGAGCTTTTTCGGCTTCTGCCATATTGTTCTCCTCTGGTTTAGGTGTTTTACGCAACAGACAACAGCCTTGCATAAGTGACGCAAGCAAAACTACTATCAGAACCAACCTGAATTTCATACACTATCCTCCTTAGGGATCAGGGAACCTTTGTTCATCCATAGCTTCTCGTCTCTCCAGTTCAACCACCCTCCCCCATCGCTTTCTTTACACGGGCAATGCCGCGGTCGGCCTTCTCAACTTCGTGCTTTGCACCAATCTTTACATACATCTCACGAGCACGTTGAAAATAGGATAGGGCTTCTTTGAACTGCTTCAATGTCTCATAAACCACACCGATGTTGTTGAGTTGGTTAGCCTGGACTTCTGGATTCCCGATTTGTTCAGCGAGTTTTAAGGAACGCTCATGATACTCAAGCGCCTTCTCTGTATCCCCCAAGTCACCGTAGACATTGCCAATGTTGCCGAGGGCGTTAGCCTGAATCTCTAGGTTCCCGATCTTCTTCGCTATCTTCAGCGCCTTCTGGTGATAATCAAGCGCCTTCTTTGGCTCGCCCAGGGTCTGATAGACAAGGCCAATGTTGCCAAGTTGGTGGGCTTGGCCCTCGAGTCTGCCGATCTTTTTGTTGATCTCCAGCGCCCTCTCGTGAAACTCAAGCGCCTTCTGTGGCTTGCCTAAGGTTTGATAGACAAGGCCGATGTTGCCGAAGGCATTAGCTTTGCTTTCAAGTCTGCCGAGCTTTTCTTCTATTTCTAAGACGCGATTGTAGAACTCAAGCGCCTTTTCTGGCTCGCCCAAGGTTTGGTAGACATTGCCGATGTTGCCGAGGACACTAGCCTGAATTTCAAGGTTGCCGATCTTTTCTGCTACCTCCAACGCCTTCTGATGATACTCCAGCGCCTTGTGCGGCTCGCCCAGGGTTCGATAGACAAGGCCGATGTTCCCGAGGGCGGCGGCCAGCGCTTCTTCGATTTTAGCATTCTCGGCGATGCGGATCATCTCAAGGAAGGTCTGCTCGGCGTCCTTCCTGTCGCCTTTATCAAATTGGCTCAAACCAATCAGGTTCAAAAGCGCGCAGCGCTCGTTGTCATCTGTCTCTAAGTTAAAGACTTCTTGGAACTTATCAATCGCCTCGGCATGGTGATACTTGTCCATTGCATCAAGGCCCTCGTCAAGGAGTTTGGCCTTGTCGGGTTCGGTAGTTTGGGGCAGACCATCAAGGTAAACGGGTAAATTCCTGAACTTCTCTTCCAAGATTCTTTCAAATTTCTGCTCTAGGTCTGTAGTTATATCTTGCTTTAGTTTTTCTTGCTCTTCCCTCCTGCGGACCTCCTCTTCCTTCCGTTTCTTTTTCTTTCTGCATTCTTTAACGAGAAACCAAATGAACCATCCAATTCCGACAGCGGCGCCAACACCCCCTAAGGCTTTAAGGAAAGTCACCCAAAAGGGACTCATATCACATCATACCGTTGACGCTCGCTCTGTCAAGGGATTTACCCCACGAACTCGCTGCCTCTTCGCGGGCTCTATCTAATCCTCCCGTTAGAATCTTTCAAGTATCTCTTTCTTCTTCGCCTCGTACTCCTCGTTGGTGATTAAATCATCCTCAAGCATCTTCTTGAGCGTTTTGAGCCTGGCAACCAGGGCATCGGTTTCGTCTCCAGTCTCAGGCTTGGGTTGTTCCCCTGAAGGCTGTTGCTGAGGGGTCTGACCGACCTGATCGCTCTCCATGGGCTTGCCCAGAACCTCCTGGAACTTATCCATCTCCTCCTTTGGGATGGAGATGCGCTTGATGTTGAAGTTCACTATCTCGACCCCGTAGCGGCCAAACTCGCGGGATATAGCGCTGCCGGTAAAGGTGGAAAGCTCGTTCAGCTGGGCGTTCGCCTGGAAAACGGAAGTCTTCTGCTTCTCGAAGAACTCGGCCATCGCATCGGAAAACTTTTGGTCTATCTCGCCGATAAAGTGTTCCTCTATCCGGGCTGTATCAGTCATCTTGAGTGTCCCGACTATCTGAGTAACAAAGCTGCGTGAATCGGTAATTCGCAGACCCCAACGTCCATAGGCCCTGACATTGACAGGGTAGTTGTATACCGAATCAATGATGGGTATGGGGGTCTTGGTTCCCCATTTAAGGTCACGTCTCACCGTCTTGTTGACAAACCAGACCTCTGCGGTAAAAGGGGTATCTCCGCCGAAAGGCAGGTTGACCAGTCGGTGAAGCAGGGGCAGGTTGCCTGTGGAAAGGGTGTGGGTGCCCGGACCGAATACGTCAAGGGCCTCTCCCCTCTTGACAAAAACCGCCTCCTGGCTCTGGCTCACTACAAGCTGGGAGCCCAGTCTGAGCTGTTCACCTGGATACCGCCATACAAGTATTTCCTCAGACGGGGCATCAAACTTTATTCTATCTACGACTGCCACTTGCTACCTCCTGGAACCAAAAGCTCACCCGTAACACCCCAAAAACATACCCAAAAGATACCCAAAAGATACCCAAAAGATACCCAAAAGAAGAGTTACCATCCCGGTTAATACCAGGGTTTGGGCGCTGCAATGATCTGGATCAGGGTGGTGATCGCCAGAATAACAACGATCAGCATTATCCCCCCGGAAATCCCAATCGCTATCCAGGCGAAAACCTTGCCCTTCGGCTCTTTCTTGAGCGCTATGATCCCAACGATAAGGGCAGGGATAAAGGTGATAATAACCGCGAGTCCGACGAGCGCCAGAACGAACGCTGTAATCGAGAGTGTTTGAGAGGTTAATCCTGCCCCGACTGCAGGTGCTGGTACTATCTCTTGCTGGGTTGCTTGAGGTGAAGTGGTGGGTGTTACGGGAGGTGGTGTTACGGGTACGGGTGTTACGGGAGTGGGTGTTACGGGTGCGGGTCTTACGGGCTCCGCCCCGCAATGAGGACAGTAGGTTGCATCAGGGGGAAGCTCTGAGCGGCAGTACTCGCAAATCCTTCTATCACTCATCCTCCCTCCCTTGCAAACCCAACAAGCTGAGATTTGCGTCTTCCTTCTTGAAATCCTGCTTCATAGTTAATCTCCATGAATTTGAAACTTACGAAGTTCCTATTAACAATACTCCTTGGCAATTAATTGTCAAGCTAAGCCGACCCTCAAACGGTTGCAAAACAATTCGAGAGAAGCATTTAAAATCTGCAGATTGAACCTCGTTTCACTCATTTCCCTTCGGTAGAACTCCTTGCAGTCGTTCTCCTTCGGAACGCAGATTTCGCGGATTAAGAAGGGGCGACAGCCCCTTCTTCCATTACTACCTCCCCCTTGACGGGGGA
Source organism: Candidatus Stahliibacteriota bacterium (assembly GCA_004375895.1). Lineage (GTDB taxonomy): Bacteria > Hydrothermota > Tepidihabitantia > B3-TA06 > B3-TA06 > B3-TA06. Next base: position 62,399 of record SOJW01000068.1, read on the forward strand.
GGATAAAGGAGGGGGTGATTCATAGGTTTCACCCTCCCCCTACCCCCTCCCGTCAAGGGAGGGGTAATTGGGGCGAAGCCCCTGCAATCTTTTTACCGAGGGTGAAAAGGAGCATTGAGGCAAGCTGCAAAGGGCGCAGATAGATAATAAATAGGATTTTATCCGCAGATTGACTTCGTCGCAAGCGTTCGCAGATGACGCGGATTAGGTTGATCCCTCCGTCCGCTCCTTTGGAGCGGCCACCTCCCTTACGCAAAGCGGCAGGATTGCCAAAAGGGAGGCAACCTTAAACGTCTCCCTTACCAAGTGAGAATCAAAGAGGGATCAAATGTCCCACTTATTAAGGGGGAACTAAAGGGGGATCAGATTAAACGTAGGGGCCGGTTTTCAAACCGGCCCGATTATTGGTCATTTCCAACGTTCGAGTTTTGCTTTTGAATTGTGCTTTAGTAGAGTGATGTTATGTTCCTTGCAGGCGTTCTCTGCCACACTCTCAATGTCCTCATTCTGTATCCAATAATAGTCATCAAACAGTATGAAAACTACCCTTTCGGATATTTCTAGGTCTCTAATAGTCACCAATCTTTTAAGGTCCTTCTCAATGTCTTTCTGCGGAATTCTGTAATATCGACCGACTGCATAGTGGAAAAATTTTGCCTCAGCACATAATAAGAACCTTTCCGGGCTGTCTTCCTGAGCTATTATTAAATCTACTTCCGGCACTTTTCCAAGTTCTTTTTCTAGGACTTCTAATTTATCTCTAAATGTGTAACCTGGAAAATTAGAGTCTTTTAGATTAACATTAATGTGCATTTCAATACCCGACAGTGAGTGATTAGCTAATTGGTCATAGAAGAACCTACCAAGTTGCACCATCAAATCGTATTCATTCCATAATATCCAGTGCTCCGTCTTAGCCTTTTCTTCATCTTCTCTGCCTAGAGACTCAGAATATTCGCGCACCCTTTTATCGTAATCGTTACGAAATGCATCCCATGCCTTTTCGAGTAGCTCTTCTGCGTTGATGTCAGGCATTTCGCCTCCTTGTAAGTTTTGTCTTGTTCGGGCCGACCTAAAGGTCGGCCCCTACGAACTACGAACTTTCTGTTTTCTTCGTTTTCATACATTTATTATAGGCAAGAACCATTAGATATCAAGATCTAATCTTCTCCTTCAATTGTAGTTAAATCAACCCAAAGGAAGCCTAAGCTGTAAATCTGTTTTGTCAAGTCCTCTCAGACGCAGTGCTGGCGCGGGTTTGCGGAGGCAGTGTCGTAAGTTGCGGGATTTCAGTGTGTAATCTTTGCGTTTTAAGACGGTTTTTTATCCCTCCCCCTTTATCCCCCTACCCTATGGGGCGCAGTAAAATTGGCGCCCCAAGGGGCACGCTGTCCACCAGGGAGGGGGAACTTTCCTTTTGGAGTGCAACAATCATATTGTTGCCGCAATGACGCGGTCATTGTACTCCATAATCCCCCCTACCCCCCTTAAAAAGGGGGGCTTTGAGAGGCCTCCCTTATCAAGGGAGGTGGCCGAAGGCCGGAGGGATTCTTATTAAGGGGGACACAGGGGGATCAAAATCTGCGGATTTATTCACCCCAAGAGATATAGCTACATTGACCGCCCTCAAAAAATCCCTGTAATCAGCCCTAATGTCTGCTCAACCCTCCCCCGCTCCAAGCCATTCGGGCAGACTCGCTCATCACCGGTTAGCCTCGCCTTGCAATACTCGCAAAACTCTTTCCTTAGCCATTTTCTCCTCCTGAGAGAAACCTAAACTAACGACCTATAATAATCACAACCCTTACAAAAATCAACCCACTACCCCGCTATCTATCGGCGCACGAACTTCATCCGTTTGACACCACCAATCTTCTGCCTATAATCAAGGAAAGGAGGCACAATGCCTTATCTATACATAGCCCTGGGTGTGGTTGTAATCATCATCCTGGCTTCGGCTATCAGGATACTTAAGGAGTACGAACGCGGTGTAATCTTTCGCCTGGGTCGGCTTGTGGGTGCCAAGGGTCCGGGGCTTATTCTGCTCATCCCTTTTATCGATAGGATGGTGCGTGTGAGTCTGCGGACTATAACCATGGACATCCCACCGCAGGACGTTATCACCCGCGACAACGTAACCGTTGAGGTCAACGCCGTCACCTACTTCAGGGTAATGGATGCGTCAAAGGCGATAGTTGAGATTCAGGACTTCATCTTCGGCACATCCCAGATGGCCCAGACCACCCTGCGGTCGGTTCTTGGCGAATACGAGCTCGATGATCTACTTTCAAAGCGTGAGGACATCAACGAACGGCTGCAGAAGATTATCGACAAGCAAACCGATCCCTGGGGTGTTAAGGTCTCGATGGTGGAGATCAAGGACGTGAACCTTCCCGACGAGATGCGGCGTGCAATCGCGCGTCAGGCAGAGGCTGAACGTGAGCGCCGGGCAAAGATTATCCATGCTGCCGGTGAGTTCGAGGCATCGAAGAAGCTAAGTGCAGCTGCGGCGGTGCTTGAAAAGACCCCGACAGCCATCCAGCTGCGGTTCCTCGGCACGCTTACCGAGATCGCCACAGAGAAGAACTCCACCATAATCTTCCCGGTGCCGATTGATCTCCTAAAGGTCTGGGTCGAAAAACAGACCGGCGGCGAAAAGAAAACCAAGTAGTAGCCCTTGAGCTGTTCGCTGGATCGGGGATCCATAGCGCTTCTGCGTGCTATAAGCCGCGGAGGCTGGGCGGTTCCAGCCGATCTTGCAAGGCTCGCTTGCGTCTCATCAGAAGAGATAGATGCTCGCCTTCAGGCGTTGCGGCATTCTGGGGTGATTGGCCCATTCCGTGCCGCACCCTTCCTGCCTGCCCTGCACAGTGGTCTATGGGCACGCTACGTGGTGCGTCTGTACAAGCTGGATTTGAAGCTTGAAGAACGCCTGGTAGGTAATCTATCAGGTCTTGAGGAGTCACTTCACAACGCTTGCTTCTTTACCAAACGCTTTCCGCGCACGAGCTTCTTCTGTTTCTCGCAGACCGCCGAGGAACTCAAGCTGATCCTGCGTGAGGCCGGAGTTGAGGAAGAACCTTTGGAGGTTCTTTCCTATAACTTTCCGTTCTCCGTGGTGTTAAGTGATGAGGAACGGCTGCTTCTGCGAACGGTAAACTCCACCGGCGAGGTAATCCCTTCCTTACTTGCACGGCACGTAGAAAGGGAGCCCTCGTGGGTCCAGGCCAAGCTGCGGCGGTTGATCCTGCACTCTGACAATCCCCAGGGTGTGGCTATCCTGAAGGCCACCATCCACTGGTACAGGATAGACAATTTTATCCATGCCCATGTCCTGATTCCTATTGAGGCTAAAGAGCGTCTTTCAGAGCTTTTCAAAGGTCTTGACTGGGACGAGCTCTCCTGGCCTGGCGAGAGTTCGCAGACCATTGCAGTGGAGGTTGATTTCAAGGGGTGGGGGCATTTTGCCGAATGGAAGTCCTATCTGGAGCTTGCCGGCTTCCCGCCCCAGGGCTTTGCGTTATTTGCCGAGGAGCGGATCCACGCGAAAGGTTTTGAGTTCTAGCCTGGAAGGCGTCATCTCGATGTAGGTGAAGCGGCTGAACCATTCACCCGTTGTGTAGAACGTGCGTTCCTTGTAAGTGAAGTGCAGTGGTTCGTGGTGGTGCCCGCTTATAATCACCTCGGCGCGTGGATTAATTGGTTTCAGGCCCGGGAGTTGGAGTCGTTCGGAAAATGAGAGGTTGCGTTCACGACTCAGGTGCGCTGCTTTGAGAGCCAGGCTGAATCCAAGCCGGTAAGGGAGAAGCGAGTAAAGCCACACACAGGTGGGGTTCTGCATGATGCGTGCGGCAAGACGCGAGAGTGAATCCGGCTCGCGCAGGAGTCCGTGGAATAACTGTGTCCTCCTTCCAAGTATCTTGTGCACCTCCCCGTCCTGAACAATCCGAAATCCTTTTTTACGCAGATAAGTCGACATCCAGAAATCGTGATTGCCAGCAAGAAAGAAGACCTCAACACCCACTTTGATTAAAGCGGCAATCTCTTCTATCAAAGGTTCATAGGCAGGCAGTACGCGACCCTGGAATACGAAGCCGAACTCAAAAAGATCTCCCAGAAGATAAAGCTCCTCGCAGCTTGCGGCTTCTTCCATCAGGAACTCGCGGAAGACCTCTTCACGCCTTGGCTCGTCAGGCCGGGCGTGGAGATCGGAGGCAAATAAGACTCGTCTCACCAGGCAAAAGGCTTGCTGTGATGATAGAAGCGCTGCAATGCAAAACCCACAGCTATCCCCCAAAGGATGCGGAGGTGAACAGGATCGCAGCAGGGGTAGAGGCGTACCCTGCGAGGATAGTCGGAGAGCAGGTAGGAGTCGTCTTTCTTCAATGCCTCAACGATCACCTCGCCTGCTTTTGCAGCACGATCCGAAATGGAGATTCCCTCGCCGCAGTGGTTCGGCTCGCCTATGACCTTCTTCTTATCAAGAACGAGAACCGAGTAGGCGGCCTCTGCAACTACCTTCGCGGCAGAAGAACCTGCAGGTCCTCCGCCCACAACGATCACGTCCCAGGTGTCCATGTTCTATTATATCCGCCCGTCAGGTTTCTGCAAGAAATTATGCACAGGCTGGAGAGCCTGTGCCACATTGGCTGTTGCGATCTTTTGTCCCGAAGGGACAAAAGGAGCATTAGTTCACCCTCCCCCTACCCCCTCCCATCAAGGGAGGGGAAATCTTAGATTCAATCACATCTTCTCAGAGAGATATGGCTTACTTTCTTCCCGCGGCACAGGCTGGAGAGACAAAAGCGGGCCTACATTGTTTGAGAGATACTCACAGGCTGGAGTGCCCGAAGGAGTGTGCTACATGGTTTGCTGCGATCTTTTGTCCCAAAGAGACAAAAGGAGCATTAATATCCTCCCCCTTGATGGGGGACAGTGTGCCCCTTGAGCGCTTTATGCGTTCATAGGGTAGAATTAAGGAGGGGGTGAAGACCGGTAGATCCCGGTGGATACGCTCTCTCGCTCTTGACTTAATCCCGCTACATAGATATATTAGCTCAAACTGGAGGAATAATGGAACTTAAACTCATACCCATCGAGAAGCCTGAAGAGATAAACGTAATCATAGGCATGACGCACTTCATCAAGTCGTGCGAGGACGTATACGAGGCGCTGGTGAACACCGTTCCCGGCATCAAGTCGGGTTCGCTTTCTGCGAGGCCTCCCAGGACCGTCTGATTCGCTATGAGGGCACCGACGAAGAGTTGACCAGGCTTGCGGTAAAGAACGCACAGGCGATAGGTGCGGGCCACAGCTTCGTTCTGATTCTGGGCAACGCCTATCCGATAAACGTGCTCAAGACTTTACGCTCAGTGCCTGAGATCGTTAGCTTCTTCTGCGCCACAGCCAATCCGGCACAGGTTATTGTGGTTGAGACCGACAAGGGGAGAGGTATTATCGGCGTGATAGACGGCCAGACGCCTGTAGGTGTTGAGGCCGAAGAAGACATAAAAAAGCGCCGCGAGTTCCTGCGAAAGATCGGATACAAGTTTTCGTAAGGGAAGCTTATAAGCTTACGTGGAAGGTCAGGCACTGATGGTCTTGACCTCTAGGTTTTCGATCTGGAACTTCTTAGCAGTGTACTTCTTTTGTTCGGAAGTTGCTTCGAGTTTTACCTTTAGACCCGCCTCAGGATCGGAACGGAAAAATAAAAGCTCATCCTCTTTCAGTTCAACCTTCTGCTGGGTGGTTGCTCCGATGAGCTGAGGGAATACCTTTTGCAGAAACCTTATCCCTTCATCCCAGAGTGGAAGGTATATCTTCGCGCGGTGGATACCGGTTATCCCGTACTCCTCGGCGTTCGGCTTCATGAGTAGCTTGATCTCCTCCTTGGCTTCCTCGTCATACTCCAGGAAGCTTATGTCCATGTCTGTGCCTGGGATGCGTGGCAGATGCAGTGAGCGCCATGGTAAGTTTTTTTTGGATTTCGACTGCCTCAGCCCCAGAAAGCCGGTCACGGCTTGCAGTATATCTTTTGAAGCTTTAGCCAGGGATTGTTTCGGCTCCGGAATAGAAATCTCGATGTCCCTTTCAAGCAGCCCTTTGTGCACCTCGCCCAGATCCTCTACGGCGATAAAGATTGAAAAGACGCCGCGCTTTCCCTCGTTATAGCACTGAGCCCAGCGGGGATTCCAACCCCTGACTGAAGGCTGCAAAAGACGCACCAGCTGCAGGTACTGTTCGCCTATCCATATATTGGTGGCGGCAAATTCCTGCGTGCGTTCCCCTGTCTCTGGATCAAAGGGAAAGCCGAGAGGGGTAACTCGTTTCTTGAGACGTTCGATAATCTCAGCGTCGTTATCGATGTGTATGACAAGATGGTCAAGCCTCATTGGCGGTTAGTATAGTGATTTTACGACGGGGGTCAACTGATAAATGGTTCTTTCCGCTTGGCGAAAAGGTCTTGGAATTTAAGAGAGGACTTCGTTTTTGGGGCCCTTGCACTCGCCCCACAGGCCTATCCCCAGCTTGCACATCACCACATAGGTCCAGACGAGCGATATGATAAATGCAACGACGTCGGCCAGGGGTATGGCGAACCAGATGCCCTCCTGGCCGAAGAAGTGGGCAAAGAGAAGGAGAGCCGGCACCAGTATCAACAGTTGACGCGATATCCCGATGACCGCTGCCGGAATCCCTTTTCCAATTCCCTGGAAGAAGGTGGCGAACGCTACCTGAGCGCCTACGAAGCCAAGCCCCAGCATCGCGATGCGCATCGCATGTGCGGCCAAGGGCAAAAACTCAGGGTCGCGGTTGAAGATGCTCACTATCTGGCGAGGGAAAAGAATGGCCAAAAGCGAGACACCCATGGTTATGGCGGTGGATATGAGCACCGTCCTGCGTACCGTGCCCCGTACACGCAGGTATTTCTTTGCCCCGTAGTTGTATCCGATAATAGGCAATGCTCCGGTGCTGATGCCGATGCAGGGCATGAACCCGAACTGCATGATGCGGAAGATCACTCCGTAGGCTGCGATGGTAAGGGGACCGAAGGTAGCCGCAACGTTGTTGACCACCGCCATGGTTACGCTGCCAACCAGCGACATCAGCATGTGGGGCCCGCCAACCGCGTAGATCTGGCCCCATATCCTGAAGTTAAGCTTGAAGTAGGAGACCTTTAATCTGAAACTCGTGCGCTTGCCGAAAAGGTAGGTGAGCACCACTATCGCTCCCACCGTCCGGGCGATTATGGTAGCCACCGCCGCTCCCTGGATACCCATTCCAAGAACGTAGATGAATATCGGATCGAGCGCGATATTTATAACCGCACCGGCGATCATTGCTATCATAGGCAGGTTGGGGTTGCCTTCGGCTCTGATAAGGTTGTTGCCTATCATGTTGGTGAAGATGACTATCGCTCCTGAAGCGATAACGATCATGTAGGAGTATGCGTCGCTTATGATCGCTTCCGACGCGCCCAGAACTCTAAGTAGAGGATAACCCACGGTGTGTCCTGCGATTGCGGCAAGTATGCCGAGTATCAGGATGATCACAAGCGCCTGTCCTACCACCTGGTTGGCCGCCTCCACCCGTCCTTCACCAAGTCTACGTGAGATAAGGGAGGATGACCCTATGCCTGTTCCTGCACCGATAGCTATAAACACCATCTGCAGTGGGAAGACCACGGTCAGGGCGGCGATGGCCTCAGGACCGAGACCGCCTACGAAGATGGTATCCACCATGTTGTAGGTGGCGTTCACGAGCATCGCGATAACCCCGGGCAGAGAGAAACGCAGAAGCAGTTTGCCTATTGGCTGGGTGCCCATAAGCTGTGAACGGCTTGGAGCAGGGGAGGGGGGCGAGGAGGGTTTATCCGACATTGGCGGTGAGTATAGTGATTTTGGTATGGAGTGCAATGACCGTGTCATTGCGGCATCAACGCGGTTGATGCACTCCAAAACAAGGTCTTTCTTATGTCGCTAATCCATTGTTCTACTTTTGCGATGAACTACTTGTTTGCGTCATTTGGGAGAAAAAACATGGATTCTAAATTACACGCTCAGTGGGAGGAGTTTTATAACAATCTATGGAAGCCTTGGATCAAGAAGTATGGAGGTTTCGTAAACAAGGAAGGGCTTGAGAAGATAATGACCTTTTCTGTATCGTAACGTCTTCTTAATATAAAGGCCGCCCTCAGCGTGCCCCTTGGGTATTCGGGTGGCCTCTTAAATCTCTAGCCGGTAAGAACCTTAAGGCTGCAGCAAAGCGGCCTTGGTTATGCGCTGGGCCGTAGAAAATTCCTCTG
>SOJW01000002.1 GCA_004375895.1 Candidatus Stahliibacteriota bacterium
CAGGGATCTCCGCCTTGAAAACGCCCGTAGTGGCATCCGCCTGGACCGGTGGGATATCGGTATCAGGAAAGCGTACCACACCGGCTAAGAGTTCCTCGGTCTTGCGGTCCTTGATCTGACCTATGAACTGCCCTACAACCTTCGTGGTCTTGAGCATAATATCCAGATTAGAGGTGCGATTGATGTCAATCTGAACCGTCTTGATTGCAGGCACGAACTCCGCTGCTGTAACCTCAACCGATGCTACACCTGTGGGTACTGAGTCAAGACGGTAGAATCCGTTAGCGTCTGTTTTGACAGGTGGACGCTCAAGCCCTTTGAGCGCAACCTGGGCACCCGAAAGCGGTCGACCTGTCTTCGCGTCCTTGACCACCCCGGTAATCGAACCGTAGGTCTGCCTGGGCATAAGCAGTATATCCTGGGTGGTGGTCTCGTCCTCCTTGACCACCATGGGGATACTTGTCTCCCGGTAGTCTTCTGCCCGGGCCACGATGGTAATCACTCCCACAGGAACATTCTCAAACTGGAATACACCTGTAGCCGGATTGGTATTAACCTCAGGGATCTTAATGGAGGTATCGGCGAAGGATACCCGGGCGGCAATCGGTTCCTCTGTAACAGCGTCGCGTACGGCACCGGCGATCACCCCCACGGGCGGTGGTGCGGGACGAAGGAAGGGTGATACGAAGTTTATCCCTAAGATGCCCTGGAAGGTAGGGGCGTTACCGAAGGCGATATCAAGACCCAGATCAAGCCCCACACCGAAGGGGAAGGTGAATTTGATCCCCGGAGTGACGCGAAGCGCGTTTTGGTTGAAGTCAAAGAGTGCGTCCAGTCCCTGTACAGTTGTCGCTTCGAGCGTGACCGCGTACGTCTTGGCAGGGAGCTCAAGTCCCATTCCCAGTGCAAGTGAGTCTTCGACGTTGGTACCGGTGCTGGTAAGGTATCCGACATTGAAAACCAGGTTGAACGGAGCGGAGATCGAGACATCCGCGAAATCAAAACCCAAAAGCAGGCCGCCGCCGTAACCGAAGCCCGGATTTACCGTATCAGCAGGATCATGTAGAAGTTCGAACTCCTCACTGAGGGTATTAATAGAACCCAAACCCATGAGGCCAAACTTGAACACAGGAACGGCCAGAACACTTGCCTTAAGTCCGAAGCGGGTGTCGTAGAAACCTGTCCGGGTGTTGGTAAAACTGAAGTCCTCGGACCAACCCGCGTAGGTAGGCGAGACCCAGAACCCCATCCAGTCCAGAGGAGCGTAGGTCACCCCGCCGTGCAAGACTAACTGGTACCAGGAGGTATTGCCAACCTCCTGATTCTGTATTGTGTTGTGCAGGGAAAGGGAAAGCATCCCGTAGCCGTCTGTTTTTGTGTCGATCACCCTGTAAAATCCCCGGCTTCCCCCTATCGCAGGGAACCCCGCCGCAATCCCAACCCCTAAAAGAACCAGAACCAAACTACGCTTGATCATGACGTCTCCTTATTTTTTTATACTCCATTTTAAGGAAAAGAGGCGCGGTGTCAAGAACTGTGTCGCGTGATTGCTGTCGTGAAGGCATGGGGCTTCAAAGCAACTATATGGAAGGATGTTTACACCTCTACCCTATCCGTCACTGAGGGTTGGTATTGGCTCTCGATCTACGATGAAGACTCGGTCCTGCTTGCTCAATCCGATTCCGTGTTTTGTGGAACCGATACTCTACCTCCTCTCCCTATAGCTGATTTTGGGGGAAGACCAACTGCGGGTCTTGCCCCTTTAGCAGTCTGGTTTTATGATCAGTCAATCAGAAACACGATGAACGAATGGGATTTAGGGGACGGATACAAAACTTCTGAATCCCCCGGGGGCACCTTTCGTTATATTTACGAAACCGCTGGAATCTATACCGTTACCCTTATAGCTAGAAATGAGTATGGGGCCGATACCATGACCCGCAAGGACTACATCTACGTTACCGAGCCGTAGGGTCAGTCAGGAATCGGTATATCAAATTTCTCGCAAAGAGCAGCCAACCAATCGGGGGCTTGACCATTATAAAGCCTGAGTAGTCGCTCCACTTCTTCTTTAGTTAAATCTTTCCCCGTGCTCTTGCCGTGCGGCGGGATACGCATTAGAGAATGTAATAAACTCCTCCGTGCCTTAAAGCGATCACCGATACACAACCGGATACGCCACCATCCACCTTGACAAAGGGGTGATTTCTCGGTAAACTTTACTAAAGTCTCAGTCGAAAGGAGGCGATATGGGCAAAAAGATCGTGGTAGGGCTATTAGGCTTAGCCCTGGCACTTTTTGCCGAGTTCAATCGTTCTTCCGTATTGATAGATGTCCCGACCGCCTATGTGCTGCGGCACAAGGTGATTCAAGGGACGGCGGTTGGAGCGTTTGCTTTAAGCGCCTACGATTCTATACCCCCCCCTTACGATTTTGATCTCTGTCTGGGCGCAGGGATAGGGAACTTCCTGGAGATATCCCTCTCAGCCTACAGCCTTGAAAACTACTCTCTGGGCTTCACCGCCCTCTTGCTGCGGGAGAAGAAGTACTCCCCATCTGTGGCGATAGGGGTCCATGAGATAACATGGGTGCCGTACATCGGTTCCTTTGGAGGAGGCAACGAACTTAGCGAGGATCCTGGCTCCGGTAACTGGAATCCGGAGGATAAAATCATCGACAAACCAGGATTTATCTACTGGGAACAGCAGGAGTGGTTCAGTGCATTCGCTGTGGTCTCAAAACAGTTCTGCAACTACTTCCGTATCCACGCAGGTCTTGGGCGAGGCCGCTACACGGGTTACGGACGCATCTCCCAGTACTTCAACACCGATATCTTCAACGAGAACGCGGTCTCCGAACTGGCGTTCGGGCTTTTTGGAGCAGTAGAGTTCAACTACCGTGATTGGTTTTCTGTAGCCGCAGAGTACGACGGAAGGGATGTGAACTTCGGCACCAAGGTGGGATTTAATCACTGGGAACTCTATCTTGCAGTAACACGTCTTGAGAACCTCATTGACACCACTACCAGCTACTCACCCCGGTTGGTTGCCGGGCTGAATCTCTACACCTCGCCTTACCATAAACTCCCCAAGGGAACGGAAATAGTAGGCAAGGCAGTCTACCCTGACGGTAATCCTGCGTCGGGTGCCGAGATCGAGGTCTTTAGCGATAACTACACCCAGGAGACCACCGCTAACGAAAGAGGCCTCTACAAGATGCGTGCGGTGCCCGCCGGCATGGTGACGCTCGTCGCATCCCAAGAAGGATACCGCAGCAAACCTAAGCTGCTGAAGGTTACCTTGGATTCTCCGACAAAGGCTGAGGACCTTGTTCTTAAGGACATCCGCAATAAAGGGACAATCCGCGGAACGGTAAAGGATGCGGAAGATGGCTCAGGCATCCTTGCAAACGTCTACATGGTCGAAACTGGTGACGCGGTTCGTGCCGGCCCACGCGGCGGAAGCTACGAGATCGTGGGGCTTGAAGCGGGCAAGTACACCCTGCATGCACAAGCGCGAGGCTACTTCGATCACGAGATCACCTCCGAGGTAGGTGCCGGCTCCACCACTGAACTCGACATCAACATGAGCAAGAACTGGATCATCTTCCACTTCAGACCGGGCGAGAAGCTGATCGAGCCGCGCTATGTGCCCGTACTTGAGGACGTCGTGCGCTTCCTTAATGACCGACCGAAGATGGTCGTCGAGATACAGGGACACACAGACAGCGTAGGTGATGCCAAGGCCAACAGAGAACTCTCACGCAAACGTGCGGAAGCGGTACGAGACTACCTAATCAAGAGGGGCATCAGCAAGAGAAGACTTGTAGTCAAGGGCTATGGAGAGCTTGCACCGATAGGAGATAACCGCACGATCCTGGGACGTGACATGAACCGCCGCGTGGAGCTGAAGGTCTTAAGCGAATAGGGAGAAGCGTTATAGAAGTTTTTTAATCCCCGCTCCTTTGCGGGCCGTCGAGAACGGAAGACCAGCTGCCCTCCGTCTCTCGATGATAAGAAATATAAACCCCCAACCTTCTCTAGCTAGGAGGATAATCAATGAGCGAAGAGCTGAATCCCTTCAAGATAGCACAGGCTCAATTCGATGAAGCAGCCGAGGTTCTCGGACTTGAGCCAGCGATGCGCCAGATTCTTCGCTGGCCGCGTCGTGAGTACTCCTTCACCATCCCGGTGAAGATGGATGACGGAACCACCGAGGTCTTCCACGGCTACCGCGTTCAGTACAACGATGCCCGCGGTCCTACAAAGGGCGGCATTCGCTGGCATCCTGCCGAAACCATGGATACCGTGCGCGCACTTGCCGCATGGATGACCTGGAAGACCGCGGTCGTTGACATTCCATTGGGCGGTGGTAAGGGCGGTGTTACCTGTAATCCCAAGGAGTTCTCCGAGGGCGAGAAGGAGCGTCTTGCCCGCGGATGGATGCGTGTGATTGCCCGTGAGCTAGGCGAACATCGCGACTCCCCGGCTCCTGACGTCTACACCAACCCACAGATCATGGCGTGGATGATGGATGAGTTCGAGATCATCGTGGGCCGCAATCATCCTGCGGTGATCACCGGTAAGCCAATCCCGATCGGCGGCTCCCAGGGACGCGGCGACGCTACCGCACGCGGCGGCATCTTCACACTCCGTGAGGCCTGCAAGATCTTTGGTGTTGATCCCAAGGGGACATACGCCATTCAGGGATTCGGCAACGCCGGTCAGTTCGCCGCGCTTCTGCATCCTGAGGTGCTGGGCGGCGGTAAGCTGGTTGCTGTTTCCGACTCCCGCGGCGGTATCTACGTAGAAGGCGGCATGGATCCCAAGGCCATCGTCAAGCACAAGCTTGAGACCGGGAAGGTAGGCGACTTCCCAGGCTCAAAGCCCATCACCAACGAGGAGCTTTTAGAACTCGAAGTGGACATCCTCTATCCTGCCGCGCTTGAGAACGTGATAACCAAGGAGAACGCGCCGCGCATCAAGGCCAAGATCAGCTGCGAGCTGGCGAACGGACCTACCACCCCGGAGGCCGACGTTATCCTTCACGAAAAGGGTGTGCACGTGATCCCGGACTTTTTGGCCAACGCAGGCGGCGTGACCGTCTCCTACTTCGAACAGGTTCAGGGCACCTACAACTACTACTGGCCACTGGAAGAGGTTCGCAAGCAGCTGGATGCCAAGATGACTGCGGCCTACCACGCGGTTTACAAGATGCATAAGGAGAAGAAGGTGCACATGCGCCTGGCTGCGTACCTGGTTTCTGTGGCGCGTGTGGCCGAGGCGGTCAAGCTCCGCGGCTGGGTATAAAAATACACCCCAACCGGTTACTTCGTAACCGGCCGGGGACCCCAAAAACTTATGTTCCTTTTCGCCTAAAGGCGAAAGGATCGCAAGATTAAAATCGTAGGGGCCGACCTTTAGGTCGGCCCTTTACTTTATAATTATAAAAGCTGGCAGAGGCAGCTCTTTACCTCTTCTTACCTTGCGATCTTTTCTCTTATTGCACTACGTGTACTAAGATCACAAGTGTACGTAAAGTACAAAAGGAGCAGGTCAACCCTTGACACCCAATCGGAAGTTGTGTATAGTCAGACAAAATAATCATAAATTAAAAGGAGGTCGAGATGAGACCGAGGCTGTTGCCTGTTAAAGGATTCCTAGGGGGCATAATCCTTCTAGGATTGACTACCAGCATTACGACGGCAGATATGGTGATACAGCTGCATACGTTTCTTAGTCCCGAGTCAAACTCGATCAATGTTGACAACTTAATCAACGAACTTTTGCAGTTTCCCTCAACAGCACTTGGAGATAGCCTCCCGGTCATGATCCAATTCTACGACAGCCTTAACCAGGCGGAGTCAGGGGTCTTATGCAACCTCACCGTCGGATGGAAAAAGTTCCGACAGGTTTCTAACCAGTTCGGTGAGGTTCTTTTTTGGATTCCCTCAGACAAGATTTCCAAAAAAATCAAGTGCACGGCACATCCCAATCGTTCAATCGAAGCCCTTTCTTTGATATTCATGAGCCAGCAAACAGGACTTCAGATCGTCTTCGGCAGAGAAGTTGGTTTTGAGACCGGTGAGGGGCTGCTTGAGCTGAAAGATGACGGGATCAGGGTGCTTTACCCAGAGAAGCAAGAGGTTCAAGCACGTGAGATGATTGCTTTCCTGAAGGAAGAAAAAGAAATTATCGAACGAGCCACCAAGATGAAACTGCATCCCTTGAAGATTATCCTGGTTGATAAAAGAGACCTCGGATTTTGTGTTGGGGGATATGGAATGCCTTTACAGCAGGGTAATTCTTATAAGAATCAAGAAAAATACAAGGTTTTTCCTCACGAGTGGGTGGAGATTTCTCTTGTTATCAACTATGGGATTTACGAAGACTCAACAAACCGCTGGATTGGCGACGGATTGGCCAATTATATCGCGCTTGAGGTTTGCAAGCAGTTCTATCCGCGACATCTCCAGCAGGTGGCTATAGGCATATATGAATACAGAGAGTCCAGCCAGGTTTACGATCTTCGAAGTTGGCTCTCACCTGGCGCCGAAGGGCGGGCTTCCAAAGAAGGCCGTGAGTTGCCCAAAGGTGAAGGGACGATCCCTGTTGGCTGGGATGGTTACGATCTCGCCCCTTACTTCTGGGCAAAGGTGGTAGATAAATCGGACAACCCGGATGTAATCGCTGAATTTCTTGAAGAATTCAAGGAACAGGAAGACAAAAGCCAGCAAAACGCCATTGCCATCCTTTCCAGGCTCAGCGGCCTGGATATAGATAAGGAGTTGGTTATCACGGGTAAAGAATTCTTAGAGAACGTCAACCGCTACTGGGCGATTCCTATCCCTCCCTCTGGAATGAATTTAATCTTCGCCGGAAATCCATTCTTAATGGGTGATAGTTCCGAGGAAAGTACTTCTACTGTCCGTAATGTTCAGCTTGAAAGCTTCTTCCTCGATCGCTATGAGGTAACTAACGAACAGTTCTGCGGGTTCCTTAATGCAATGGGCAATCAGAAGGAGGGCGGCTCGTACTGGTTTGATGAATGGTTTTATTCTGACATCATACATGAAGGAGATTCGTTCCGAGTCAAAACCGGGCGTGAGAATTATCCTGTCCGTCAAGTGAGCTGGTATGGAGCCGCGGCTTACGCCAAATGGGCCGGCAAGCGGCTGCCGACCGAGGCGGAATGGGAGTTTGCCGCATCGAACAACGGAACTACCCTCTATCCCTGGGACGGCGAGTGGCATGACGACTACTGCAACTGGGGCGAGGAGGGCAAGCTTGACGGTTATGAATTTATTGCGCCGGTGGATGCTTTTGAGAAGGGAAAGAATCACTACGATTGCTATAACATGGCGGGCAACGTTTTTGAATGGGTATCGGACTGGTATGCCTCTTATGACCCGGCTGATACGCTGAATCCTAAAGGGCCTGAGACCGGTACTCTAAAAGTCTACCGCGGCGGTAGTTTCGCAGAGGGAAAGGAATGGATGACTACACGCGCCCGCCGGGGAGCCGATCCAGCCCAGGCATCACCCTGCATCGGTTTCCGCTGCGCTGCGGATATAGAAAAGCCTGAACTTGAAGGGAACTGAATCTGTATGGGCGAGGCATGCCTCGCCCATACAAGGCTTTTCGCCTTAGGCGAAAAGGAACATCTACTTTGTTAGTGCGTCGTAGACCTCGGATGGATCAACCAGCGTGACCCCTTCAGCCATCTGCCTGAGGTACGATCTGGCTGCCTTGTGTTTGGCTTTGGGAACGATCAGATAAACCGGGATCTTGTGGGTCCTGCAGGAAAACAGCACGTCCCTGGGACCTTCTGCTGTTCCTTCAGGCGGGAAGATCTTGTGCAGATAACCCACAACCGCGGATACGTTGTCCTCATTGGTAAGGTGGTTGATGTATTTGCCGTGACCGTCCCACCCGTTGCCCAACGGAAGGGTTCCCATTCCATCCAAAACCAACTTGGATAGAAGTTCGGGATCCGTACCTTCTAGATAGCCTATTCTTTTCATGTCCTCCTCCTTGTGTTGAAGGGTTTGGCTCTTTTGGCTTACTTAAATAACTATAGGAATGGAACGATACCCTGTCAAGGTGTGTGGGTATTTTCGTTTCTTGACAACCGGCTCTCTTTTCCGTAAGCTTCGCTATGCGACAACTACTGCATTGGCTATGGATACCGATTCTGGCTCTAATGATAGCGGTGTGTGTTTTCGGCATAAGGTTGGGGGATCTGCCGGAGATTCTGCGTAACGCAGTTATATTGTGTTTGTCCTGCATAGGTATCGGGTAATGAGGCGTCTCCTAGTTCAGGTATTCTCGGCGCTCGCCATGAACTTCAACGTGGCAGGCCTCATAGGACGTATCTTTGAAAGAATCGGTAAGACGCCAACCGCCGGTCTGGCCAAAGTGATCGCCGCAAGTAACAACATTGTAGAAACGACCACCAAAAGTATATGTGTACCTGGACTTAACTGTTACTCCTGCCCTGCCGCAGGTGGTGCGTGCCCCCTGGGTTCAATCCAGCACTCCATAGCCATAAGGCAGATTCCCTGGTTCGCCGCCGGCTCCATGCTTGCCATCTCCGCCGTGGTTGGTCGCATGCCATGCGGATTCCTCTGCCCATTCGGGTTCCTGCAGGATCTTTTATACAAGATACGCACGGCTAAGCTGGGGCTCCCCTACTGGACTCACTATCTCAAGTTCGCTTCCTTAGTGATCATAGCCGGGCTGGTAGTCTTCCTGACCGGTGAGACGTGGTTCTGCAAGTTGTGTCCGGCAGGGATATTGGGAGCAGGAATCCCCCAGGTACTATTGAATCCCCAGCTGCCTCGACTTTTGGGATGGCTCTTTACCACCAAACTTGCCATCCTGGCCCTAACACTTACGCTCTCGGTTTTCGCCAAGAGGCCGTTCTGCAGAGTCTGTGCCTTGGGGGCGATCTTTTCTCTGGGAAACCCTGTAAGCTTGATGAGGCTTCGTGTTGATAAAGCCAACTGCAACCAATGCGATATGTGTTACCGCGTTTGTCCGATGGAGATCAAGCCCTATGAGAATCCCCAGAGCACTGCCTGCATAAGATGCCTTGAGTGCACCCGGTGTGAGCTTATAGACTTCGTATCCGTGTTCAAGATGCGGGATTCCAGAAAGAACGTCTTAGACCGCCTTCCAACAAGGACGTAAAGTATGCCGAACGGATTTAAAAGATCTTGTCGATGTCTCAAACGAGGTATGTTGTGCGAGACTCTAATCTCATCGGCACCTCCTTTTACGTTCAGAACCTCTTTCCTTTGCGATCTTTTGCCCCGCAGGGCAAAAGGAGCATTAAAAAAAAGGAGCATAAAATGAGGTTCGGTCTCATACTGGCCGCAGGACGCGGCGGGCGATTCGGTTCCCCAAAGCAAAGGATGATGCTTAGCGGGCATCCACTGGCTCTGTGGAGCATCCTTGCATTTGAACAATGCCCAGAGGTTGATCTGATCGTTATGGTCGCAGACGAGGGGAATGTAGAGTTCTTCGAACATGAGATCAAACAGAGGGGGATAGAGAAGGTGGAGGCGGTTATCCCGGGTGGAGCTGAAAGACTGGATTCTCTGAAGGCCGGTCTAAAGGTACTACCCCCGCAGGGATTTGTGGCCGTGCATGACGGGGCAAGGCCTTTCGTTCGTGCCGAAGAGATAGCCAGGGGATTCCACGTGGTTCAGACGAAGGGACCGGCCATCTACGCTATCCCAGCGACCGATACCCTGAAGCAGGTGAAGGACAACCTGGTGGTAGAAACCATACCCAGAGAATGCGTCTACCAGGCGCAGACCCCACAGTTCTTCGGCTTGCCGATCTTGATGGAGGCTTTAGCAAAAGCTGAAGCCGAAGGATTTATAGGCACCGACGAGGCAAGCTACGTGGAACGGCTTGGAGAAAGAATCCACATCATCCCAGGCAGAGCCGAAAACCTAAAAGTAACCTTCCGCCGCGATCTGGAGCTTGCCGAAGAGCTTCTTGCAGCGGGAACATGCCCCTGACGCGAAAGCGGTGAAAAACGTAGCCATACTGGGATCAACAGGAACCATCGGACGCCTTAGCGTTGAGGTAATCAAGGAGCTAAGCTCAAGGCTACGGGTATTCGGTCTGGCGGCAAACCGAAATATCCAGCTCCTGGCCTCCCAGATAGCCGAGTTTACACCCCAACAAGCGGTCGTTTTGGATGAAGAACAATGTGCGTTGCTTTCCTCTTCAAGGATACCCGTATCCTGCGGCTCTGCCGCGCTCCTGAATCTGGCACGGCATCCTGAGGTTGATATCTTGGTAGTCGCGATGACAGGCACTGCGGCCGTAGATGCGGTGCTTGCCGCATTGAGAGCAGGTAAGAGGGTAGCGCTGGCCACAAAGGAGATACTTGTAAGCTTCGGTAGATTCGTAAACCAGGCGCTGAAGGAAGGCAAGGGGGAGCTTTTGCCCGTAGACTCCGAACACAACGCCATCCACCAGTGTTTAGAGGGAAGGGACCCCTCGACGGTCAAACGATTGATACTTACCGCCTCTGGCGGTCCGTTCAGAAACAGAAGCTACGAAGGGGCCAAACCGGAGGATGTTCTCGCTCACCCTACATGGAACATGGGGGAGCGGATCACGGTCGATTCTGCTATGCTAATGAACAAGGGCTTTGAAGTAATAGAGGCCCACTTCCTGTTCAAGATTGAGCCTCGAAGGATCAAGGTTCTAGTGCACCCTCAGTCGATCGTCCACTCATTAGTTGAGTTCATGGACGGCTCGGTGCTTGCTCAACTCTCCTTACCAGATATGCGTTTGCCTATCGAATACGCCCTTCTTTACCCTGAACGTGGCCCTAGGATTGTATCCCAGCTTGATCTGGCAAAGGTCGGGTCGCTTGAGTTCGAGAGAGCGGACCTCAAGCGCTTTCCATGCTTGGCTCTTGCGTATGAGGCCCTCAAGCGAGGAGGCACCGCTACTGCGGTGCTGCAGGCAGCCGATGAGGAGGCGGTCAATCAGTTTCTTGCCGGACGCTTGCAGTTCGAACGTATCCCTGAGTTGATAAAAGGCGCACTTGAGGTGCACAGATATATCCGGATGCCCTCTGTCGAAGAGACGAGACAGGCGGAACGTCTGGCTAAAGAGTTTGTTAAACAAGGGGTTTTGTGAACACCATCCTTAACATCTTGGCTTTCATAGCCTTACTTCTTGTACTTATAGGTTTCCACGAATTCGCCCACCTTATTGTGGGCAAGCTTGCAAAGATCCCAGTGGAGCGCTTCTCCATAGGCTTTGGACCGGCGATCGTGAAATGGAGGATAGGCGAGACCACCTACCAGCTTTCGGTATTGCCTCTTGGGGGTTACGTCAAGTTTAAGGGTGAGGATTTCGACGACCCTGAAGGGTTCTTTTCCTTTCCATTCGGCCGCAAGACCGCAACAACCGCCGCAGGGATAGTGGCCAACTTACTGCTTGCCGTGATTGTCTACTTCTTCATCGTAATAGTCTATGGGATCGAGACACCACCTGCTGTTCTTGAATTACCAGAAGGCTCCTCCTTGACGCAGGCCGGATTTCAGGCAGGAGACAGGGTTGTGACTGTAGACGGTAAAAAGGTGAGGGATTTCTACGGTTTCATAGATTTCATTCCCAACCCCGATACCTTAAAGGTGACCGTTGTTCGTTCGGACGGCCGGCACAACCTTTTGCTTGCGCCATCCGATCGATCCGAGGTAGATTATCTGGTTGATGCGGTGGTGGCACGTGTGCTTCTTAAGGGTCCGGCTGACCGCGCAGGGATTAAACCAGGGGACAGGATAATAGCGATCGACGGAAAACCCGTCCGGTATTGGCATGAACTGGTCAGAGCAGTCAGTGCCGCGGATAGCGGAGAGGCGCTTGAATTTACATGGATCCACAAATCGGATACCCTTAGGGCAGGTATCGTACCCGAAATGATGGACACCACCGGTTCACCTAAAGTGGGAGTTGTGGCGGCCCTACCTTCACGAGCGTTGACATTTAAGGAGGCACTTTGGCTGCCGCTTGTGCGCACCGGAGAAGTCACCGCACGTATTCTGGTCACGGTTGGCAGACTTTTCACAGGTAAGGAGTCGGTCAAAAACCTGGCCGGGCCAGTAGGGATATACCAGCTTACCGCTCAAAGCCTAAGCCTGGGATTCGACGCCCTCTTAAGCTTTCTTGCCTTTCTCTCCATAAGTCTTGCCATACTCAACCTGCTTCCTATCCCCCTGTTTGACGGTGGTCGGATCCTTATGTTCACGATTGAGAAGATAATCGGGCGCCGATTGGGAAAGATGGTGTGGACGGTGGCCACCTACATAGGCGTGGCTCTCATCGCAGCGCTTGTGATACTTGTTTTCTACAACGACATCTCCCGGATAATAACCGGAGGGTAGTTGAAACTCGGCTGGCGAATCTTCTTTCTTACGCTTTCGGCCGCGGCGTTTACCGCAATATGCTTTGCCCCGATTCCAGGGATGGATGCAGCCGCGCGGCTTACGCTTGCGGTCTTTGTTCTGGCTTTGATCCTCTGGGTCTCCGAAGCCATCCCTCTCTACATTACATCTCTTGTGATCGCCGCACTTCTATCTATCTTCTTGCCTAGACATCTACCATCCCTTTCCGCAGGCTACGCGGCGTTCCTCGCTCCATTCTTCTCCCCTGTGATCCTTTTATTCCTGGGTGGATTCGTTCTGGCACGGGGGCTAGAAAGCTATGATCTGGATTCGGTGCTTGCGTCGGCGATACTGCGAAGGGTGGCAAGAAACCTGCCCGCAATGCGGGTCAAAGGACACCCAGAATCTGGTTCGTGTTGAAGCTGGGTGTCCGGTCAGGGTGTATGTCCGCTGTGCCAAATGCCAGACCTTCGTGGCCCGATACACCCTTGAGCGTTACGCCTCGGATAAAACCTACGAGTCTTTATTGAAAACCTCGCGGCGAGGAGGCTGCTTGATTGCAAGCCGTTCACGCGCGCAGGAACTCGAAGGCTTCTCAAGCAAGGTAGAAGCGGAGTTTAAAGAAACCATTGCGGTTCCACCAACAGAGCTCAAGGTGGAAGAGATAATCTGGAAGCTAGAGACGTAAGGGCTAATCCAGGCTGTCCAGTAATTTTTTAAGGGCACTCAGGCTACGTTCGGCATAGGCCTTACGACGTGCTTCTTTCCCTTTGGGTAAAGGATCGAGGGACGGCAGTAAAGCGAAGATAGGTTTGGTCGGCGTAAATCTATCCATAAGGCTGGCATAGGACCCTTGGCCTGCCAGACGCGCCAATAAAGCTCCCAGCATGGTCTGGGGCGGGAGAAGGAGAGGTGGCTTTCCTTCTGACAGTCGTGATGCGTTTAGACCGGCCACAAGTCCGGTGGCGATCGCCGATAGATACCCCTCGGCGCCGGAAAGCTGGCCGCAGATAAAAAGATCGGGCCGTTTGCGGAACTGTAAGGTCGGCTGGATGAGTCTGGGTGCCTCAATATACGTGTTGCGGTGCATACGACCGTAGCGCAGGAACCCCGTACTCTCAAGACCAGGGATCATCCGGAACACCCGCTCCTGCTCTGAATTGCGAAGGTTGGTTTGGAAGCCGACGAGATTATACATTGTGGTTGCTTTATCCTCGGGCCGCAACTGGACGACCGCGTATGGCCTTCGCCCTTCTGCATCCCTGAAACCGGTAGGGCGAAGAGGCCCGAATGCCAGAGAGCGTTCTCCCCTGCGAGCTATCTCCTCTATGGGCAGGCATCCTTCAAAGAAGGAGCCATCCTCAAAATCGTGAAGCGGATGCTGCTGGGCCGAGATGAGCTCATTGTGAAATTTCAGATACTTATCCTTGTCCATAAAGGAGTTGAGGAACCCGGCCTCGCCAGCATCGTAGCGTGATGCTTGAACAAGCTTGGAAAGATCGAGCGAATCCCTGCTCACTATCGGTGCCACCGCGTCGTAGAAGTAGAGGAAATCCTCACCGCAGAACTCTTTGATGGATCGGGTGAGCGCCTCAGAAGTCAGAGGACCGCTTGCGAGGATCGTTAATCCTCGAGGTATCTCTGTAACCTCCTCACGGATAAGATCGATCAACGGATGTTCCTCTATCCTCTGAGTTACCTTCGAGGCAAAGCATTCTCGATCCACCGTAAGTGCGGTACCAGCCGGGACAGAGCACTCCTGTGCGATCTTCAAGAGCTCGCAGTCAAGGAGTCTAAGCTCTTCCTTTAAGAGTCCCTGCGCCCGCGTGGGACGGAGCGAACCAAGCGAGTTCGAACAGATCAGTTCGGCCAATTGGTCGGTGGTATGAGCAGGGGTTCTTTTCTTCGGCCGCATCTCATACAATTTCACTCGGATTCTGCGTTTGGCCGCCTCAAGTGCAGCAG
This sequence comes from Candidatus Stahliibacteriota bacterium, assembly GCA_004375895.1. Classification (GTDB taxonomy): domain Bacteria; phylum Hydrothermota; class Tepidihabitantia; order B3-TA06; family B3-TA06; genus B3-TA06. Next base: position 14,383 of record SOJW01000002.1, read on the forward strand.
CGCAGCCTGCCAGCCCTCCACCAACAACCGTAATCCTTTGAGAGGGGGTTTTATCCACCTCTAATGTGAGGATGGCGGGGAATCGGATTTCCCATTCGTGTTCGGCTCCTCAGGGACAAGGGTTGAGGCGGAGTCTCCTGGCGGATAGAAACTCAGGCTCTCTGAAAACCGGGGTGCGGACTCGGAAAAGTCAACAATGGATAGATCGCGCATAAGGCGGAAAGCCGCATCGGAAGTGTCGGCAGAAGGCCCACCTGGAGAAAACTGGCGGAAGGAGTGAATCTTGCCGCGGAGGAAGTTGCCCACCGAGTCAACCTCAACCACCAGAAGCGGTGCGTAACCGAGCTCAGCGACAAGCTGCATGCAGCGGTAGGTGCAGAAGTTACCAAGGCTGTAGGCGATGAGCCGATCATTGTAAACCTCCATACCGCGTGGAACATGAGGGCCGTGACCGATCACGAGATCGGCCCCTGCGTCAATCATCTCGTGCGCGAACCGGATAACGTTGCCGCGCGGCTCGCCGTAGAGATTTTCGAAAGCATCCCTGGTATGGAGTGCCTTTGTTCCTTCGCTGCCCCCGTGAAAGCTCACGATGAGTATGTCAAACTTCTGCGCCAGCTCAGCAACCTCCCTGCGGCACATCTCGATGTTGAGGATGGAGCGCGGCGCAGAACCGGTTGAGAAGGCTATCAAACCCACTTTGAGGCTATCGATAACAAACTCCGCTACCTCGCCGTTCTTGCTCGAGTACTGGATCCCCAAGCTGTCCAGGATACGTTTGGTCTCCACTATGCCTGCGTAGCCGAAGTCTCGTGCGTGGTTGTTTGCAAGGCCCATCACGTCGAAGCCTGCGGTCGCCAGGTTCTTGGCAAGCTTGGGTGGACAGCGGAAGGCGAAGGTGCGTGGATTAGAGGTATTCTTGGTACATGCCCTTGCTGTGGTGATCGGACCTTCAAGGTTGCCGAAGGTTATGTCTACCGCCCGCAGGATTGGGGCGGCGTCTGCGAAAAGGAGTGTACCGTCCTGGGGCGGCAGCTTCGGAGACGGATAGTCGGTACCCATCATGATGTCGCCAACTGCGGCTATCGTGATCTTGCGTGCAGGTGGGAAATATGTAGCAACCTTTTCCTGAGACGGGCGAATGATTCGCTCCATCACGCCGGTTGAGGCAAGAACTATCCCTGCAATCCCCAGAACTGCAGCTACGACAACTGCCACGAGAATCGACCACAGGCGCTTACTCGTCTTCAAAACGGCTCCTTTTGTTCAAGCCAAAAGAGAGGATCCACCGCAATCCCGTTAATGTAGACGCTCATGTGCAGGTGAGGCCCGGTTGCAAGTCCGGTTGAACCCACAAATCCAAGCGTATCTCCGGTTTGGACTACATCTCCATCCTCAACGTTCCTGGCGCTCATGTGGTAGTAGAGGCTCTTAAGCCCTGCACCGTGATCAAGGATAACAAAGCTCCCCTGGCGAATAAAGGTATCGCGCGCCATCACCACCCGGCCTGGACAAGGGGCAAGGACGGGAGTCCCTTCGGGAACGGCGAAGTCCAGGCCCGAATGATGCCAGAGCTTGCGACCTCCTGTCCAGCGCTCATCCCCATATGTACCTGAGATCTTCTTGGGACATGGGAATATCTCAGGCAAAATTGCGTAGTATTCCTCAGACGGCGCATTGATCACCTCGACTACCGTCTTGTATTCCTCCTGTTTACGGCGCTCGTTCGTAGTATCTATCGTTCCCTTCTTCGAGGCAGGTAGGGTGATTACCGACTTTCGGAATTTAGTCGGTACGACCTGAATCGCGGTATCGATCACCTCCTTTGCGCTGCCACCTTGCGAGAGCTTTATGCGGATCGGTTTGCGGCCCGGATCGGTCTTGTATGAGGTTCCTATTATTGCAACGAAGCTATCTCCTAAAGGTATTAAAGGGTAGGGCTCTCCGCGGTAGGAAAGCGAGAGAAGCCCGTGTTCTTGCGTCTCTACGAAGAGGTAGCAAATCTCCCCCTGCTCGAGCGTGTCCGAAGAAAGCCTGACCTCAAACGGTGCGGCCACGAGACAGATAAGGCTAAACATAAGATAAAGTTTACCCCTAAGTTGATAAGAGTCAAGCGATTAGGCAACAAAACGGCTGAATCTTGCAGGTTATTTGACAGCGATGAAGCCATTCGTATAATCTTCTAGCCACCAAGGAGGATTTATGAAAAGAATAATGGTTGCTGTAGTGCTGTTCCCATGCGTATTGCTTGCTTTAAGATTAACCGAGTACGACGTGGACCAGAGCAGTGACCAGGTCCTCTCCACTGGATTTAACTACCATCTCGGTATGACTGGAGGTGATGTTGTTTCTAACTTTGGGAATGCTTCCCTCAACTTCGAGAGGTTCCGTGCCACACTCCCCTCGAGTTACAACGTCAATCTCTTCGGCAACCTGAGCGCTAACTTTGAGCAAGACACCTTAACTCCCGACACATCGGATACAGACACCACTCAACAAATCAACTACCAGATCCAGTGGGAGGCGAAGTACAACAAGTACTTAATCTCCGGCAAAGATTTCCTGGCCTTCGCAAAGCTGGAAGGCGATGTATTGACTGGTTACGATTATCCTGCGACACAAGCCATCATCGGTTTGGGTTACGGCCGATTCGTGAGCGCTACCCCGCTCGCCCGTGCTCTGCGGATCGAAGAAAGGATGCTGGCTCAAGGCGTGCTACTCGACAGCCTGAACCTCGGAACATTAATGAGTTTCGCCAGGGAGTTGGCACCGGAAGCCAAACGAACCTACAAGGAGAGGTACTACTATTGGGAACGTGAGTACTACAAATCGCTGGAAAGCATTCTTAACAGGTCGAATCTCCTGCATGATGCGGAATTGGGCAGCGCCGGCTCCTTGATCATCACGGACGTGCTTGATGAATACATCTCCACACGTTATTACGGATACGAAGTGAACCTAGGGGTAGGTTACGACCTGCTTCCCGCCTACAAAGCTGCCGGACGTGCCGCATTTGCCAGTCTGGCCTTTGACTTTGCCCATCCCCTTGGTTTTCGGAGCCAACTCATTGAAAAGACAAACCTGCGCTTACCATTCACCGGACAAAAGTTCGGCAAGGAACTCCACGGAAGTCTGCTGCTTTCAGTTCTCTACGAGGTAAACTCAATGATCGATCTCGTCGGAACCTACCAGCTAAACGTAGACCGCACAAGGCCGGAAGAAGCAGAAGACTACAGCTTTGTTATACACAACCAGCTAACCGGAATGTTCGACTGCCTGATCGTAGACCACCTCGTGATGTCGAACACCTTGGCATTAAACCACTCCACACGAGTAAAAGGCCTCTCAGCCGAAATCTCAAGCAAGATCAGCTTCCGCTTCTTCTAAGGCATTACCAAGGAGCCAGGTTGATCCTGTGGAGAAGGGCACTTTGAATTCTACCACGTCTAAGAGGTTTCTTCCCTACTATTGGGAAGAGCTAAAGAAACTTCTGCGGCCTGCCGGCCCCTTGGTGGTATGCGCCGTATACAGCTTTGTTTTGATCTTCCCCCGTTATCACCGCAAGCTTTTCCGGCTTAACCTGTTCGAGCGCCAGTTCCGTTTACCGGAAAAGATGGCCGTGGACGGGTTATGGTTCCTGCTTCTGCCCGTTGTAATAATCCTAATACTTCGACTGATCTCCATCGCGTGGCCCAAGATAAAGGAGACCTTCCCGCAGCACCGTTTCCGCGACTTCGGCTTCAGACTGGGGCGAGGCGTTGGCTGGCGCGATGTCGCAATCTTCTTCGCTATCATGCTTGGATTCGTGCTATTCGCGGTATTCCAGAAGGACTTTACGAGAACTTATCCCCTCTTCGGGCTTGCCCGTGAGAGCCTTAAGGTGTTCCTTATCTGGGAGGCGGTGCACCTTTTGCATATGTTTGGCTGGGAGTTTCTCAATCGCGGTTTTCTTTTGTTCGGGCTTGAGCCAAAGTTGGGGCGCTGGGCCATCCTTGCCAGTGCCATCCCCTTCGCGTTACTTCACATAGGTAAGCCTGAACTTGAGGCGTACGGATCCTTCATTGCGGCAATAGCCCTTGGATGGCTTGCACTACGATCACGGAGTTTCTTGCCCTGCGTGTTCCTTCACTGGGCGGTAGCGTTCACCATGGATCTCTTGGCCATCATCCGTTCAGGAGGTTTCGCTTAGTGCACCCAAAGGAATGCCGAGTGCCCACGGAGAAACTTTGCGGCGGATCCATCGTGGCACTCCCCGGCCTCCAACCCTGGTAACGATCTCCCCGCGCACGAACTACCTTTACTTGACAAGGACTGAGCTCAGGTTATACTTTAGGTTATGAGAAGGATGACATTTCCCATACTTTTAATCCTAGCCTGCGTTCTGGCATGCGGAACGCAGGAAGAACGCATCCTGGTGCGTGTGGGAGACGAGACGATCAATGTGAAGGATTTTCTCGCAGCCTACCGACCACGGTCCTACCCCAGCGAAGAAGCCGAGCTTGAGGCAAAGAAACAGGTTCTGGACAAACTAATCGAAGATAAGCTCCTGGTAGCCGAGGCTAGAAGTCGCGGATACGAGGAGGATCCGACCGTCAAGGAAGGTCTCCAGGACGCTGTTGACAGGGTTCTAATCAACACCCTTTACATGAAAGAGGTCGTTGAGAAGGCAAAGGCTTCACGTTTGGATGCGAAACGTTTCTACGAAGCCGATAAGATTCTTCTTACGCTGAGTATCATTCATATCGACTCCGACACGTTGGGTTATCTGATCCTGCAGGAGTTCTCAACTGGTGTGCCATTCGACACCCTGGCGGGGCGTTACTCAACCCATCCTAGTGCTCGCAACGGCGGTAAGGTAGGCACCATTCCGTTGTCCACCTTCTTCGAGGACCCGGCATTCAGGGAGCTCTCCCGCCTTAAAGAGGGGCGCAGCACCTTGCCACTAGAAAACGAAGCCGGCGGCTACGACATCTACTATCTCGCCGAAAGCAGCGAGAAGGAGGATCAGCCTCCCTTCAAGGAGATGGAAGCCTCCATCGTCAAGCAGATCGAGCGTATGCGTCAGGGCAAGCTGAGTTACGAGAGTCTGGAGAGGCTGTTTGAAGAGGCAAATATCGAATACAATAACATCGGCCTTGCGCTGCTTTCAAAGCCCAAGGAGGCTTTGAGCGAGGCCGAACTTGCAACCTGGACCATCAAGGTCGGCGGAGAGGTTACAGACAGCGTTGGTTCTATGCTTGCAGTATACAGCCGCTTCCCCGAGGGTGTTCCGCCTCACCAGCTTCAGGACTTTGCTAAAAATGTAGCTCAGCGTCCGGCGCTCGTTAGTGTTGCTCTCAAACGCAAGCTTGATCGCGATCCGGCGGTTAAGGAGGCTATCGATGCCTACATAGCATCCCAGATGCGGAACAGTATATACGCAGAAGAGGTGCTCGAAAAGATCGAGATCGGCGCGGAGGAGGTACGTGCTTACTACGATGAACATCCTGACGAGTTCTTTGTTCCTGAAAGGCGCAAACTTTCAATCATAAAAACGTCCTCCTACAGCGACGTCCAGCAAGCCTTCTCCCTTCTGCGTCAAGGCCAGCCCTTCGAAGAGGTCGCTCGTCGCTTTTCAGATCATCAGCAGTCTGCCAAGCGCGGAGGCTCAATAGGCTTCAGGAAAGCGGGCGACGTTTCCTTCAAGACCTTCGTGGAACATGGGTTCAGGCTCGCCAAGGGCAACTACTCCAGATCATTTGAGGTTCCCGGCGGCTTCGGGATTGTCAAAGTGGATGACGTTCAGCCGGCCTACACCAAGGAGTTCGACAGCGAGGAGCGTCGTATCGAACGCAGACTGCGAGGAGAGGAGGAAAAGGAAGTTAAGGCCGCGTTTATCGAAGAGTTGCGCAAAAAGATCCAGGTAACGATCGACGAGGGGTTGCTGCTGCGTGTAGGTAAGGTGGAGGAGGAACCGGAGGGCGAGTCGAGTTAAGAGTTTTCGAGGAAATAAACCAATCAGAGTTTTTAGATAGAGGAGAGGAGTAGAATCCATGAGGAAGGAATCGGCGAAGAAACAATCGGTAAGGAAAGAGCCGATGAATAAAAAGAGATGGCTGCCGTGGGCTATCGTTATAGGCGCGGTTGTTGTGCTCGTGGCTGTGCTCCTTATCTTGAACCCACCTTTTGTTCAGAGCATAGTCGGTGGTTCGGACGGTGATGGGGCTGATACAAAGATTGTTGCCCGTGTCGGTTCGTCCAAGCTTACCCTTCAAGACTACCAGACGTTGGTGACCCTGTACGTTCCGCCTGAGAGCAGGAACCAGGTTGATCCAATGGAGATCATAAGCGTCTGGATAGAGCAGGAGATAGTATACCGGCAAGCTAAACGGATGGGGCTTGAGAAGAGGGACACGGTTCGTGCAGCCCTTGATCAGCTCAGCTTCGCATACGAGATCAATCGCAAACAGGTTTTGACCCAGGCATGGCTGTCTGAAGCAAGCAAGAATATAACGGTCTCTCAAGATAAACTCAGGGGTTATTTTAATGCCCACAAGGAGGAGTTTCTCTACGAGGTGAAGGTCTCTCAGATTGTGGTCTCCGATCCTATAGTTGCCACACAGATTCACCAGCAGCTTAAGGGTGGTGCCGACTTCCTAAAGCTGGCCGAGCAGCATACGCTTGATCCGCTCAAAGGCGAACCTAGTTCCTACATCCCCAGGGGGTCGGGCCTCCTTACCTTGGCGATGGAGGACGCTGTCTTTGCGCTTGGCCACGGAGAGTTCACCGAGCCCCTCTTTACCCCTCAGGGACTCAGCATGATCTTCAAGCTCATAGACAAGCGAAAGGTTCGTAAAGACATAGAGTTTAAGGAGGTAGCCTCCTACCTTCAGGCTATGCTTTCCAACGAACGGGCTGAGCAGGTTATTGCACAAAAGGTTGATTCCCTCAAGAACGCGGCCCAGTCCGAGATCGAGATCCGTATAGAGAATCTTTTTTACTAGGGTGCTGTGACGCTCTTATTGGCCTTAGCGCTGGTGGGGGGGAGTGCTGACCGGGTGGTGGGCGTGGTAGACGCCGACCCGATCCTTTCAAGCGAGGTTGAGGCGATGGTGATCCTTGCCAAGCTTGAGGCCCCATTACTGGAAGGAACCGAAGACTCGATAAGGCTTGTGGTGCTCGATCGCCTTATCGCCCAAAAGCTTATCTTTAAGAAGGCCGCACTTGACTCGGCGATAGAGATTGACCGAGAGGATATAGCCAAAGGCGTCGATCGTCGGTTGGAAGCCTTCTACGCCCAGCTTGATTCATTCCCCGAGACTCGAGCCGAGTTGGAAGAGGCGGGGTTGACTCGTGATCGGCTGCGCAAATTGCTCATGAATCAGGGACGGTTCCAGGCTATTATCCAGCAGATGTTTACAGCGCAAGGTAAGATACAACCCTACGTCTCGCCCAACGAGGTCAGAAAATTCTACGAGCAGAACAAAGACTCCATAGCTGTGGTTCCCGGCTACATCCGCATGGCTCACATCGCCTTCAGCATAAGACCTTCGGCGGCAGAGCAAGCCCGCATAGAAAGAAAGATTATGGAGGTCCTCGATATCCTCTCCCGGGGCGGCGATTTCGATATTCTGGCGGAGTCATTCTCCGAAGATACCCGTACCCGCTCGCGAGGCGGTTCGCTTGGTTGGGTAAAGCGTGGGGATCTTTTGCCTGAGATCGACTCGGTTCTCTTCTTCCTGCCTGTGGGTCGTGTTTCACCGCCGGTTCCCTCTCGCCAGGGCTACCACCTCTTTCTCGTGGAGGCCCGTTCAGGGGATAAGGTCTATGCACGACACATACTCTTCAAACAGCACATAACCAGGCGAGATACACTTCGGGTTCTTGAGCTTGCGGATAAGATAAGGGAGGAGATACTCTCAGGCGAGATGACCTTTGCCGAGGCCGCACGAACCTACTCCGAGGACCTTACCACAAGCGAGCAGGGCGGTTTTATTGGGGAGGTTCCGTTGGCCGCGCTTACCCCACCATTTGATTCGGTTGCCGCAACCATTGACTCAGGCCAGATAAGCAAACCGTTTATCTCGGAGATGGGCGTGCACCTTCTATATGCTGAGGATAAGCGTGATGAGCGCATACTTTCCTTTGATGAGATGCAGGTTGAGATACGCAACTATCTGGCTGCCTTGAAGCAGGAGGAGTGGCTTGAGGATTTGGTTGCTGAGGCTCAAGAGGAGTTCTATGTCGAAAAAAGGTTCTAGAAAGACCTCTGCTGCAGCTGCAATTGGTGCCGAGGAGCTACGCCGGATTATAGAGGTCACCGGAAAGCTGCTTTCGACCATAGACTTCGACCGGCTGCTTGAGATCATACTTGAGAGTGCCAAATCCCTGACCCGCTCCGAGGCGTCATCTATGCTTCTGTTGGACGAGAAGGTGGGCAAACTGTGCTTTGCGGTGGCCACAGGTGAGGCCAAGCAATCTCTGGCTTCCCTTTACGTTCCTGTGGGTGAGGAGAGCATCGCGGGATATGTTGCGGTACATGGAAAGCCCCTTGTGGTCAACGACGTCAAGAAGGACGGTCGGTGGTACTCCGGTGTGGACGAAGCCACCTCCTTTAAGAC
>SOJW01000061.1 GCA_004375895.1 Candidatus Stahliibacteriota bacterium
GCACGGTGCATCACGTCACGGCCGAGCTCGACGGCGGGCCGATCATCCTTCAGGAACCTGTGAAGGTCGCCGATGACGACACCGCAGAGAGCCTGGCAGCGCATATCCTTGAGGTTGAACACCGCATATACCCTGAGGCAGTCAGATTGTTGGCGGAAGGGCATCTAAGGATAGATGGACGAAGGGTAAAGATCCTGAAGGAGGTCCATGGCGGATAAGCTTAATATTGCACTCGTGGGATGCGGAGCCAGAGCTCAAACCGCGCATCTCCCCTATCTTCGAAAGAACCCGCACGTCAAGATATCGGCACTCTGCGACACGGATGAGGCCAAACTCGCCGCACTTAAAGATCGCTATGCCGCCGAGAAGATCGCAACATCTTACAACGAGATCCTCAACGACCCCTCGATTGATGCGGTAGTAATAACCACTCCCCCCCACCTGCATCATCCCATGGCCCTGGCAGCCCTTGACTACGGCAAGCATGTTTTTGTAGAGATGCCCATAGCACTCAACGAAGCCCAGACAAAGGAGATGATAAGCAAGTCCAGGCGCAAAAAGCTCGTACTGGCCGTGGCTCACGACGACCACTTCCGACCCGACGCAATACTCATGCGACAGTTCATGGAACGCAAGGAGGTCGGAGAACTGACCTATGCCAAAACGGGCTGGCTGCGCTCAGCCCAAAGGTGGGGCCATCCAGGATGGCAGGAAGAAAGCTTAAAATCAGGCTCCGGAGCATTCCTTACCCTGGGCATACCCTTAATCGACCTCGCTCTCTTTGTGCTTGGTGAACGCCAACCCAGCGCCATATCGGGAATGGCGTTCAAGCGCAGTCCTGATCTGGAAACCGAGGATACTGCAGTTGCACAGATAAGGTTTACCGATGATACCATTCTGGTTGTTGAGGTAAGCTGGATACTACACGAGCCGCGTGACGTACTCTACCTCAACGCATACGGAACCAAGGGTGCTGCCCTATTCAACCCCCTGGAGATACACAAGGAGATGTTCGGCAGGCTGGTAAACGTGGCACCAGCCATGAATAAAAAGACCCTTGGCCCGACTTCATACCAGGGACAGATAAACGCCTTCGTATCCGCGGTTATGGGCAAGGCACCGTTTCCTGTCCCCATAGAGGACGCCCTGCTTCTTGCCCGCATATCAGACGGGTTCTACCGTTCAGTCAAGGAACGAAAGGAAATCCCATTAAAAACCAGAGGAAGCTAGACCGTTTCAAGTGGCTTGCGGCCCTCGGATCAGGACTCCTGCTCTCTTTCGCCTTTGCTCCATATCCTACGCGGTTTCTAGCATTTATAGCTTTAGTTCCCCTGTTCTGGTTGATAGAAGAGGAAAGACGCGTCTTCCTTTACGGCTACCTGTTCGGGATAGGTATGGCGGCAGGACAGATGTGGTGGCTTGTTTCGCAGACCTACCCCTTATTGCCCCTGATACGATTCCTGCTGTGGATAGGCGTCATACTGTTGATCGGATTTCTGGCTCTCTTTCCTGCTCTCTTTGCATCGCTCACCAAGAGGATAGGTCTCTGGTCAGCCCCGCTTGTCTGGCCTGCGGTCCAGATGCTTCGCGAGCTTACGGATCTGGCCTTCCCCTGGGAGCTTTTAGGCTACTCCCTCACTCCATGGCCTATCTTTACCCAGACAGCCTCCATATGGGGTGTGTACGGGCTGGGCTCTCTAATAGTCCTTGTTAACCTGTGTATATACAGACTGCTGAAAGAATGGAAGACACCAAAACTCCGACTGCGTTGGGGAGGCATACTTGCAGGGGTGATGATCTTTATGGTAGGATTCGGTGCTATTCGATTGATGACCGCCAAGCGCACCTCCCCAATCAAAGTTGCCCTTATCCAGCCAAACGTGCCTACGGTTCTCAAGGGGTCCAGAAACCTCTATGACTCACTAATCACGGCCATGCTCGATCAAACGCGGCAAGCCGCGCTGACAAACCCCGATCTCATCCTTTATCCGGAGACTTCCACCCTGGTTGATCTCACGCGGTCTGGGAAGTATTCATCCCTATATCTTGATCTGGTTGACAGCCTGGATATTACGCTTGCAACAGGCATCCCCCATCGGGTCAGGGATGAAGGGCGCTCACGGTTCGCCAACGCAGCCACCCTGGTTCATCCGGACGGATCGCTCGATAAGGTCTATATCAAGATACGTCTGGCTTCTTTCGGGGAGACTATCCCCTTTGAACACATCTTCCCCTTCCTTCGAAAGATAGACGTGCAGGGAGGCCACCACTATCGGGGCAAGGAGTACGTTGTCTTTCACCGCGCACCCGAACCGCTATCATTCCTTATATGCTACGAGTCGATATTTCCTTTACTGACGCGGAACTTCGTGAACAAGGGCGCAAGATTACTCTGCAACGTGACGAACGATGTGTGGTTCGGTCAACTTCAAGGACCGGCTCAGCACGCCGAGATGGCGGTTCTGCGAGCGGTTGAGAATGGCGTGCCCTTGATTCGCGCTGCCAACAACGGCATCTCCATGATCATTGATCCATATGGAAGGGTTCTTGCCCAAAGCCCTCTCTTGGTAAAGACTATCGTTACCGGTGAGGTGGCGAAAGCTTCTGGACGCACGATCTACACCAGCTTCGGTTTCCTGTTCCCCTATGCAGCGGCTGCTTTTGTAGTGGCGATGCTTGTGGTCAGGCTAATCCAGCGCGGCAAGCGGCGTAAAAAGAAATGCTAGGCGCTGATCATCCTGTAAAATTTTCATTTTGCATTTTAGATTTTGCATTTTTCATTGACATGCCTCCTTGACTTATTAAGCCATTACCTTATACTAACACATGACCAAAACCAAAGGCGTTCCCCTCCCCGACCCGAAAGTTTGGAAAAGATGTAAGGATAAAGAATGTGGGTGGGATGCCATCTTCCTTGAGGATTACTGCTGGCAGCATTGGTCCGAGCGGGCAAAATTTAAGTACAAGGCAAAGATCGAAAAATGGGTGAAGAAAGGAGGAACCCTTGAAGGAGCTAATCTCTACTATGCCGAGCTTCAGAAAACGAACCTATGTGGTACTAAGTTTCAAGAAGCCGAACTCTCCGGAGCCAATCTCCGGAAAGCCGACCTTAGTAAAGCTAATCTCCAAGAAGCTAATCTTAATCAAGCTACCCTCCGAGAAGCAAACCTCAGCGGGGCTAAACTATTTGGGGGTCTTTTGTACAGAGTTTCCCTAGATGGTGCATTCGATTTAACTTGGAAGCAGATACAAAGAGTAGGTGAAGAAAAAAATAAAATGTGGCGAAAGGCTAACGATGCATATCTGATATTGAAAAATTACATCCACCAACAAGGGCGCTACCAAGATGAAAGTAAAGCTTACTATCGAGAGAAACTCATGGCCAAGCACCAGGCTCACGAAGAGTTGTGTGGCAAGGGGGTACACGGGAAAACGCTCAGGGAGAATTTGAGGGATAGCCAAAAGCTTCGCAAATTCATACATGAAGGGAAGCACAAGAGATTCCGATTTCACGCCCGAATGATTGTTACCCTGTCTTTACTTCATCGATTCGGAGTGAATTTTGCCCGCTTCTTTTCTTGCAACGAACACAAAGGCGTCCGCAGGCGTTGGTTCGGCCTGTGGTTCCTTTGGGCATTGGCCGGGTTCGGCGAAAAGTGGGTAAGGACGATCTCTTGGGCTGTAGGGACCTTCGTCTTCTTCGGTCTTCTATACTGGGGCGGCAGCAATATCGGTTGGATTACACTTCAAAGCCAAGTCGGAGATAAAATCATACAGATCAAACATCTCCTCAACTGCCTGTATTTCAGTCTGGTGACGTTCGTGACCCTGGGATTCGGCGACATCTGGCCTGCGGTAACGGCGTGGCCGGCCAAAATCCTTGTAGGTATCGAAGTCGTCTTGGGCTACGTGTTTTTAGGGATGATTGTAGTCCTCATCGCCCGCAAATTCGGACGGTAAAATGTGGCGCAGACTCTCCAGTCTGCGTAATTATTTCTTAGAACAGACAAGAGTGTCTGTTCCACATTACAATCTTACTATCTCAATCCATCTATGCGGTCTCTGTGTGATCTGTGGTTATTCCTGGATGCCTTCAGGCGATACCGGCAAGGTGGACGCCGTAGGCAAGAAGATGGGAGCAGATAAGGTTGCCCTCAACGATCGTATCGAATAAGACATCGGAGTAAACCTTCTCCCCCCGGGTCAACCATAGCATCACAAACGCATAGACCAGGTTAAAGATAAGAAGCAGGGCGAGCACCGAGCACCATCCAAGGATAAAGGAAGCAACAAGTCCACAAGCGGCTAAGAAAAGCACCACCGCTCCCAGCCTGCGGGTAAGGCTCTCCCCTATCAGTACCGGTATGGTCTCGCGGCCCACCATCCGGTCGCCCTGCACGTCGCGGATGCTGTAGACAAGCGAACGGGTGAAGGCCAGGCTAAATACAAATAGTGCCGTGATACCTGTAGCAGGACTGAAGGTTGAACCGCTTGCAGGAACAACAAGAAGCGCTATAACCACGGTCCAGGCAAGCCCCAGGAAAAGGTCCTTTGAGCCAGGGATGTCCATAAGCCTGCGTGCCCCTAACCTTCGCTTTCCGAAAAGCTCCACCCGGTAGATAAGACCCAAAAGGGACATGGCAAGGATCAAGATGAAGGTGAAAGGCCCCAGCAAGTAGGAAACAACAAGGGTGGAGCCTATTCCCAGGAGTCCCAGTGTGAGCAGCAATCTGCGGAACCGGGCATAGAACCCCACTCTGGCAGGGTAGTTGATCTGGATGGAGAAGACATCGGTAAAGTGATTGAGAAGGTGCATCCCGAAGATGTATGCGGCAACGATCCATTGATAGTAAAGTTCAGGTTCTATCCCCTGCAACCGGGATGAGGTGTATACGAGCTGGGCTGCGGCAAACGCTACGAGTATGTTGCTGCGAACGATGAATCGCCATACTTCCTGTAAAAAAGAGATAAACGAACGTCTCTTCCCGACGAGTTCCATCGCATGAAGTACGCGGCGGATCATCCATGAGGGGGTCGAGGCACCGGCGGCCATTCCCACCACTTCAAAACGCCCCAACTTGTTTGCTGCTAAATCAGCCTCGGTCTCAACGTGGAACGCGGGGATCCCCTCTTCGGTGGCAACCTCGGCCAGACGCCGGGTGTTGGCACTTCTAAGACCTCCAACCACCACCATCGCCTTGACCTCCTTAGCCAGTTGTCTCACCTCAGATTGTCGCTCGTCGGTGGCTCCACAGATGGTTTCGTGTATCTGGACATCAGGTTTCAGGCGACACACCTCCCTCTTAAGTTTCTCCCAAGCGGAAAGATTCTGTGTGCTCTGCGCAAGCAGGGTAATCTTTTCTTTACGAGGGATTCGCCTCAGTGCCCTGCGCAATCCCTTCAGGTCCTTCACTATGCTTACCCTTCTGCCTGCGTGCGCCGCGATACCCTTGACCTCTGAGTGCTCCCGATCCCCAAAGATAATCACGTGTCTCGCTCTTCGTCCGGCACGTTCGGCAAGCTGCTGCACCCTTATCACCCTGGGACAGGTGGCGTCTATTATCCTCAAACCACGTTTTCCAAGCTCTGCCTTTATCTGTGGGCTTACCCCGTGCGAACGGATGATTACCGACGCGCCGTCCGGGATCTCATCCACGCTCTCGGCAATCTTAACCCCCCGCAGCTTGAGGATCTCAAGCACCTGTGGGTTGTGGATCAGCTCGCCAAGGGTGTAAAGATTGTCTACATGCAGGGCCTCGTCGAACGTCCTGTTAACCGCCCTTCGGACCCCGTAGCAGAAGCCCGAGGTCCGCGCAAGTTTTACCTTCACTTCTTCTTATGAGATCTGGCGGCGCTGCGCTCCGCAGCAATCTGATCAAGATCCGCATCGGTTACCGGTGTGGGATATTTTCCGGAAAAGCAGGCGGTGCAGAACTTCATCTTTCTCTCCCCCGCCACCGCTTCCACCATGTCCTCGTAACGTTGATAGATCAAACGGTCGGCCCCGATCTTCCGCTCAATCTCTTCCTCGGAGTGATCTTTGGCAATAAACTCGTCCCGCGTAGCCATGTCGATCCCGTAAATGCAGGGCGATCGGAGAGGGGAACCGTATACAGCGTAGTAAACCTGTGAAGGCCCGGATTGACGAACCAGTTTGATAAGCTCAAGCGAGGTGTTCCCACGGACGATGGTGTCGTCAACGAGAAGCAACTTCTTGCCCGCGAGTTCGCTTCTTACTGGATTGAACTTCTGTCTGACCGAGGAGCGACGTTTATCCTGAGTAGGCATGATGAACGTACGCTGGATGTAGCGGTTCCGGATCAGTCCCTCGGAAAGACGCCAACCCGTTGCCTCAGTCAAAGCCAGGGCGGCGGGACGCCCGGTATCAGGAACAGGCACTACCACCTCGGGCTCGATTCCTGCCTCGCGGCATCGCCTTGCCAACGCCTCACCCAGACGCCTGCGTGCCTCAAGCACACCTATACCCTCGATGACCGAGTCGGGCCTGGCAAAGTAGACCCACTCAAAGATGCAGGGATGATGATCCGGTTCGGCAATCTGACGGCGTGTCTCTTTTCCGTCCGCACTTACATGAACCGCCTCTCCAGGGACCACATCGCCCAGGCTTTCAAATCCCAAGAAATCAAAGGTAACCGTCTCCGAGGCGAACGCCGTCACAGCATCCTTCCTGCCCATCACGAGCGGACGGATACCCAGGGGGTCACGGAAGGCTAAGAGACTGCCGTCGCCGAGCATGGCCACAACCGAGTACGTCCCTTGCACCCTTCGGAATACACCCCCCACCGCATCGAAGAGATCGTCAAGGGAGAAGACGGACGAACCTTTATGCACCAGCTCGTCGGCGAAGACGTTAAGTATGGCCTCAACGTCGCTTGTGGAGTTCAGCTTCCTGCGATGCACCCTCTGCAGCTCCTCTTTAAGGGCAAGGAAGTTGATAACGTTGCCGTTATGCACCATGGCCACCCCGTAGGGGTAGTTAACGTAGAAGGGCTGGGAGTCCTCCGGCGACCCACGACCTATAGTAGGGTATCGCGTCTGGCCAATCCCGACCGTACCGCGCAAACGAGAAAGGTTCTTACGATTGAAGACACGCTGAACCAAACCGATTCCCTTCTTCAGGTGCAGAATGCCGTCGTAGGTCGCAATCCCTGCCGCATCCTGACCTCGATGCTGAAGGGTCAAAAGCGCCTCGTAAAGATCGTATCCGACATCACGATCCTGACTGATTATGCCGACGATCCCACACATCAGCGATCACCTCGGTTCAAAGAATCATTGGCAGGATTTCCGGATGGTGTAGTATCTGTTTGGACACTTTCCTTTTTTACTGTATCCTGTGGATCGATCATCTGCAGCCTTTCCTTTGCTACCTGGCGAAGGAAGTCGGGATCAGAAGCTAGTCGCTCGACCTTCTGGTGGGTAATCTCGATTTCTGCTTGAAGCTCGATCATGCGTTTCTCAAGCTCGGCTTCACGATGCTTCATCTTTATTAGCTTCACAAGTCCGTTCGGCCCTGCCAGGAACAAAAACGCCACCACAGCCACCACGGCAAGCACGATTAACCAGCGTCTGCCCTTTTTCATGTGAAGAGTCTGGATCCAAAGAAGCGGGCACCGGTCTCTTCTTCGATCCTTAAAAGTTCGTTGTACTTGGCCACCCGTTCCGAGCGCGTCGGTGCACCGCTCTTGATCTGAGATACGTTAGCGGCCACCGCAAGGTGGGCTATGCTCACATCCTCGGTCTCACCCGAACGATGAGAAAGAATGGTGCTGTAACCTGCATCCTGCGCCAGACGGATGGCGTCCAGGGTCTCCGAAAGCGTGCCTATCTGGTTCGGCTTCACCAACAACGAGTTAGCCACTCCTTGCTCTATGCCGCGGGAAAGGATCTCAGGGTTGGTAACGAAGATATCATCACCCACAAGCTGAACACGATCACCAAGGCTTGTTGTAAGAAGCTTCCAACCGTCCCAGTCGGTCTCGGCAAGTCCGTCTTCTATCGAGACAAGGGGGTAGCGTTCCAGGAGATCTTCGTATAGATCTATCATCTCCTCGGCACTCAGCGAACGCTCACCCAGGAGATAACGACCGTCGGTGTAAAACTGGCTTGCGGCTACATCGAGTGCTAAAAATATCTGCTCACCTGGCTTATAACCTGCCTTCTCGACCGCCTTGACCATCAGCCCTATCGCCTCTTCGGTATCGGCAAGATTGGGGGCAAAACCTCCCTCATCACCGATTCCAGCATCCACACCTGCATCCACAAGCTCCTTCTTGAGAGCATGGTAGATCTCGGCACCGGCACGAATCGCCTCGGCAAAACTCGTAAATCCTGCAGGGACCAGCATGAACTCCTGAAATTCGAGGTTGTTGGTTGCGTGCGCTCCTCCGTTGATCACGTTGAGGAGCGGAACGGGCATGGTGTAACCGACTATACCACCAAGATACCGGTATAGAGGGAGGCCCAGGCTCTCAGCAGCCGCCTTTGCAACGGCAAGTGAGGCGCCGAGAATCGCATTTGCGCCAAGCTTGGACTTATTTTCGGTCCCATCAAGATCGAGAAGGATGCCGTCAATCAACCGCTGGTCAAAGGGAACCTCTCCCACCAGAGCCTTACGGATCAGGGTGTTTACGTTACCGACCGCCTTAAGAACACCCTTGCCGCCGTAGCGGTTCGCATCTCCGTCACGAAGCTCAAGCGCCTCAAGCTCGCCCCTGGATGCACCTGAAGGAACTATAGCCCTGCCCGAAGAGCCGTCCTCCAGGATACACTCCACCTCAACTGTAGGGTTGCCCCGGGAATCAAGAACCTCACGGCCAACAAGATCAAGAATACCTATCATGTCTGCTTTTGTTCTCCCTCGGCTGAAATGTTTTCATACTCTTTGCGACGTTCCGGATATAGTGGGAAGCTCTCGCAGAGCTCGCGGACTTTTGCTTTTACGCGAGGATAGACCTCTTCGTCTTCGATGTTGGAGATGACCTCATCTATGAGTTCTGCCACCTTTGCCATCTCAGGCTCCTTCATCCCACGAGTGGCAAGTGCCGGGGTTCCCAATCTGATGCCCGAAGCGATGAAGGGCTTTTCAGGATCGTATGGTATGGTGTTGCGATTGCAGGTAATGCCAGCCCTCTCCAGCCTGCGCTCGGCTTTGCGCCCGGTCACGCCCTTGGAACGCAAATCCACCAGCATGAGATGGGTGTCTGTCCCGCCTGCCACCATCCGGTAGCCACGCTTGGTTAATTCCTCAGCAAGGGCCTTGGCGTTGGCCACGATCTGCCTCTGATAGAGAACGAACTCCTCGCTTAACGCCTCCTTGAACGCCACGGCCTTGGCAGCAATCACGTGCTCCAAAGGCCCGCCCTGCATGCCCGGGAAGCTGACCTTGTCCACGGTCTTTGCGTATTCCTTCTTGCACATGATGATCGCGCCGCGCGGCCCACGAAGCGTCTTGTGAGTGGTGGTGGTGGTGATATCCGCATAGGGAATCGAAGAGATGTGCAGCTTGGCAGCAATCAGGCCTGCGATGTGGGCGATATCCGCAATAAGATAGGCTCCCACATCGTCTGCCACCTCGCGGAACTTATCAAAGTACATGGTTCTTGGATATGCAGAAGCACCGGCAACGATCATCTTCGGCTTTGCCTCACGGGCGAGTTTGAGCAAGGTGTCGAAGTTGATCTGCTCGGTTTGGGGATCAACCTCGTACTGCACCACCTTGAAGAATCTTCCTGAGAAGTTTATGGGGTGTCCGTGCGAGAGGTGCCCACCGTGTGAAAGGTTGAGTCCAAGGAGGGTGTCGCCAGGGTCTGCCAGGGCGAAGTAGGCGGTCATGTTGGCTGTGGTGCCGGAGTGCGCCTGAACGTTCACGTGGTCTGCGCCAAAAAGCTCTCTGGCACGCTCGATCGCAAGCTTCTCAGCCTCGTCAATGAACTCGCATCCACCGTAGTAGCGTCCGTACTTGGAATAGTCTATCTCGTCCGTCTCTTTACCCCACTTGTAGGGATAGCCCTCGGCGTATTTGTTTGTAAGTACCGACCCAAGGGCGGCAAGCACCGCCTCGGATACGAAGTTTTCCGATGCGATCAGCTCCAGACCGGCGTGCTCACGAACTGTCTCATTGTGAATAGCGGCAAAGATTTCCGGATCAGTTTTATACAACTCTTTCGAGTACATAAAACCTCCTCTGGTTTGAAAAATCCAAACAACTGAATTCACATTCTTTTAACTGCGATCTTTGGCCCGAAGGGCAAAAGGAGCATGTAAATTCCTTCGAGTACATATGACCTCCTTGGAATCCTTGAATCTTTATTTTATACTCATTATAAGCTAAGTCAAGGGTTAGCTCTTTATATAAGGACGCGGAGACTGCCTCTTATCTCGAAATAAAACGAAATCCAAGCTCGTAGGGGCCGACCTTTAGGTCGGCCCGCCTTCCTAAAACCGGAGGGCGGAACCTATCAACTGAGGCGATCCAACTCGGCAAGGAACCTTTTCGTCTCATAAGCAGGGTTCTCGGCCCCGAAGATCGCCAAGATCACCGCAACACCGTGGCACCCGGATTGTAACATCTCCCCTACTTTATCCGGCGTGAGCCCGCCGATTGCATAACAAGGCAGGCGGCTTGCGGCAACCAGTTCCTTGAACTTATCCAGTGGTACCACCTCTTTATGCTTGGTTGTCGACGGATAGGGGCTTGATAGACCGATGTAGGAGATATCTTCAGGAGTCCAACGTTTTACGAGATCCATATCCTCGTAGCATGATACACCGATGATTGCATCCTTGCCCAGGATTCCCCGCGCTTGAGGGACTTGTGGATCATCCGCACCCAGGTGCACGCCGTCGGCTTCGATCGCATTGGCAAGCTGGGGCGAATCGTTGACTATGAGCAAAGAGTTATATTCCCTCGTGAGTGCCCTGATTTCCTGGCCCAGCCTCAGCTGTTCGTCATAAGGGGTCTTCTTGAACCGAACCTGGAGGAATCTCACGCCTGCCTCAAGAACCTTCTGTACCTTCTTCAGGAGCAGATGGTTGGGCAGGACCTTCTCGTCGGTTATTGCGTATAGACGTGGTAGCCTCATCCCTTCATTGCCCGGTCGAACGCAGACCAGAAGGGATCAACCCTGGGATGCTCCAACGGCTCGCGCTTGCCGCCGCGGATGACCATAATCCCATCCGATGCTTTCATGAATCGACCTATCTCGGTTATTGGTGTGTTACGGGCGGCCATGTGTTTGCTAAATGACTCCCAGTGCTTTTCTTTGATCGCAAGAATCAGCGTTCCTTCGCTTATGGAGATCTCGGGCTGCATGCCGAACATCTCGCAGATTGCGCGTATCTCGGGGTAGACCACAATCTCCTCGTAGCAAAGTTCCAGGCCGACCTTTGACGCCTCGGCCATCTCGATTGCCGCACCGATAACCCCGCACTCGGTGGCATCGTGCATGGCGGCCACACCGGCTTCACGCACACCGAACCGTGCCGCGGCCAGGGAATCGTCCACCGTGCTCATGAGATTGAAGATCCCCCATCCCTTCTGCGCTATCTCTTCGCCCAGCTCGGCCTTGATCTTCTCGTTGAAGAGCCTTGAGAAGATGCCAACGGCTTCAACCGCGGCGCTCTTGGTCATGCAGAGGATGTCACCCGGCCTGGCCATCTGAGGGGTGATGTAGGCATCCTCATCGCCAACGGCAATGAATGTGGCGCCTCCGACCATCGGGTAGTCGGTGCCGGTGTAACGTGCGGTGTGCCCGCCGATTATGGCCACCCCGTACTTCTCTGACTCGCGGTCAAACACCTTCCAGATCTTAGCAAACTGCTCCTCGGTGATACTCATGGGCATGTTGAAGTCGAAAACAGCATAGGCCGCAGGAAGCGCGGAGGTGGTGACGTCTGAGGCAAGGATGTGCCAGGCGAACCACGCCGCCTCTTCCCAACCGTAAGGCGGAACGATGTAGATGGGATCGGTGGTCACCGCCATCACCTTGCCGGGCGCGGTTCGCACGATTGAGATATCAACCCCGTGATGTGGACCTACCAGGACCTCGGGGCGTTTGGCGCCTAGTGCCGGATAGATTACTGTATTGAAGAACTCCGGTGAGACCTTACCTATGGCCGGAAACTTGGCTTCTTCGTTCACTGAACCTCCTTAGTCTTATCAGAATTGCTGAATTATAACTGCTCCGAGGTTTCTGTCAAAGGGGAGTCAAAGGGTGTAGCGCGGGCTCTCAGCCCGCGAATAATCTCTTCGTCCCTTCAATCCATTCCCGCCACAACCAAGGATACTCGTTTTCCATCTCGACTAACCCCTTACGGACAGGGTTCTGACAGATGTACTCCACCTTACTTCGCATATTCTCATCCGAACGCAGAACACGGTCAAAAAACTCGCCTTGCCAGACCTTCCCTGCGCGACCCAAAACCTTGTTAATCCTGCGGGCTGAAGCCCCCTTTATACCCTGCATGATCTCTGAAAGTCCATATGTTGCACCCTCATCGTCAGTCAGCGGTGTAAATATCATATGTATGTGATCCGGCATGACGACAAGACCGTGTAGATGTATCTTTATTCCGTTTTCGTGCAGACAATGCTTGAGAATTAGGTCACGGACGGACTCAGGTAGTTTCCAGCGGCGGTGGGTCACAAAGGTAACAAACATCGGTCTCCCCCGCTTTTGAAGATGCGGAAGGTTCCGCCGGTAAGCGCTTCTGGCCGGTTTGGCCAACGGTTTTTTCTTCATCTTCATCTCGTGTAGCGCGGGCTCTCAGCCCGCGTATAATCTATTATTTTTGAACGGCCTGAGAGGCCGTTCTACACGCCCTTGAGGTGATTGATAATGGGCGTGCCCTCACCGGCATATAAAAGATCGGCAAGCTTGCGGTCAATGTATGCTTCGGCAGAAGCAACGGCATCGGCCAGTGATGATCCACGGGCGAGGAATGCGGTTATCGCTGCAGAGAGCGCGCATCCGGTACCGTGGACATCGCGGAAACCTCTGCGGGGCTTAACGAATCTGCGGGCATTGGTGCGGGTAAGGAAAAGATCCACCACCTGATCTTCCTTCAGGTGCCCGCCTTTGATGAGCACCGCCTTGGCCCCGATATTGAGCAAAGAACGCGCGACCCCTTCAAGTGAACTGTTGTCAACGATGGTGATATCCAGAAGCGTCTGCGTCTCGGGAACGTTGGGGATGATCAGAGCGGCGCGGGGAATCACCTCTTTTCTGTAGAGTTCTATCATCTGGGAGGAGGCCAGTAAAAGACCTGAACCGGATTCAAAGATCGGATCAACCACCACCGGGAACGAAATCTTCTTCAGGAACTCGATTATCGCAGGCAGCGCCTCGGTTGTCAAAAGGCCGGTCTTGGCAGCAGCAGGCTGGCGGTCCTCCAAGAGACAGTTGATCTGTTCTGAAACCAGTTCAGGATTAACCACTACGGCCCTGCGCATCCCGAAGCTCGACTGCACTGTAATCGCTGAGACTACTGAAAGTCCATGCACACCCAGTTCGTGAAAGACCTTGAGGTCCTCCTGGATACCGGCACCGCCAGATGGATCAAAGCCGGCTATGGTAAGCGCTAAAGGCACCTTAGCGTTCATCTAAAGATAAGTATCCTTTCTGCTTGCCCCTGCGATAGGCAAACCCTACGTTGTACCGCTGACAGCGAAGACAGCGCTTTGCTTCCTCCTGATCTGATTCTCCGGTCAATCCGCATATGGTCTCTACGTAAAGACCCGGATTCTTGTAATTGGTTTGTTCTTTGACCCGTGATTTGACCACAGGCTTTTTCTCGGTCCATGCAGCGCCCTCAAGCCTCTCAATCCCGAAGTCAGGATCAAAATCTGCAATATGCTCAAAGAATCTGGGCAGGAACCGCGGCCTTAAGAAGAAATCTATGGCCTGTGCTGCCGTACGTCCGTCTGCCACAGCCTCGACAACTGTTGCCGGACCACGGACCATGTCGCCGCCGGCAAAGAGCTTGCGATGAGGGACCCGTAAGCTGCGGCGCACCTTGATCCTGCCGTCTATGTCTGTAGGAAGGTTTTCTAGGAGTGTAAGGTCAGGCTCCTGACCGACCGCGACGATCACCGCCTCGACCTCTTCGTTCCACTCTTCACCTTCGACCGCCTCAAGCTCGGACCGCCTTCCTTTCCCATGATCTCGGAGCCTCATGCGACCGAAACGCACACGTTCAACCCTATACTTGCCTTCGAACCTTAGAGGAGCGGCAAGGAACTTAATCTTCACCCCTTCCTTCTCGGCCTCGGCCACCTCTCCTGCATAGGCAGGCATATGCTCACGCCTACGGCGGTAGAACAGGGTCACGTTCTTTGCTCCAAGCCTTAATGCTGCCATGGCTGAGTCCACAGCGGTGTTGCCTCCGCCTAATACTGCCACATGTCCTGAGAAGGAGGAGGCTGCGCCGGTACAGACATCGCGCAGGAATGAAAGACCCGGAATCACACCTTTGAGCTCTTCCCCCTCTATCATTAACGGCCTGGGTTTAGCGGCTCCTAATGCAAGATAGACCGCGTCGTAGGAACGCTCAAGTTCACCTAAATCGAGGTTCTCTCCCAGTGTCTTGTCGCCTTTGAAATGAATCCCCTCGCTTGATGAAAGGATAAAGTCGATGTCTTCCTTCAAAGCCTCACGCGGGAACCTGAAACAAGGGATGGTAGTTGAAAGCAGCCCGCCAGGACTCCCCTCCCGATCGAATATATCAACCGAATAACCTCGTTTTGCAAGAAAATAGGCGCAACTGAGGCCCGATGCACCCGCTCCAACAACCGCTACTTTTTGAGGATGCTTGACGGTAAACTGCGAGTTAGTAGACTCGCCACCGCTGTGTTCCCCGGCACTTCGCTTGAGTGCTCGAATGGCCACAGGCTCCTCTATACGGGTTCTGGTACAAACATTCTCACAAGGTGCAGTACAGATCCTGCCAAGGGTCGCGGCCAGAGGCGCACGCTCACGAATAAGCTCAAGCGCTTCGGCATAACGTCCTGCTGCAACAAGCGCCACGTAGTCTGAAACGTTTATCTCCGCAGGGCAGTCACCTCTGCAAGGGGCTGCCTGGAGCCGTGTGCCGCGGTAGGCGTCGTAGGCAACAAGAAAATAATAGAGTCCAAATGTAACACCCCATAACAGCCAGATAAGCCAGGTTAGATTCGTGAGTTCGTTCTGGATCACCACTATCCTTATCATGGTCAAGGGGAAAAGCACGAAACCCGCATCCAGGATCAAGGCTGCGATACCGATACCTATCCTTCCCGTAGCAAGTTGTCCCAAACCGGGAAGAAAGAGCGAAAGTATAAGTGCTGTCAGCCTCTTTTTACGTTCCCTTCTCCTTCGTTCAGCAACACTCATCTTGCTAGAAGCCATAGCTCAAGCCCGCTCCTGCGCTCAGGTAGTTGAATATCCCAAGATCGGGCACGTCCGGATCGATCGCCGCGGCGTAACTCCCAAAGAGCGCGGTTGTTGTGTTCGCACGAATTGAAAGATCAAGCCCCAGACCTTTCCATTCAAGCGTGGTGGAGACCCCGAAGAAGAGTCCGGGGATCGAGTAGATAGGCATCTCTTCTATCTTCGTCACGCGGTAGAAGAGAGCCTGACTGAAACGGATAGGTACCTTCCAGTTATAACCGAAACCTGTCCCGAAGAACACCTCACTAGTTCCGCGCCCCCATGTTCTTGACGCGGTAAAACTCGCATCTATAATCCAATCCCCAGGTGTTACTTGAATCCCTCCACGGAAAGAGGTCCGCGGGGGCAGGGTAAGCAACTCCCTACTCTCCACCTCACTCACCTGAAGATCATCATAGCCCAGCACAACGGTCATCTCACCTTTAAGAATCCTTGCATCAGCGTCCACCTCGAGGTTCTCAGTATTAAGCTCGACAACCCGAGGCAGCCCCCCTCTCCTGCTTCGCCCGATCCTTGTGCGCAGTATGTTCGCGCCTAGATCCTGCTCCACTGAAAACCCCCAACTAATTAGATCGCTCGGCTTCTGCATTCCGAAAGCCACTCCCAGCTGATTCCCAACGAGGGTAGCAGAGTATTTGTTGGAGTATATCTCGCCCCCTTCAACCACCGCTGAAATAGACACCCCGACGTCCCATTCATCAGATTCGGAGTAAACCCTAGCACCGGTTGGCTTCAACACAGGGGTAAGGGTATCCGTATAGTCAATCCAGCCGTCGAAGGTGCTCCAACGAAAAGCAACCCCGTAGTTTATCCCCCCCTCTTCGGTAGCAAGGATAAGATAGAAGGGCGTTGCCTTGAGTCGGGCTCTGCCCTCAATAGCCATCGATCCACCCCCCTCTCCCTTCAGGTCTATGAGTATAGGGATAGTAGTTCCCTCTTCCTGGCCGGGAAGATCGGCCTCTGTAAGGGTGTCGCGCAACGAGTAGGTGGCGCTGAAGGCAACATCTGCACGGGCAAAAATATCCCCATTGAAGCGGTCTCCTTCTACGTACGCAAAACCCACAACCACCTCACCCATCCTTGCCGCACCGCCGCCGAAGTATACCCCGCTTGCCTCCTCAGCGTAGAAAGAGATGGGCACCTTCACCTCGCCCACGTAGGGTATCTCGGAACTCAGGGTAAGTTCCACCCTTCCAGTCCGGCCGAAGCCTGCTGCAATGGCTCCTGCGGCGGTCTTCACCGAGGCAAGTGCAGCAGGATTGGTAACCGCGCCGCGCATACACGAAGCAGATGCTGGGTTCTTGTAATCATAGTTCAAAAGATACAGGTAAGGATCAACATAGTTGTAGGAAAGAGCCCCCGAGATAGAGGCAACACCTTCAAACGAGAAGGCCGTGTCCCCCACGATCTGCCCTGCAAGGGTCATTAATAAAAAAGTCCACCCCATTGGTATGATTATAAGACACAAGCCCCACAAGTCAACCACCCGTAACACCACCCATAACACACCTCAACCTTGATCAAACTAATCACCCTCTAAAGAGGGAATTAGGGCGGTTGACATAAGTGGTCTAACTAAATATTATTATAGATGCACATCACAAGGCAAGAACTAGCAAAACGCATCAAGGCGCGGGATTTACCTGCGGCATTACTTTGCTACGGCGAAGAGGCGTTCTTTCACGAAGAGATTCTAACAGCCCTTCGTGCAAATTACGGCGGAGCAGGAAGTTGGGGATACGAAGTTGTGGACGCCGCATTGCTTGATCCGGCCCAGCTACTGGCGTCGGCTGGGACCCTCTCGTTCGGAGGGGAAACAAAGGTCACGGTGCTGCGTTCGGCGCACAAGCTCAAGAAAGATCAGCTCCAGGCGCTGGAGCGGGTAGCCGCACATCCGGCAAAGGAACGCGAGGTGTCACGGGAGGCGTTACGGGAGGTGTTACGGGTCGTGGTACTTATGGCTGAAAAAGACCTGAAATCTTCAGATAACCTCCTCAAATGGGCTAAGAAGCAAAAAGTGACCATCTGCCAGCTGACTTCTCCAAAGCCGAGGGAATTGTGGACGTGGCTAAAGAAACAGGCTTCGGCAAAGGGATTTTCCCTGGATAAGGCAACGATAGATTTCATGATCGATCTTTCTGCGGGCAACCTGATGGCGCTGGCACAGATGCTTACGAAGATTGATCTGTACCGCGGTGAAGGGGATAGGGTTGGTCTTAAGGACGTAGAAGATCTCCTGCACGATTCATTTGAGAAGGGGGTTTATGATTGTGTTAGGGCGGTATTTGCCAGAGATCGGGACAGGGCATCAAGGGAATTGCATCGTGTGTTGCGTTTCGACCTCACACAGGGTATAATTCAGATAGTTCGGGCGCTCTCAAGGGAAGCATTTACCCTTCTTAAATATCATGAGCTCAAGGGAAGGGTTCCGTCTGAAGAGATGGCGAAAGAGTTGAGATTGGGTTCGCGCAGGTGGCTGCTTTCGAAGGAGTATCCGGAAAGGGCTCGAAGGTGGCCCGCCGAAAGATTGCATCGGTTTCTTATGCGTCTGGCAGAGGTTGACTTGGCTGTCCGTACCACCGGCCGCGATGCAGAGGCGATGCTCGAGCAGGTAGTAATCGGAAATCTGGCCCCGACAAGCGTTGAGGAGTTCGATGAAGTATTCTTATAAGGAGATTGAAGCCAAGTGGCTTAAGCGCTGGCAGGAATGGAAGTTGTACGACACACCGGTAGATCCTGAACGCAAGTTCTATCAGCTGGAGATGTTCCTTTACACCTCTGGCGACATCCACATCGGCCACTTTAGAAATTATATCATCGGCGACTTTATGTGGCGTTACAAGCGCATGCATGGATACCAGCTGCTTCATCCCTTCGGGTTTGACGCGTTCGGTCTGCCTGCCGAAGAAGCGGCCATAAAACGCGGGGGATCGCCACGGAAATGGACAGAGACTAACATTGATACTGCCACTGAGACTATAAAAGCCCTCGGCTTAAGCTACGATTGGTCAAGGGAGGTGCGAACCTGCGATCCTCGCTATTACCGCTGGACCCAGTGGCTGTTCATCAAGCTCTATGAAAAGGGGCTGGCTTACCGCGACACGAGCCTTGTGAACTGGTGCCCCTCCTGCAACACCGTCCTGGCCAACGAGCAGGTGATCGGGGGCAAATGCTGGCGCTGCGAGGCTCAGGTCGAAAAGAAGGAACTGGTGCAGTGGTACTTCAAGATCACGGATTACGCCCAGAGGCTGCTTGATAACCTGGACAAACTTAAAGACTGGCCAGAACCCATAAAGATCATGCAGCGCAACTGGATAGGCCGCAGCGATGGTGCCGAGTTGATATTTGAGTTGAAGGATAACCCCCAGATCAAGTTGCCGATATTCACGACCAGACCGGACACCGTCTACGGCGTTACATTTATGGCTATCGCCCCTGAGCACAGGCTGGTGGCCAAGTTCCTTGATACCATGCCCAACAGGGAACAGGTGAAGCGCTACCGTGATGCTGCCCTTTTGAAGTCTGAGATCGAGCGCTTAGCTGAGGATCGCGAGAAGGACGGGGTGGATACCGGCTTGAGAGTTCGTAACCCGTTCAATAACGAGGACGTACAGCTCTGGGTGGCCGACTACGTGCTGGCTTCATACGGAACCGGCATGGTGATGGCCGTACCCGGACACGATGCGCGCGATTTCGAGTTCGCAAAGCGCTACGGCATACCGATCAAGATAGTCATCCAGCCGCCGGATCGTGAGCTCGTGCTTTCCGAGATGGAGGCCGCCTACGTTGATCCGGGTGTGATGGTTTCATCAGGACCGTTCGACGGCATCAGCTCGGTGGAAGGAATAAGGAAGGTTGCGGAGTATGCGGCTGAGGAGGGCTTCGGCAAGCCTGCGGTCTCCTATCGTCTCCGCGACTGGCTCATCTCCCGCCAGCGCTACTGGGGTGCGCCCATACCCATGATTCACTGCCCGAAATGCGGTATGGTGCCGGTGCCCGCCGAAGAGCTGCCCGTGCTCCTGCCTGATGAGTCAAAGGTCGACTTCGTTCCCAAGGCCCGCTCGTCCCTGGAGTCGGTGGAGGAGTTTATAAACGTCTCCTGCCCCAAGTGCGGAGGTAATGCAAAGCGTGATACCGACACCATGGATACCTTTGTTGACTCGGCCTGGTACCACTTGAGGTATGTGGATCCAAAGAATGACAAGGAGATATTTAGCAAGGCTGAGGCCGAGAAGTGGCTGCCCATTGACCTCTACATCGGCGGAGACGAGCACGCCACCGGACACCTGATCTACTTCCGGTTCATAACCATGTTCTTGTATGACTTAGGGATCTGCCCGGTCCAGGAGCCGGTAGCCAGGCTCTTCAACCACGGCATGGTTCTGGACGAGCAGGGCGACGTGATGAGCAAATCAAAGGGCAACGCGGTCTCGCCTCGAGAACTTATAGACAGGATCGGCGTTGATGCCGCGCGCGTAGCCATGCTCTTCTTCGCACCGCCTGACCGGGAGGTGTTGTGGTCAGAGAAGGGCATTAAAGGATCGACAAGGTTCCTGGAACGGGTCTACGCCGAAGGCCTGGCCGCTGCTCAAATCAAAGTAGGGGCTGACCTTCAGGTCAGCCCGGATGATGCGCAGGCAGACGAGATATACCGAGCTATCAACAAGACCATCAAGCAGGTGAGTGAGGACGCGGAAGCTATGGACTACAACACCGCGATTGCGCGCATGATGGAGTTTGTGAACCTTTATGCCAACTCCCAAGCCAAGACCTCTGCGGTGGCAAGAGGTGCCATGGAGAAGCTCACCAAGCTCCTTGCCCCGTTCGCGCCTTTCCTTGCAGAGGAGCTGTGGGAGACGTTCGGGCATAAAGAGAGCGTATTCACCTCTCGCTGGCCGGATTACGACCCCGAAGCGGTGATAGAGGAGATGGTAACCATAGTTGTCCAAATTAATGGAAAGCTCAGAGGTAAATTGGAAATCTCTAAGGATGCATCTAAGGAAGAAGTTATCACTGCGGCACGCGGGATAGAGGTGGTAAAGGGGTATCTTATCACTAAGCCCAAGAAGACCATTTACGTACCGGGTCGGCTGGTGAACTTTGTAGTCTAAAACCTTATCCCTCCGCCCTTCGGGCACCTCCCTTGATGACTGATCCCTCCGTCCTTCGGACACCCCCCTTAATAAGGGGGGCTATCTAACATGTCCACCTTTTGAAGGGGGATAAAGGGGGATCAGAAACGACCTTTATTTCCTGCGATCTTTTCGCGTACGCGAAAAGGAGCATTATTAATCGGGGTCCCCGCACGGCTGCGAAGCAGACGTGTGGGGTGATGGGCACGGCATGCCGTGCCCCTACAACTCTCGCAGCAAAAATTTGACTTTATACCTCTTTCTTTTATAATTTGATCAAAACCAACCCAGAGGAGGATAAAATGAAGAAAACCTTGATCGCCGCCTTGGTGATCCTTCTGGCCTTAACTTCCCTTACTGCACAACCTCAAACCCGCACATTAAGTATAAAGGAAACGGCAGAAATCTCTGTCTCTCCAGACCTCTGCATTATGACCATCCTCGTTGAAACAACCAATAAAGATAGAAACGAGGCCTACAATGAAAACAAGGATATCATGAGTCGAATCATCACTGTCTTGAAGGATGATAGTGAAATAGAGGCTAAGGACATCCAGACAACCCATTTTACTGCAAAACCGATCTATCGCCGCACGGTTCTAAACAAACATGTTTTCGAGGGGTACAATATCTCCACAGGACTGAAGGTGAAAATCAGAGACTTCACAAAGATTCTACCGATCATGGACGCAGTAATACAAGCTGGCGCAACAAAGATCACCAACGTCACGTTCACCCTTGATGAGCCCAAAAAGTACGAAGCTGAGGTTCGGGAAAAAGCAATGAAAGCGGCTCAGACCAAAGCCTCACAAATAGCAAAGCTTTCGGGTGTAGAACTAGGTAAACCTCTAAGCGTCTCCGAGTTTCCACCTCCACAATCCTTCGAGGCTCAGCAATACCGACGAGTTGTAGCTATGGCCGCAGGTCTTCAGATACAGGGGGGCCGCACTGCTGAGTCGGTTCCTGTTGCTCTTGAGCCGGGAGAGATAAAACTTTCCTACACGATATACGTCACCTACGAACTGGAGTAGGCTGATCAACGATTCCTTCAGTGAGAAAAGGTCTTAGCCTTTTGGGGGACTGTCTTGACACGGACTACCCATGTGCTATACTGGTGTTATGAAGACATTTACAGCTTACGTGGAATGGGATCCGGAGACTAAGCTTTACGTCGGAATGGTTCCAGGCATCCCTGGCGCACACACTCAGGGAGCAAGCCTTGATGAGCTTCAAAAAAACCTCAAGGAGGTTCTGGAGCTTTGCCTTGAGGAGTTGAAGGGGGCACCCGAAGACCTTCCTAAATTTGTGGGACTCCAGCAGATTGAGATATCTCTATGACGCGCCTGCCCATTGTCAACTTCAAGACAATGGAGAAGGTGCTTTTAGGTATGGGGTTTAAGCGCATCCGCCAGAAGGGTAGCCACGTCTTTTACCGTCATCCCGACGGCAGGCCAACCACCTTGCCGGATCATCCAGGAAGGGACCTTGCCCGCCCATTGATTCGAGAGATCCTGAGGGAGATCAAACTGACACCCGAAGAATTCAAAAGGCGGATCGATAAGGTATAACTACCATCCCCTTATTAAACGATCATAAGCAAGTGAGAATCAGCTCGTGGCGGCTGATTAAGTCTTGACATAGGTAAAGATTGCGTTAAACTCAGGTGATGAAACGCACAATAATATCGATTCTTTTCGTCGCAGGGGCTGTGATGGCTTTAGAGGTGGGCCAGACCGGACTCAATCACCTGCGCATCCAGCCGGACGCCAGAAGCCAGGGGATGGGCGGTGCATCACTGGGAGTAGCAAACAATCCACAGGCCTTCTTCGCCAATCCGGCGGGATTATCCTCAAGCGAAAATATGATCCTTGCTGCCAACTATCTCCCCTATCCGGCAGGCATACATATCGGATCGGTTATATTCAAGCCCACGTCATCCGGACCGTTAAGATTCTCAGCCGGAGCCTTCTATCTCAACTCGGGAACCATGACAAAGACTTCGCCGACCAACGAGGACCTGGGCAGTTTCGGCTATCACGTGATCAACCTGGGCGGGACCGTTGCGTATTCCATCATCGAGAAACTGAGCGCAGGAGCCAACCTGAAGATGCATCTTGCTGTGGCCGACTCAAACACCCAGATAGGAGCCGCTGCTGATGTTGGACTG
>SOJW01000007.1 GCA_004375895.1 Candidatus Stahliibacteriota bacterium
GAAATTGATGGAGGATAAATCGCTATTACAGCTTGCTTCTGCAATCATTGATGCAAGAGACAATATCAATGCAATATTTCATCAAGAACACAATGAAAAGCTTATTATACTCAATGAAGAACGAAATTTATTACAGTTTTTTCGAGATGCTGAGTCCGAGGAAGAGTTCTTTTTTCGACTGAGTGCGCTCAGGAATGCTGTAACTAACTTGAATGTGAAATGCCTTCGCCGATTGACAGAAATTACCGGTACACAGGTAAAGTCAATTCAACTATTGGAAGCCTATCTTGACAAGCATAATATTCCAAAACAAACGATTATTGATACATTTCGCAAAATAAACAAGATGAGACAAGGTTACCCTGTGCACGGAGACAGATTGGAAGGAGTGATAGAAGCCCATAAGTTCTTCTCTTTTGATTACCCTATTGAAGAGTATAGTGCTGCTTGGAAGAAACTCCTATTCAATTATCTGGAGGCACTTAAGCAACTTCTTGAATCACTGAAAAAATAGTAAGTTAAAAGCACATAACATGTCAATTCTCGTGCCAAGGTAAGCCCGAATCCTTGGGAATCCACGTAAATCGGGATGAAACTGGATGTTGTTACCCAGTGGGTGAAAGTCCCGCCTGAGTAAAGGTTAGCCACCAGCTCAGTAGTGAAATCCACGTGCAAACCCGGTAACGGGAGTACGAAGCTGGATGGAACAAGGGTGCAGGCTCTGTATTGAGCCCCGAAAAATGTATAGTTGTGGTCATTAGGATAAATCCCGCTATGAGGGAGGAACGCCGACGCTTTGGATTGCGCGGAAGGCAGCAGACCTGGACGCGATACGGCGAGTGTTCAGGTCACCACCGGGGTCTTAGACCAGGGCATGTGTTCAAAGGGGTAACTCGGGAACTTGGGAGAGCCAGGTGTCTCCTTGTGTAAAATGCGGTGACAGGGGAGCCGTTCCGTGGAGGATAAACCCCCGGCGCTGAACCGGCCTGCATCCGGCTGGCAGCGAGTCTTACGGCTAAGTGAGAGACACAAAGAAAGGGGTGCGCAAGGTATCGGGTGAGGATAGCGAAGAGCGAACGAGCCCGAGAGGGGCATTTGGCAGTCTTAGTGGATCATAGTACCGATGGTCTTGCTTTCAGCGAGACCGGGAAGGTGGGGAAGTGAGGCCCAAGCGACCCACTGTAGGGAAGGTGAAGCCGGGTACGACGTTCTATTGAAGGGAAAGATGGGAGATACTTCGAGATCACAAACCGTGTCAACGAAACTTCAACAGATTGCGAAACAGGCAGAGGACTATCCGCAGATGGTCTTCACGACGCTGGCGCATCACATCGATGTTGATCTACTTCGAGAAGCCTACCGACGTACGCGTAAGAACAGTTCCCCTGGAGTTGACGGTATAACCGCGAAACAATATGGGGAGCATCTGGAGGAGCACCTTCAGGATCTATATGACCGCCTGAAGAGTGGACGGTATAAGGCCCCTCCGGTAATGCGAGCATGGTTGGAAAAGGAGAATGGGAAAAAGCGGCCCATAGGCAAGCCAACGTTTGAGGACAAGATAGTCCAAAGAGCAGTGGTGATGCTTCTTGAGCCGATATACGAACAAGTGTTCCATGATTTTTCCCACGGTTTCCGCAGAGGCAGGAGTCAGCACCGAGCGCTTAAAGAGCTTCGTGAAAACCTTATCGATCTTAGGATTAACTGGATCGTAATAGCGGACATTACGGGACTTTTTGACAATCTTGATCAT
>SOJW01000025.1 GCA_004375895.1 Candidatus Stahliibacteriota bacterium
AACACCCCTCGAAGTCGCTAACCTATGTGTTGCACTTCAACGTTGAATGTAGGAATTTTAAAATGATGGTGCGGTTGCGTAGCAGACGTCTGGGGTTAAAAAATCGGGTGATTTGGGGTTGACTTATTATAGGGGAGGCGGTTTCCCCGCCCCCTTTATCCCCTTATTCATCTCAGCCCGCTTTTTTAATCGGGCTTTTGTTATCCGACACCTTTAAAAAACCTGTCCATGGTCAATACATTGTTACCAGGTAAGAGGGGGTTGAGGTCGTCAAGTAGAAGGACCGGGAAGCGAGAGAAGTTATCATCGAGGTGATTGTATCCGAGTGATTGGAGTTTGGTTTATGCCCCTCAAGGGTACAAGAGGAGACAGTCCACCCATGCCCTTACCGAAGTGAGGCCTTTTGACGTTGTAGACATGCTGCCAGGCCTCAGCCATACGTAGGAGGTCGTCGGTATCCTTCCAGCTGAGTATGCAAGGCAGATAGAACTCCTCTTAACCCTCCTTTTGTCCTTCGGACAAAAGATCGGGGTCCCCAAGCGGTTGCAAAGCAACCGCTCGGGGTGATAGGGCGTCTTGCGAGGCGAGATGTGGGGACAGCGGGAACGATCGCTAAGTCCTTTCTCT
Organism: Candidatus Stahliibacteriota bacterium; assembly: GCA_004375895.1. Lineage (GTDB taxonomy): Bacteria > Hydrothermota > Tepidihabitantia > B3-TA06 > B3-TA06 > B3-TA06. The sequence continues at coordinate 628 of SOJW01000025.1, forward strand.
CCCTCTAACTCATATCTCTGAACCCACTTGCGTACTACTTGTCTAGACGTTTCCATCTCTCTGGCCGTCGCCGAGATACTTGCATAACGCTCGTAGGTCTCTATAATTATACGTCTTGCTTCCAATGGGTTCATTCTGTGTAACCTTTGGTAGCGTATTTGCATAGGCGGTGAATCTCCTTTTTGAGTGCTTGTTTGTTAAGTCTAAAGGAGATTCCCGCTTTTTCTAGTACTCCCTTCACCCTCTTTCCACCCTGGTAACTATCTCTTGGCGCACGAACTATATGCCTCTTGACAAGAACTGATTAGTTACTACACTTAGACCATAGACTAAATCGAAATAGGAGTTTTAATATGCGTGAAAATATAAGGATAAATAGGGTAGGGAAGGGTGAGTCGTAAACACCGGCCCAAATCTGAACCCTTACATCTTGTTGAATTGTCTCCTGAGAAGATGGTAATAAGAAATAGGCAAGGCGAAACGTTTACCTTTCCTGCGCTTGACTTTTCCCAGAAGAAGCTTAGACTTAATGATACGATGAATCTACGCCAGAAAGGAAAACGCTGGTTTGTTAGATTCACGCTGAACGGGAAAAGACTAGAGCGTGCTACGGGAGAGACGGATTACGACAAGGCTCTTTGTAAAATCGGCGAGATTATCCAGCGAGAACTCCAGGGGCCGCCCATAACCCTTTCTGAGTTTGCGAAGAGAAAATACATCCCTCACGCTGAGAGTAAGAAGGCAACCATTACTCTAGAGAAGGAAGCAAGCAAGATGCGGTTTTTACTGAGAGCTTTCGGTAGCAGAAAACTCTCCGAGATCACGCGCGCAGATTATAGAAGACTACATGCTTAGCCGCAGACATGTGGTAGGGCCGGCTACTGTCAACCGTGACCTTGCTTTACTGAGGAATATGCTCTCGAAGGCGGTTGACTGGGAATACCTCAAAGAGAATGCGGCCAAGAAGATTAAACCATACCCTGAGTCTTCTGGACGTGAGAGGTATCTCAGTGAGGATGAAATACCGCGATTGCTGGATGCATGCAGGCATAGTGCTAACCCTATTCTTTATGAGATAGTCGTCACGGCTCTCAATACCGGTATGCGTAAAGGCGAACTTCGAAGCCTCACCTGGAAAGATGTAGATTTCGAGCGGAGAATAATCACTGCCAGGGAAACGAAGAATAAAACAGTACATCACGCTCAAATAAACGACCTGCTATTGCCTACATTACAGACTCTATGGAATTCTAAGCCTCATTCGGACTATGTTTTCTCCAAGCCTGACGGCACGGCTTATGGAAACTGGAGAAGATCATTTGAGACCACCTGTAGACGGGCTGGCATTACGGACTTTTGCTTCCACGATCTAAGACATACCTACTTATCCTATCTCATAATGAGCGGAGTGGGCATACGCGCGGCTAAAGAATTGATCGGGCATAAGACCATGAAGATGGTTCTGCGCTATTCTCACCTGTCAAACGCTCATCTTCAGGCTGCAGCAAACCGGCTTGGGGAAGAATTGGGGAAGTTTGCCCCTGCCCTTGACGGGCAATCTCGCAAAGCTAGTAATATCAACGCGCCTGTAGCTCAGACGGACAGAGCATCGGATTTCTAATCCGACGGTCGTGGGTTCGAGTCCCTCCAGGCGCGCTTTATTCAACGACTTATGCAAACCGACTTACGATCCTTGCTCTAATTGCACCACTTTTGCACCAATGTCATCAGCAATGGCTCTGACATGAGAGAGAGGAATATGTGTATATCTCTTAACCATAGCTGAAGACTTATGACCGGAGAAGGACATAATCTCCAACTCACTGCGTCCTTGCATACCGAGGAAAGAAAAGCAGGTATGCCTCAGTGTGTGAAAGCACACGTCTTTCAGTCCAGCGCGTTTGCAAGCGGTCTTAAAGGATCTTCGCCAGTCTCCGTAAGCGGTGCCATCAAGCTTGGAGAACACATAACGGGCATGAGGTAGTTTATCCCTTAGAGAAAGCAAAACCTGCCTTAGAGCCGCTGTCATGGGCTTGTGGAAGGTGTTTTTAGTCTTGGTCTGCCTAACTGTGATTGTTCCAGTTCCGAAGTCCACGTCATCCCAGAGGAGGTTCCGGAGTTCGCCTTTCCTTAAGCCGGAGAGCACGTCAACCTTGACAATCTCGTAAAGGATAGGATTGTCGCTGCGCTTGCAGGCCTCGAATAAACACTTGAGCTCTTCTTCACCAAGAACCCTGCGGTCCTCGTAGTCGTGAGACTCCGGGAAAGGTTTGACGTTGCTTGCCGGGTTGGCATCCGTGTATTTCCACGCGACAGCTTGTTTGAAAAGCAGCTTGAGTAAGGCGAGTTCTCGATTAACAGTTGAGGCCTTGGTTTTTTGTTCTCGTCTTTCTCCATCTTTCAAGCGTATCACCACGTCTTGCTTGCGCTTCTTCATGTAGGTGTCTATGCTGTGCTCCGTGATCTCAGAAAGTTTCTTATCACCGAACGCAGCACAAAGTTTACGCATCCTGCTTTTGTCCTTGTAGACCGTAGAAGCCGCCCAGCGCTCCTCAACGTAGCCTACGAACTCGTTGGCGAGCTTTGAGAACGTTACCCAAGGTTTAGTCACCTTCGAGTTTGCAGCACGTTCAACGATCTCCTTGGTCTTCAGCAGTGCTCTATCGTAGTCGGTCTCTCCAGTGGAGAGCATCCGTCGTTGTCCATTGAGCCAGACCCTGACATACCAGCGTCCGTTTTTGCGCCGGTACAATGTCATGTCTATGGTAAGTGTAGCCCCTCGAAGTCCGATGTCAAGGCGAATCTTCCATCTGGAGCGGCGTTTGCGTCTGGGTTTACTACTCTGCACGGCTAAAGTGTTCGTTAATTCACGCGTGCAGGGTTCAGCTAACACTTACCCCTCCTGAAGCCTACAGAGGCCAACAGAGCCAGCGAGAGAGGTCTTGTAGGTCATCCCTGCACCACTCCCACGAGAATCAATCCGCCACCGGGTTGAGATCCCGCTTGTTCTTGCGTAGATCCTCTCCCTGAATTTCCCAAACTGATCCATCAACTCCCCAATCGCGTACCCGCGAGACTATCCGCTCACCGTACTCCTCGATCATCACGTTTGTAAGGATGATCAACGTGCGCTGCTCTCGATGCCGGGTCTCGAAGAGATGGTTGAACTTTGTCTTGAACCGGAGATTTGTTGGATCCTCAGTCCCCAGGTCGTCAAACACCACCCAGCCCGCATCAAGCATATCCTTCCAGTTACCTTTGGTTTCGAAATCCCAGTAACCCGGTTGACAGAACCTGCGTTCGAATTCCAGGGCTGTTATATAGATTCCTGGAGCGTATCTATGTCGGTATAGGTTCTTTTCGATGTTTCGCCTTATCCAACAAGCCGCCGCGTATGTCTTTCCACACCCCGGTGGACCATGCAAGATCATGAGCCGCCCAGGTCTCAACTTCCGTATATATCGAACCGCAGGAGTAGGTTGGCAAGTCTCGAAGCGGGCGTCTCTATAACGTTCCCCTGGATGGTTGCGGATGAAAGCATCGGCGGCCTCTCTTGCCAGAGATAAACGGGTTTCTTCCGTCATGGTGGCCATCTATATCTTCCTTGGGCCGCATCCTGAAGGCTGTTGAATAGGTCTCAGGCCCGACTTCGAGACCTCTTTAATACTCTTAGATCCTCTTAATATACTCTTAGGTGAGCCGTCAGCCCTTGGCTCATAAGGCTTTGCAGTATTACCCTGTAAGGTTTTCTTTACAGGGGGTGTTAAGTTTTCTTTACTACCCTGTAAGGTTTTCTTATCATCCCCTGGCAAGTTTTCTTTACAGGTTGCCAGCAGGCGATAACGATTACAGAGCCCGGGAGTCTTAATCTTTTCAATCAATCCCCATTTTTCCAATTCGTTGAGTGATTTACTGATGCTTCTTCGACTACGGTGAAGAACTTCACCGATCTTGGAGGCTGATAGCCCTTTTCTTGTAATGGGATCGTAACTTTGGCTTTGCGGGGCATTGCGGGCTAAGTAAACGTAAACTTTGAAAGCCAAACCTGAGAGTAGCGGTAAGAACCCATCGATGAATCGGTTGGCTACCCAGGTAAAACCGCCGGTGGCTTTCGCTTTGTTTAGACTTCTACCCTCTTTCATTTTGTCCTCTCATGAGAGTGTGAGGTACTGGAAGTTTTGCGAGAGTGTTCTTTTTGTTCAAGTGAAGTTTTTCCGCTGGTTTTCAGAAAAGCATTAGGAGCCACACGTGACTTTCCCTCTTGGACCTTCCGTGGTTGGTTCCATGATCCCTTCACCCCCTTAGCCGTATTCATATCTCCCCCTTCGGGTGAATCACCAACTCGTCCAGTGAACGCGGGATAACCGCAGGACGCGACTTCAGCCGTATACGCTCCATCCCTTTGGAGGTTTCGTATGTATCTGGCTTCGTCGCTACAGCGGAATCATCCATCATTAAGCATCCTCCGATACCTCGTTCCCTTTTACAAATAGCTTCGTTAGCTTGGACCACCACCATGAGAAATAAAGAAAGTCATAAAATCTCAATCCCCCTAAGTACACAACATGCAACAGGCTATGAATGTAAATAGAATCATCGGTCATTCCACCTATAAGGATAGCCCATGTCCAACCATGTTTGTCTTCGGTTGGGGATGAAGCATTAACGTAATCCGTTTCATGCGGCAAGGTAAACCTGAAAAAACGTAAGAAACGTCTGACCTTTACCTCCGCTTGACGGAGAACCAAGGAGTTCTTTGCCATGTTTTCTTTCCCAGTTAAGCTAAATATTTCCTGCTTCTAGGGCTACCGACGCGCTTCACCGTTCTTTTTTCCCTTGGCTTTGGACTCTTGTCCAATTCCTTTTTCTGTTTGCGTACTGTGCGCCGTATCTTGCGTGAAGTCTTACTCGGCATCTCTTTTATCTCCTTTCTTATTCTCTTGGCGTTACCCCTGGGACACTTGCTGGTGAGCTTCCACCGGGGCTGCCACCTTCGCCGCCTGCCTTAGCCTCACCCCCGCCAGGCGGGGAACTTAGCAACTCCTTACCATGTTCACGCTCCCAATTTTTCCTGTACATGCCCCAGATACACCGGTAATCATCCGTTTTACCCATGCCCTGACATGCTTTCTTGGCAGCATCATACAGCTTCTCATCTGTAGGCTGTTGCTTTCCGTCGCGGGTATAACCCCAATGCTCAGGCATAAAACCCCCTTTCTGTTGACTTGTTTATTGCAATTCGCATACACCCATTATGTAAACTATACAAGTTCTGTCAAGAGTAACCCAACTTTCAATTTGTAACTTACACTATAACACAATTTATAGAACACGATGTCAGATTTGATTTTGCTGAAAAATAACTTTTGCTCAAAAAAATAACTCGTATAGGCCCCCGGCGGGCCAGGGCCCGCCGGCGGGGGGGGGGGGGGGGGCGGGGGGGGGGGGGGGGGGGGGGGGGGGG
>SOJW01000073.1 GCA_004375895.1 Candidatus Stahliibacteriota bacterium
GAACGGTATGGCTCAGATGGGGACCTGTGGAGTCGTTCCTTATGAACGATGCAGGTCAGATATGTTAGTTCTGGACGCGGGAACGTATAGAGTAAGAAGACGCGCGTGTTCAGACGAGTTAAAAGCGTTGACAAGCCAAACTAGCTCTATATACTTTGATGGAGGAACATATGGCCGGACCGGTTGAGTTGATTGAAACCAAACCCCACATGTCAATGGTTATTGCCAAATCCGTCCCTGACAAACCTGCTATAGCCGGCGAACTCTTCTCACATCTTGGTAAAGCCGGTTTCAATATAGAGATGATATCCGAAAGCAGCATATCAAGGGGATTGGCTGAGATCTCTTTTGCATTAAACGAATCACAGGTAAATGAGGCGGTGGCGCACCTAAAGAGCCTTGATGTCCTCAAGACTAGCGACTTCGTGATAGAAAAAGGAAGGGGTATCTTGACGGTTTACGGAAAGAACCTTGCGCGCGAGGCGGGGATCGCGGGCAAGATATTCTCATTCCTGGCCCAGGAAGCCATCAACATCGATATGATCAGCACCTCATTTACCGCTATAAGCGTGCTCATAAAGGCCTCCTACCTCACCCCGGCCAAGAACCTTCTAAGCCGGGAGTTTGGATTAGATGCTTGAAGGTAAGATAGAGCGACAAGGGTTCCTGGACATAATCCAGCTTTTGACCATGAGCCGCAAGACAGGTCGGCTCGAGATTGTGGGAGCCGCCGAAGGCTCGCTTTTCTTTTCCAAAGGGGAGTTGCTAGACTGCCAGATGGACAAGCTGGCAGGAGACGAGGCGTTCATAGAACTCTTCATCCTGGTCTCAGGCAACTTCAAATTCCACGAGGAAAAGGTCTCGGTTGAGCAACGCATCACCAAATCCTTAACCGACCTTCTTATGGCGGCCTCGAGGCAGGCAACACAGTGGGATGCTGCGTGCCAGGAGTTGGCCTTCGAGGACGCGGCTCTGGTTCTTGCACCGGTAGATCCTAACTCCGAGAAACAATTCAACTTCAATGCCCTGGGATGGGCCGTAGCATCCCATATCAATGGACGCCGCTCCTTTGCCGAGATCGCACGTCTGCTTGAACAACCCAAGACCACGGTGGCCATAACCATAGCTGCACTAAAGAGCCAGGGGCTTATCACAACCGAAGACGAAGGCTCTGCAATACTGCGGACCGTCTTTCGTAAAACCACAGACGTCCTCTATCACCTGATAGATACTCGCCTTAAGTCTCGTGTAAAGGATCGCGTCCTAACCGAGTTCAACAGGTGGACGTTCTCCAAGGGATTTGATATACGAATGCTTGATGGTGCGGGGGTGATCAACAACCTTGCTTACGATATGCCGCTTGATGACAAGATTATAGCCTACAGGCAAGCGCTGGAACAGCTGTACGAAGCGGCCCAAACCGGACTTAACCGCAATGAGCTGCAGGATCATATGGCTGAACTCTATGAACAGCTGAACAAAAACGAACGCAAGTGTGTATCCGATTACGGACTTAATAAGTTTATCCCAACCCGGGGAAAAGGGAGAAGGGAGGAGGCCGATTTTTGGCAAACTCCACCCGACTCCATGGGCCCAGATGGTATCATCCCACGCTAATAACCAGAATTAACCCCGGAACACAGGTCGTAAACCTTAAAAAGATTGATCGCTTGGAAGTGGACTTTACAGATTGACCCCATCCCACATAGCGACTCCCCAGAGATACAAGTGAATCCCGCGGGCGTTGCATCGCAACGATTGCATAAAAGGAAGGTAAGGCCTAAGCCTCAGGCAACGCAGCTTTTAGCTTATTCGCGTAGACCTTACTTACGTAGCGCACTGCACCCAGGTTCGCGCCGCGGGGTACGCCTATCGCCAAAAATACCCTACCCTCATCATCTAGCTGCTTGGTGAGAAAGTGGGCATCCGCCGTTGATAGAAGATTATCCACCAGCCTTCCTTTCCTTACCTCATTAACTATCCTTGAGATACTGCGCATAACATCGGTCAGCACCGCGCTCGTGAGCTCGGCGTTTTCGCCGCCCTCTCGGGTCTTGCAGGCAAGCACCAACCCCTCCTCGCCAACAACGCATATTGAAAACGCCTCCTGCAACCACTCGGCTATCTCTTCAAGATACTTCTCTAACTCCTGCATCAAAGTCCTCCTTGATTTCTGCTCCCTATCCTAATGATGGATAGGACGATGTCAAGAAATCCGATCCACTTGACAGATTCCTTTTCTGCGGTTAAAGTTGAAGAAGTCAAATCGTTCAAAACCAAGGAGGCACAATGCGAGGTTTAATTGCCTACATTGTATTCGATTGCGATCTTTTCTCCGAAGGAGAAAAGGAGCATTAACGCTCCATTACGCAGCCCATGAGCGCAACCCGGGTGTTGACCAGACGTCTTGCAACCACGGCCAAGAGCTGCTGCAGGATGCGGTAGCCCATCCCGCAGTTTCTGAGAAGGAACTCATGAAGCTTTGCTGCGTTCCACACCAAGAGCTTGGAGCTTTTGGCCGCTTTGATGGTGGCGGTCAGCTTGCCGTCCTTATACATCGAGGACCATCCTGAGATCTGCCCCGGCCCCACGGTGGCAATCGTTACGGGGATCGGCTCGGCAAGCGCAGCGTTGATCGAGATCTCAAGTTGCCCCTCGACAACAAGATAGAACTCCTCGCCCTTGTCTCCTTCTTTACCGAGAACAGTTCCCATGGTGACCTTGCGTTCCTCGGCCAACTCGGCCACGGCTTTGCTTTCCGGTTCCTCAAGCAGGTTGAATACCTCGCTTTTCTTGAGAAACTGACAGTACGACATATCTCCTCCTAGGGTGTTTTCCTTAGATATGACTATAGGATACCCCCACTCTGAGTCAACTCCTGCTAACATGTATTACGCGATTGAACGATTTAATAATAGTACAAGAGGCTGCTGAAATGAATCTATCTCTGATATTAGATGGAGCAGACTTACTATAGACCTCGGCCCTGGCGAGATTTACGGGTATCCATGGGTGGCTTTTGATTAAGAAGCAGGGAGGAAACGTAGCAGGCGAAGTTCCTTAAGGAGTGTTTCGTCGTCGGAGCGCTGTGATATATAGACAGGCCCGATCTCGGGAGCCAACCAGGCATCGAAACGGGTTCCATCAGCGTCTTTTTTGCCCTGGATAAAGATGCACTCCTCGAAGGTTCCCGCAGGTGTCTTGACGGTGTAACTCGCTTGGTCAGCAATCTCCACCGGGTTTATGGGTATTACCCATCCCCACTGGGGTACGGCTAATGCGGAATCTATAATTACTTTTGCAGAGTCGTCAAAGGGTTCGGTGGACTCGGGGAGCTCTGCTGCCATAATAGAGGGGTGGTCAGTTTGTATGTAGCTGTGGTATCCGAATATCCCTGGTTCGAGTTCAATCATCTCGCAGACAATGGTATAGGCCGCTGCGTCCGTTTGCACCTCATAAACCCACGCATTACCATCGTCGAGCGGGAAGTAATTGGGTTTCTCTATCCCGAGCTCGTTTACTGAGCATCCCAGGAGGATTGCAAACGCCAGCACCCCGACAGCAAAGATTTTTTTAATCGCCATTTCATCCTCCTTCATAATTTAATCATAGGTAAAAATGCGCGCTTGTCAAGGGGTTAAATGTGTCGCTCCAGAGGTCTGCTAACCCCACCGTTGCATCTAAATTATGCAACATCGCTCCGTGCGTTACGTCTTTTAGAGTAGGAAAACAAACAACCAAAGATTTGGAGGTCCTATGTCACAGGCGTTAATTCTTCTAGCAGCAGGGTTGGGATTCTTCAGCTCCTCATCGGTTAGCTTCGTCGAGCGCTCGGACGCTATCTGGACGAATCCTGCAGGTCTTGGGCTGCACTCAGAGGGTGTAGAGCTTCAGAGCGGATTCAGTCTATTCGTGGATAACCCGAACCTTCGATTTGGTCTCAGTGCTGGTGGCGGTGGATTTGGCTACCGTAGGGGCGATTCCACCGGTGCGTGGTCTGCTGGCCTGGCATTGCCTTTAGGAAAACGCTTTCGTCTGGGCGGAGCTTACAACTGGGGAGAACAGAAGTTCTGGAACTTCGGCGCTCAGTCTAATCCTTTGAACTGGCTTGCCCTTGGTGCTGCTCTGCAAACCGGAGAAACTCCCACCATCATCGGTGGCTTGGGCGTGCGCCCGTTTACCGACCGCGTCACACTCTTCAGCGACCTCTCCTACCGCGGCGGGTTTGAGGACTTGAAGGTTGGTTTGGGTGTTGAACCGATCTCCGGCGTCCTTCTTTCAGGGACATTCACACCCCCTCTCTTTGAGGCCTCTGATCTCAGCTGGTCTGTCGGTGCCGAGTTTGCCCTGGGTTATGTTAAGCTGGGTGCAACCTACAACTCCGAAGATGCTCTAGGGGTATCGTTGGGAGCCTCGTTCCCACGCTATCCCGGCATTCGGTTCCGCAAGCCCGAGCCCAAGGTCGTGGCCTGGGTACCCAAGGGTCGTCCTGAGGAGCCTGCGCCGCCTGTATTCAAGTTCGCCTTCATCTCATTCGGCCCGTCGAAATCCAAAACCTTCTACGATCTTCTTACAGAGATTCGTGATCTGGGCGAACACAAGGACGTCGAGGGTGTTCTTTTAGACTTCCGCGGCGCCAGTTACTCACTATATCAGGCCGAGGAGATTCGCGCAGAACTGGCTCAACTGAAAGAGGGAGGGCTCAAGATCGTGGCCTTTGCAGAAGGCTACGGCATCGGTTCATACTATCTGGCATCTGTGGCTGACCGCATCTACATTGTCCCCACAGGTGAGGTGATTCTTACAAGTGGTTACGCACGCACCATGCACATCAAGGGAACGTTGGATAAGCTGGGTATAGAGCCGGACTTCTACCGGGTAGGCGAGTACAAGTCGGCCTATGAAGTCGTTAATTTTACCGAGCCTTCAAAAGAGGATCGTGAGCAGCTCGAAGCCTACCTTTCCTCTATATACGACGAGATCCTGGGAGCGATCGAGCGCGACCGCGGCATTGCCCGTGCCGAGTTCGAGAAGATCATGAACGAGCGCATTATAGTAGATGCGGATACCGCCAAGATGCTCGGTCTGGTGGATGATTTATGCCTTGCTTTGGATCTCGACAGCATCATCAAGATGGAGTTCGATGAAAAGACCCAGCGCACAAAGCTTGCAGATCTCAAAAAGGAAGAAAAGGAGATCCCAAGAGCATGGGTCGAATCTCGAGAACCAGCAGGACTCCCCGGCCTTGCAAAGATAGCCCTTGTTGTAGCTGAAGGAAGTATCGTGACCGGCGAGAGCGGCTCAAGCCCGATACCTATTCCCCTCCTAGGCGGTAAGTACATGGGATCAACCACGATGTCTGAGGTTCTCGAGAAGGTGAAGGACGATAAGCAAGTCAAAGCGGTGGTGTTCCGCATCAACTCTGGCGGCGGGTCCGCACTTGCCTCAGAGATCATAAACCGCGCGCTTACAGAGCTTGCAGCGGAAAAGCCGGTCATCTGCTCCATGGCCGGCGTTGCTGGCTCAGGCGGCTACTTTATCGCCGCTCCCGCGGATAAGATCTTTGCCGACGCGACAACGGTTACCGGTTCCATAGGCATCCTGGGCGGTAAGTTCGTAACCAAGGGATTCAACGAGAAGCTGGGCATCAACCGTGAAACCATAAAGCTTTATCCGCACGCCGACATGTTCAGTCCCGACCGTCCGTTTGACGAAGCCGAAGCCCGCCTCATGCAGCGGATGATGGATGAAGGCTACGCCGAGTTCGTGGGCCGCGTTGCCGAAGGCCGGGGCATGACCTTCGATGAGGTAGATTCGGTGGCACGCGGTCGAATCTGGTCAGGCCCTGATGCGGTTGAAGTCGGTCTTGCAGACGAGGTCGGCGGTCTCATGGACGCTTTAGAAGAAGCGCGCAGGATGGCTGATCTCCCAGAGGATGTGCAGGTGGTCATCTATCCTGAGCCCAAACCCATGTTCGAGTGGAAGGACGGCTTTGAGACCAGCCTGACCATCGGTTGGCAGATGCTTCCTTCCTGGCTTAGTGAGAACCTCCTCTACCTGATGCCCTACCAGATCGAGGTCCCTGTACGTTAGACTCTGCCTTAGATTCTGATGTAAGCAGAAAAGGGAAGATCGTGCGATTTCCCCTTAGAGTCGGGATCTTGCTTGGATCATCTCAGGTAGATTACCTTTATCGGCTCGGGGTTGTGCTCGGCATCAAGAAGCCGTGCAAAGTATACACCCATTGGGACGAGCGCACCCGGCTGCCAGGTGGCTTCGTACACATCGCCTCTGATTTCCAGTCCAAGCACAGCAACCATGCGGCCTGTGGCGTCAAAGATGCCGATCCGTGCGTTTTCACCTTCAGTAATCGTGGCGCTGAACCTCACTTGATCGCGGAAGAAGGAGTAATCACTTTCCAGGTTCAGGGCTTCAGCTTCTCTTGGGTTTTCTTTTATACCTGTGGAGGGTGAACCGTACTCCTCAATGGTGAGGGTCGTATCCACAGGCATCGAGGCGTAGTGCTCCCGGAGTCCTGATGGCCAGCGGATTACAACGGAATCTATCTTATCGTGCGCTCCCAGGCCGAAGTGAAGGAAGTGATTGAATGGTGAGCCGTATCCGTTGCCTGCGGAAGGTGCCAGCTCGCGCATCACCATGGACTCGCCCGCCCAGACACTGACACGTGTGCCGATTGCGGAAACGTTACTTGTCGTGTCGTCGGCACCAAGGGGAGACTTTATCCCTTTAAGATTCAAGACAAGCCAGTGATTGTCGTTTCCCGCATCGGAGATAAAGATTTTTTTGCCCTCAGAGTGCGGGATGTAGGCGTCAAGGAATCCGTCGCCGTTGATGTCGCCCCACAATGAGTAACTCGTGCCACCCCACGTCTTAATACCTGTAGCCACCGATACGTCGGTGAACTGGTTGTCACCGTCGTTGCGGTAAAGCCAGCCCTGCTGGCCCGGGGTTCCATAAAGATTCACCCAGTAAAGATCAAGGTCGCCGTCCGAGTCGTAGTCGGCCCAGGCCGGCGCCGAACCGATCTCCGCGTTGTAGATGCCGCTTTCCCAGATGTAGTCGGTGAATGCCCATCCGGGCGGGCCGTCGTTGGCCCAGAGATGGTTGGTTGAGTCTCCAGGGTAGCCAGGGTGGTGGGTGATAGGGGTGAATAGATCGAGGTAGCCGTCGTTGTTATAATCGCCCCAGCACGCCCCGATGTTGTGTCCCTTGGAGAAGAGGGTTCCCCCACCGATTACGCCTTTCTCCTCGGCCACGTCAGTAAACGTTCCGTCGCCGTTGTTCTGCCAAAGAAGGTTCCGTTGAAGTCGATACACGGATACGAAAATATCGGCAAGGCCGTCGTTATTGAAGTCTCCAACGCTTACACCGCGTGAACACAGTGCGCTGGCGTACGAATAACGGATGCCCGCCTCTTCGGAGACGTCGCTAAAGGTTCCGTCGCCGTTGTTGTGATAAAGATAGTCCTCGTGTCCAACAGGGAAGGGAAACTCGTAGCTCGAGACGTAGAAGTCGAGCCAGCCGTCCGAGTCGTAGTCAAGCCAGGCCACGTCAACAAGATCGCGGTTAAGGATCGTATCCGTGAGTCCTACATCAAGGCTTACGTCTTCGACCGCGTAGTCGGGCGGGCCCTGGTTGCGGTAAAGAAGGATGAAGCAGGTATCATTCAGGGTATCTACATTGATACGTCGGGTGGTCAGTATATCCGGGTAGCCGTCGTTGTCGTAGTCGCCGAAGCACACCACCCTGCCGCCGCCCCAGCGGCTTTCAGAGAGCTTGGTGAAGTTTCCCTCACCGTCGTTTATATAGGCGTATCCGGCCCAGAAGTCGAGTATCCCGTCGGAGTTGTAATCAACAAGAGTTGGTGAACCGGCGATTTCGTCTATGCCTAAGGTAGCGACATCCACCTCGGTGAAGTGAATCTCGGCTGCTGCCGGGACGCTCAAGGCTAAAAGAACAACGTGAGTTCAATAATGAAGTGCAACACCTTGGAAAGCGAGAGGGTTTACGACACGGAATGTCGCAACGAAAAGGAGCATGTGGGATTTGTGGTTTGACAAATCGAGCCGAAGCGAGTAGACTTCCCCATGGTCTGGATAGAAGAACTCAAAGAACATGTGGGGAAAGAAGTAACCCTTAAGGGATGGGTCTACAACAAAAGGGACTCAGGTAAGATCCGCTTCGTTATCCTGCGTGACGGCACCGGTCTTCTGCAGTGCGTTTTTGCAAAAAGTGAGGTCGACGAGGCAACGTTCGAGCTGGCGGATTTAGCAAACCAGGAAGCCCTGGTGAAGATCACAGGAACGGTGAGGGAGGACAAACGTGCACCAGGCGGAGTGGAGCTGAGCGTTAGATCCTTAAAACTCATGGCGGATTCGGAGAACTATCCAATAACACCGAAGGAACACGGGATAGACTTCCTTTTATCGAGAAGGCATCTCTGGTTGCGCTCCCGGCGCCAGCACGCGCTCCTGAAATGCCGGGATACCTTAATCCGCGCGTTCCACGAGTTCTTCGAGAAACGAGGGTTTATACTGATCGACCCACCGATGATCACACCCACCTCGTGTGAAGGTGCAACAACACTCTTCGAGATCGACTACTTCGGCGAGGCGGCCTACCTTTCACAGTCGGGCCAGTTATACATGGAACCCGCGGCAGCAGCGTTCGGAAAGGTCTACTGCCTTGCACCTTCGTTCAGAGCGGAGAAGTCCAAGACCCGCAGGCATCTAACCGAGTACTGGCACCTGGAACCTGAGGTAGCGTTCCTTGATCTCGCAGGCGACATGGAGCTTGCCGAGGATATGCTGCTTTGCGTTGTTCGAGGCGTTCTTGAACACCGAGCGGATGAGCTAAAGCTGTTGGGCGAACGAATCGAAGGCTTCGACAAACACACCGAACTCCTAAAAAATCTAGATAAACCCTTCTACCGAATCTCCTACGATGATGCACTTGAGCTTCTAAAGGGAAAGGCTGTCCAGATGAAGTGGGGTGAAAAGTTCGGCGCTGACGAGGAGGCGGTAATCTCTCGTGAGTTTGATAGACCGGTGTTCGTGCATCGTTACCCGAAGGCCTCCGCCCCCTTCTATATGAAGGAAGACCCCGTCAACCCGAAGGTTGTCTTAAACTTCGATCTTCTGGCCACTGAGGGCTACGGCGAGATAATCGGTGGCTCGCAACGCGAGGATGATCTGGCAAAACTTGAGGCCGCTATCGAGCGCCAAGGACTGCCGCGCGAGCCCTTGGAGTGGTACCTTGACCTGCGCCGCTACGGGACGTTCGAGCACTCTGGATTCGGGATAGGCATCGAGCGCACACTGGCGTGGATCACCGGTATCCACCATATCCGCGAGACGATCCCCTATCCGAGGCTGATCGACAGAATCTACCCCTGAAGGTATAGCCTATTCCTACCTTAAGGATCAATCCTGACATATTCTCCGCGAGCAAGCGTTACCTCCTAGATGCGGGTAGAGGCGATTTCGAGCGCCGGGAATTTATCTATTCGATCTAAAAGTAAATCTAACAAACAATTTATCAGGGTAACTGATGCACCCTTAAAACCCTTGACAAGACTCGCTCTCAGCATACAATTATGTATGTGTATGGGTAATTTCAACTCGCTAAGCAGGGATCAAAGACCATATGCAAACGATGAGAGTGGCGGAGTTAGATCGAGAGAAATTCAAAAAAGGAGGCTGGATGAGTCTGCTTGACAACAACGATGACGTGAAGGAGCTGGTCGAGAAACTCAACTTCAAGGAGAAGGTCGAACGTTCAATGCGCTTGATCGAGGAGGCATACGAGCGTTACGGCCAAAGAACGGTGGTGGCCAACAGTCTGGGCAAGGATTCGATGGCCGTGTGGGATCTTGCAAAACGAGCAGTCCCAAAAATCCGCGGCTTCGTCGTAACAACCCGCTACAAGCCTCAAGGGACCAAGGAGTTCATGCGTAAGGTCGTGGAGCGATACCCTGAGATCAAGGTTTATGCAAACGATGCGGAGATCCCGGAGCGGCTTTACGAGACAGACCCTGACGAGTGCTGTCGGATCCTGAAGGTGGAGCCGGTTCGCTGGGCCATTGATGAGATGGGTGTTGACTGCTGGGTAACCGGTCTGCGCTCCACAGAGGGTCGCACCCGTACCGACTACAAGGAGGTAGAGGAGCGCGACAAGGGTCTTATAAAGCTCAACCCCCTCCTTTTGTGGAAGGAACGCGAGGTCTGGCAGTACCTTGCACTCTACCAGGTGCCGGTCAACCCTTTATATAAAGAGGGCTACCGCTCCTTAGGCTGCGATCCCTGCACCCGTATCACCAACGAGGAGGCTGAGCGTGCCGGGCGCTGGCTGAATACCTCGAAGTGCGGCGGCGAGTGCGGCATACATACCCGCCCACTGCGCGCAGGCGTGGCTGACTGACGTAGTCTTAAAACCACTTCTTGCCGCTCCCGCATCGAGTGGCAGGGAGTTTTTTGGAGGAGTAGGATGGTCATGTCTTTAGGCCTGTTCTTTATAATCGTGGTACTTGCCTTTGCGTGCGAGTTTATCGATGCTTCTGTGGGGATGGGCTACGGAACAATCGGTGCACCGGTACTTATCGTGATGGGTTTTGACCCGTTGTTCGTTATTCCGGCTATCCTTCTCTCCCAAGCAGTGGGAGGGTTGACCGCATCGCTTTTCCATCAGCGCAACCGCAACGTCAGCTTCAGCTCCCGCTCGAAGGACCTCAAGATCTTCCTGGTAATCGCCGGAGCCGGTACCCTGGCCACCATATTTGCCGCCATCGTGGCTTTGAACATTCCCAAGGTGTGGCTCAAGACCTATATTGGCGTGCTCGTTCTGGGCATGGGAGTCCTCATGCTCATCAACCTGCGTTTCAACTTCTCCCTTAAGAAGATGATAGGTGTGGGAATCATAAGTGGCTTCAACAAGGCGCTTTCAGGCGGCGGCTTTGGCCCGGTGGTGACCGGAGGACAAATAATCTCCGGTCACAAGGCAAAACGTGCTATCGGGGTAACCACCTTCGCAGAGGCCCCGATCTGCATCACCGGTTTCATCACCTACATCGTGGTCAAGCTAATCAAGCAGGACCCGACTCCTCTTCTTTCCCGACCCGTAGGAGACATTGCCAGCTCTATCTTTTCCACCTCGATTCTGCGTTGGGATCTGATAGTCGCGCTACTTATAGGTGTTATCTTTGTCGCCCCTCTGGGTCCGCTCTTGACTAAAAAAATCATCAAAATAAAGTGGCATTATATTCTCGGTCCTCTGATTATTCTGCTCGGCGCCTGGGTGCTTATAAAAACCTATCTTCTCTAGGGGAATTGTAAGCACTCCAGGTTAGATATAGACACCCAGTGCGAGACTGGCAAGCGAACCTGATACCCGAAAGGGGCACGCTGAGGTTCGCACTACTTTTATGAAGTGCAATGACCGCTTCATTGCGGCAACAACACGGTTGTTGCACTCCAAATATAAAACACAACATGTAGCGCGAGTCTTTAGACTCGCTGGTTAACTTTTCCCTGCGAAGATTGCTTAAAAAACATACGACCTCTTCGTCTAGGGGAGTTGCCAAGCCACTCGGATCGGATATAGTTGTAATAGAAAACTCTGGTAACCTCATCCAACCTGGGAGTATCATGGGTGTTTGGCAATATCTTTTCGTGGCCGCAGTTGGTGTGACGGCCGGGATGCTTTCCGGTCTTTTCGGGATCGGGGGGGAACGTTAATCATCCCTGCATTGGTTTTCATCCCGGGCTTCACCCAGCATAAAGCCCAGGGGACCTCGCTTGCCGCGTTACTCCTGCAGGTGGGAATCCTGGGGGTGATCCGTTACCACAAGGCTGGAGACGTAGACTGGATAGCCGGCCTGATCCTCGCTGGAGGGCTTCTCGTTGGGGCCTACTTCGGTGCAGGCTGGGCAGGAAAACTGAACGAGGTCTGGCTGAAGCGTGCGTTCGGTATCTTCTTTATCCTTTTGGGAGTCCGCTACATCCTCACAAAATCTCCAACCCCCTAGAGGTTTTTGAGGAAGCAATCACCGGGATAAAGAAATAAGAATCAAAAACCATGAGTCTCAAAAATTCGGAAGCAGCGATAAAACTTTCTCGAATCCTTGCCTTTGAGGTAGAAAGGATTGAACGCAAGCCTTCCTATTTAGCGTAGCTAAAGAGCTCAGCGGTGCTCTCTGCCTTTGAAAGCAGCTCTAAAGCCTTCTTTACCACCGGATCTTCCGCAAGTATAGCCTGATAACGACCCTCCTCGCCCCATTCCTGGGTAGCGATCTCCAAACGCAAGTAATAGCGAAGCTGCTTTTTGGTCTCTTCAAACTCTGCATCGGTGAACTCAACCTCACGCTTTCGGGCTTCACGAACAAGACCCGCAAGAATCTCGTCGGTCACTGGGAAGTCGGGGGCGATGTCAGGGTGTTTCGAGAGATAATCCACAGCGTAGGCGAAAAACACTCGTTTACCCGCGAATTTACGGGTAAGTTCAAGCAGCTTTTCGGTCTCTACATAGACATCCGGGGCTATGGCTCCGCCAGCATAAAGCGGACGCTTACGTTTACCGAGGGTATGAAGGGTAGGGGTTTCGTTCCCATTGCCCTCGATCTCGGCCCGGTGTCTATCTATGCAGCGTCCCGCCGGCGTGTACCAGTGGGCGGTGGTAAGCTTAAGACGTCCTGAGTCGGCAAGCGGATAAAGCGTCTGCACCGATCCCTTGCCGAACGTCGTGTCGCCCAATACAAGGGCGCGTTCCCAATCCTGCAAGGCCCCGGTAAGGATCTCGGCGGCCGAGGCTGAACCACGGTTTGCAAGAACAATCAAAGGATAATCCCCGAACAAGGGATCCTCGTGTGCGCGGTAGGTGCGGAAGCTCTGGGGGATGCGACCTCTGGTCTGCACGATCTCACGATCACGCTCAAGGAAGAGATCGGAGACATCCACACCCTCGCCAAGGTACCCGCCCGAGTTCATGCGTACATCAAGGATAAGCTTCTCTATACCTTCCTTGCGGAAAAGCGAATCTATAGCCTCTTCAACCTCCTCGCGCGCGGTCCGGCTGAACTTGGAGAACTTGACGTAACCGACTTCAGGGGTAAGCTTGGCAACGTAGTTAACGGCGTTGAGTTTGATGATTTTACGGGTGATGGTAAACTCCATCGGCTCGTCCCAACCGTTTCTCCAGATAGATATCGTCACGTCGGTCCCCGGCTCGCCTCGAAGCTTGGAAACCGCCTCGTCGGTAGTTATCCCTTCGGTAGACTCCCCCTCTATCTCGACGATCCGGTCTCCGGCTTGCAGGCCTGCCTCCGATGCAGGGGTACCCTCCAGGGGTGAGATGATCGTGAGCCAGTCGTCGGCGATAGCTATGGTGATGCCCAGTCCGCCGAACTCGCCCTGCATCGAGATATTCAGGTTCTCGAAATCCTTGGGACTCATATACATGCTGTAGGGATCAAGTTCCCGCAGCATTCCGTTCATCGCGTCCTGAATCATGGAATCCAACGCCACCTCGCGGACATAGGTGTCGCGGGTTATCTGGAGCACACGCTGGAAGGTCTCAAGCGAGGTGTAGATATTTGTCTTGCCAGCCCACAGACGGGAACCCACCCATGTAGCCATAAGCAGTGAGATAGCAAGCAGGCCCAGTGTAAGTTTACGTTTGTTCATAACATCCCCTTGCTGGTCAAAAGGTTTAAGACAACCTGTTTAATCTCTTCATGCAGCATCATCTTCTCCTTCGCGCCGTTAAAGACGCGGATCTTGCGCGGTGCGCGTCGTGCGAAGTAAAGGTAAGCCTCGCGCACCTTCTCGTGAAACTCCTTGCCGGCCTGCTCCAGACGGTCGTGAGGCCTATCCAGTCGTGTAAAAGCCTCTTTCACATCGAGATCGACAAGCACCGTAAGATCAGGCTCCAGTCCGCCTGAGGCGAACTTACAAAGCCTGGCTACTCGCTTCGTATCGAGCTCGCGTCCACCCGCCTGATAGGCGAGGGTGGAGAGTGTATAGCGGTCCGAAATTACAACCGCCTTGTCTGCAAACAACTTGCGACGAATGCGCTTGGCCACATGCTCGGCACGCGCCGCAAGGTAAAGCAACAACTCTGTGCGCGGGTGCATCTCCTCAAGCTCCGAATCCAAAAGCACCTCGCGTATCCGCTCTGCCACCTCGCTTCCCCCTGGCTCCCGGCTAAAATCGACATTGACTCCCTTCCTCTCCAGCGCATCGGCCAAAAGCTGGGCCTGGGTCGACTTGCCCGAACCCTCTATCCCCTCGAATACTATGAACACACCCCTCTTCATATCAACGATCCTTGGCCTTTCCCTCAATCACTCTTATTATGAACTCCATTGCGGCTACGTCAAGGTCGGCAGGCTACTTTTTCTTCCGCTCACGAGAGTACTTGTGGATGAAGTGCTCGGTCTTGCGGCGCGCAACGTAGTCCGGATATTGAATCGGCGGCGACTTGAAGAAGTAGCTCGAGGGGGCTACAATCGCACCCTTAAGCCCGTGATTTAAAGCGAGTTTGACGCAGCGGATGGCATCTATCATCACACCTGCCGAGTTGGGCGAGTCCCAGACCTCAAGCTTGAGCTCAAGGTTCAAAGGCACGTCACCGAAGGTCTGCCCCTCCATGCGCAGGTGGCACCACTTGCGGTCGGCAAGCCAGGGAACGTAGTCGGAGGGACCCACATGCACATTCTCAGCCCCCATATCGTAGGGCAGCATGGATGTCACTGCACGGGTCTTTGAGATCTTCTTTGACTCCAAGCGCTCGCGCTCGAGCATGTTTAAAAAGTCGGTATTGCCCCCCACGTTGAGCTGGCTGGTTCGAAGAAGCCTCACCCCGCGTTCGTGGAACAGGGTAGTAAGCACACGGTGGACGATGGTGGCACCCACCTGGGACTTGACATCGTCGCCAAGGACTGGCAGCCCCTTGGAGCTGAACCTCTCAGGCCAATAGCCGCCCGAGGCGATAAAAACAGGAATCCCGTTCACGAACGCACAGCCTGCATCAAGTGCCTGCTCAACATACCACTTGGTGGCCTCCTCTGATCCTACGGGAAGGAAGTTGACCACCACATCGGTCTTGGTCTCACGCAGAAGACGTGGGATGTCCGCAGTGTTGCCAGGTGCCTTCTCGATGATCTGTGAAAGATACTTACCCAGACCGTCGTGGACCATACCTCTCACCACCCTGATACCCGACTTGGGAACCTTGGCAAACACCTGGGTGTTGTTAGGATATGTGTAGATCGCCTGCGATAAATCCTTGCCTACCTTACGCTTGTCGATATCTATGCCCAGTGAGAACTCTATATCCGAGATGTGGTAGCCCCCCAGGTTCACGTGCATGAGGCCCGGGATTATCTCACCTTCCTTCGCGTTGCGGTAGTAATGAACCCCCTGCACCAGTGAACTCGCACAGTTGCCCACCCCGATGATCGCAACCCGAATCTTACTCATTGCCACTCCTTT
Source organism: Candidatus Stahliibacteriota bacterium (assembly GCA_004375895.1). GTDB lineage: Bacteria > Hydrothermota > Tepidihabitantia > B3-TA06 > B3-TA06 > B3-TA06. The sequence continues at coordinate 15,507 of SOJW01000073.1, forward strand.
CAATTATGACTAGAGAATGTAAGTTTATAAATTGCCGCGGCTATGTCAAGGCCAGGAGTGCTCAAAAGAGGAAGCCGCTGACCGGTTATTCGCATCCAAGCCCGAACCATCAGTTTCTCCTGCCACGAACGAGAATCCAAAACACCGCCAGATGTGAGATTACCCCCACACCCAGCATCGCAAAGAAGGGCTGACCAACAACGGCCCCGAGGAAGATGACGAAGAGCCGGAGGTCCCTCTTGGCAAGCCTTGGCAGAAACGAGAGGGGAGGCGGTTTCTGGAAGCGAAGCTGGTACTCCTTTTTGGCGTAGCTCGTTAATAGGAAGCCGGATAGTGCGCCGATCCCGGCCAACCATACCCAGAACTCGGGATGAGTAAGCCAGAATCCGTAGGTGATGCCTGTTGCAATGGCCAGATCGGCATACCGGTCGAGGAGTGTATCAAAAAAAGCCCCGAAGCGGCTACCGAGAGCTTTAAGTCGAGCGATCTCCCCGTCGCAGCCGTCGATTATCGAGGAGCCCTGGATCAAGACCCCGGCAAATAACACCGGAAGATAACCCTGGCGCGTAAAGAGCCAGGCTCCCAGGAGGGCGATGGTGAAGGAGATGAGGGTAATGGTGTTTGGGGTAACCGGGGTGTGAGCGAGTAACAACGAGAGGCGGATTGAAAGCGGGCGGTTGAGATAGCGGGCGATGAAGCCGTCCTCACTTGGTTTGTCAACTTGCCTGGCAAGGTGACGTTTCGCCTCCCTCAGACTCCGCGGTGTATCAACGTCAAGCCAAAACCGTTCTCCGATATCGTAAGCCTGCATGCGCCCCTCGGCAGCCAGCTCGGCAATCCCGTCGGAAAGTCCATATCCGCCCTTGGCTTGAGCCTTGGCCAACGCCTGAAATATCGCCGGGGTGAGAAGAAAGACGCCTGTATCTATTCCGTTATAGCTCTCCAGGTCCTTTCCTATTGCGGTTATGCATCCCGATCTGCTCGCAACCTTGGTCGCACCTCGAAGATCGAATACCCGCTCGGTCCGCCTGTCTATCGCCAGAAAGCAGGAATCGTCCTCCGAGTCCACACGTAAGAGTCCTGCAAGCAGCTCCGGCTCAAAGAGGTGGTCGCCCATCACGAGAACGAAAGGTTCGGTGAGCTTGCGACAACATGCAAGCAGTGAGGTTCCGTTCCCCTTTTCCCAGTCCGGATTCTCCACCACATCGATATCCACGGATCTCTTTCTCGCCAGCCGTGCCAGAAAGGACCGCATCGGCTTGGGTTTGTAGCCGGTTACCACAAGGAAGTCGGAGAGTCCTGCCGCCTTACAAGCGAGGACCACGCGTTCCAGGAGCGGCAATCCGAGGACCCTCCTCATCGGTTTCAACTCATTCTTTCTCTCTCGTAGCCGACTCCCCCTACCGGCAGCGAGGATGACTACCTTTCTGACCGTAAGCCTTTGCCGGCTACCCTTGTCCTTGCCGCTTTCTATCCCAACCGCTGCCTCCATCTCGTGATCACAGAAGGGCTCTTAGCCATCGCAGCCTCCTTGCGTTGATATTGAGATCTCTATAAGAAGGGGATCTGCCTAGTGCTATCTAAAGTATTCTATGCCACTGAGGGAGAATGTCAAGGGCGAAAAGCTAACATCTTGCAAGAGGGGTCTCCTCGGTTCCCTATTGACAAATCAAAATCAGGGGTATACTTTTTAGCCGAAAGGAGGATAAGTATGAAGGTAGTTGAATGGATCGTTATACTTCTGCTTCCTACAGGACTCATAGCCTTCCTGCCACAGACCTTTCAAACCGCGGAGGTTGAAGGCGGCTCGGCCTCGTTGACCGCGAGCACTATGGGCGAATATTTCAACTACGGGTTTATGGGTTGGTACGTTGAGGGAACGGGGGTAAGATCACAAATATCGTGTCATTATACGTTCGGTAAGGTAGCTCCTCTAATTGTGTTCGGGTATGCCGGTATGTTAGTCAATCAAAGTGACTTAGGGTTGTTTGATTGGGGCGATGATCCAAAAATCTCATTCTGGCCTTCAGGCGGAATCGGAGTACAGGCGGAGTTAGTGGAAAAACCCTCCCTGGCGCTTCAGTTTTCAGCCGAGTTCCCCACCTTGCTTTCTTTAACGTTTCTTGCCGGGATCAACTCACGCCAGATCAACCGCGAGATAGTAACCATCGGCATCAAGACCACTCCGGGCCCAGTAGATTTTCTGCCTATTATCCCTTCCTCGGTCTTTATAACAGTACACCCCACGCCAAGACTTCACATTCTTGCAGGGGGAACAGCCCTTTGGATGCTCGGCGGAGAGGTACACGCCGGGGTGGGTTACACAATCTTAAATAAATGATGGGGGACAGGATTGATTCTTGCTTCTATCCGTGTAAGCTTATTTGATGGATAAACGCTCCCTCGGTCAAAAGGGTGAGGAGATAGCCCAGCGATTCCTAAAAAAGCAAGGCTACCGCATCCTTGCGCGTAACTTCCACACACGATGGGGGGAGCTGGATATCGTGGCGCAGGATGGGGCAGAGGTTGTCTTTGTGGAGGTTAAGACCCGCACCTCAAGCGACTTCGTACGGCCTGAAGAAGCGGTCAATTTCAAGAAACAAAACCATCTAAGAAAAGCGGCTGAAATCTGGCTTGCAAAGAACTACTCACTTGAACCTCCGCCCTGCCGGTTCGATGTGGTAGCGGTAATCATCAAGAAAGACAACGAGCATGAAATAGAGCACCTCCGCGACGCCTTCCAATGAGTATGCGAAAAATCCTGATCATCGGCTCCGGCGGGGCAGGTAAATCGAAGTTGGCCCGCACCCTTGGTAATATCCTGAAGCTGCCGGTGATTAATCTCGATGCCTTCTACTGGAACCCGGGCTGGGTGGAGACTTCTAAGCAAGAGTGGGAGAGGAAGGTAGGAGAGCTCATCAAAGGAGAGGAATGGATCATGGACGGCAACTACGGAAGTACTCTGGAAAAAAGGTTAAGAGTTGCCGATACGGTAATTTTTCTCAATTACTCCAGATACCTCTGTTTGTGGAGAGGTTTGATGCGGCAGTTCTCACGGCAACGAGTTGATTCCATTCCCGGCTGTCACGAGAAGATAGATTTCGAATTCATCAAATGGATATGGAACTACCCCCGAAAGATCCGACCAACGATTATGAAGATACTGGATGAGGGCTGCGACGGGAAAAGGATATTTATCTGCAACACCCCACGGCAGATAAAAAGGCTGGTTCATGAGTTCCGAACCAGAGTTCCGCAGTCCACTTGAAAAACCTGGGGAAATGTGTATATTCTCCTTAAAGGGATAATATATGCTTTCCAAGGTAACGTCAGCTGGCCTTTTAGGCATTGACGCCTACAAGGTCGAGGTTGAGGTAGATACTGCCAGAAGCGGGCTGCCCGCGTTCACCACCGTTGGTCTGCCCGAAGGCGCGGTAAAGGAATCAAAGGACCGGGTCCTGGCAGCGGTAAAGAACTCAGGTTTCCCACTGCCTTCGGCAAGGATTACCGTGAACCTGGCACCCGCCGATATCAGGAAGGAGGGCGCTGCCTACGACCTGCCTATCGCTTTAGGCATCCTTGCGTGTCGGGGTGTGATTCCTGTTGAGGCGTTGGCCAAATACCTGATCGTGGGTGAGTTATCCCTTGACGGGGCTATAAGGCCGGTGCGCGGGGCTTTATCGATTGCCGCGCTGGTGCAGGAGCTTGAAGGCTTCGAAGGCCTGATCCTTCCCAAAGCCAATGCGTCCGAGGCGGCCATACGCGGCGAGGGGTTCTGCTACCCGGCAAACTCCCTTCTTGAGGTGGTGCGATTCCTTAACGGAGAAGAAAGAATCGAACCCACAAAGGTTGACGTTGCCGAGCTGTTCCGTGAGGAGATGGTCTGGTCGGTGGATCTTGCCGAGGTCAAAGGGCAGGAGCACGCCAAGCGAGCCTTAGAGGTAGCCGCAGCAGGCGGACACAACATCCTTTTGGTCGGCCCGCCTGGAACCGGTAAGACCATGCTGGCCAAGAGGCTGCCGACAATCCTGCCGCCCTTATCGCTTGAGGAGGCTCTTGAGACCACCCGCATACACTCGGTGGCCGGTCTGCTGGACGCAGGCAAGGCGTTAGTCGCCACCCGACCGTATCGTTCCCCCCATCATACGATCTCCGACGCCGGCCTCATAGGCGGCGGGCAGATCCCAAGGCCGGGCGAGGTGAGCCTTGCCCACAACGGAATCCTGTTCCTTGACGAGTTCCCTGAGTTCCGGCGCAACGTGCTCGAGGTCCTGCGCCAGCCTTTGGAGGACGGCAGGGTAGTCATCAGCCGGGCAAAGATCTCCATCCCCTATCCGGCGCGCTTCACCCTGGTCGCGGCAATGAACCCATGCCCGTGCGGGAACCTCACAGACCCGGTCAACATCTGCCGCTGCACCCCACAGCAGATTCAAAGATATAGATCAAGGATTTCAGGACCCTTACTGGATCGCATCGACATCCACATCGAGGTGCCGAAGCTGCGGTTTGAGGAGATAAGGCGAAGAGAATCTGGTGAGCGCTCCGAGGATGTAAGGAAGAGGGTTGTGGCGGGGCGCGAGATTCAGCTTGAGCGGTTCAAGGGGCTAAAGCGCAAGCACCCGATATACTGCAACGGACAGATGGGTGCAAAGGAGGCAAGGCAATTCTGCGAGATAGGCCCGGACTCGGAGCACTTACTCAAGACCGCGATGGAGCGCTTCGGGCTTTCGGCCCGCGCGCATGATAAGATTCTGAAGGTCGCCCGGACGATTGCCGACCTTGACGGTGCGGACGCAATCAAGCCCCAGCACATCTCCGAGGCCATCCAGTACCGCTCCCTTGATCGTAAAGTAGAGATGTGAGTGGGGATTACTATCACATCTTCCTTGATGAAGGTGGTAATCTTGATTTCTCTCTAAAAGGTACAAAATACTTCACCTTAACTGCCGTCACTCGCGTCCGTACCTTTGATGCCGATAACGAATTGAACCGACTTCGTTTCGATTTTCTTGAGAAAGGAAGGGATATCGAGTATTTCCACGCAGCGGAAGATAAACAAGCTGTGCGCAACGAAGTTTTCGCTATCATAAATAAATACATCCATAATATTCAAATCGACAGTTTGATCGTCGAAAAAAGGAAAACGGGTCCAGCCCTTCGTGCGGACACCCGTTTCTATCCTGAAATACTAGGTTTCTTATTAAAATATGTGTTGAACGGACTAAAACCAAAACCTGTCATTATCTTAACAGACGCTCTACCGTTGCACAGAAAGAAGAAGACGATTCGACGAGTCATCCAAAAGCATCTAAATCGTATCCTTCCTAACGGAATACCCTATACAACCTTTCATCATTCTTCCAAGTCTTGCTATGGACTACAAATAGCAGATTATTGCAATTGGGCTATTTTCAGGAGGTGGGAAAGCGGGGATGAACGTTCCTACAAACTTATTCGATCTGCGATAAACAGTGAGTTTGACATTTTTCAAACAGGCAAAATATATTATTATTAAAAAGCGACCGCCCCAACTACCCTCTCGGGAGAACTCCCGGAGTTCTTATCATTGGGGCGGAACATTTTACTTACGTAATTATTATAGTCAAAAAATGAACGATGTCAAGGAGTGTAGGGGCCGACTTTGGCGTAGACGCCGCCTTGCGTAAGTCGACCAGTTTTATAATCTGCGGGCTGACCTAATACCCGACCGGGGCACACTGAGGTCAGTCCCTACCTGCCTATCTTATTCGTCATCGCGACCGTGGCGATCCCATGGCACGACGTGCTAATACATTCTGTTATCAGATTGCTTCGCGTACTGCGTCCGCTCGCAATGACACCCACTGGGGTCCCCAAGGAAACACGAAGCGTTTGCTTGGGGCCAAACACCGCCCCCTACCCCCCTCCGTCAAGGAGGGGGAAAGTAGTAGGGGCCGGTCTTCAGACCGGCCCGCAACATACCGGGCGCACCTAATACCCTATGGGATACACGGTATCCCAAGGGGCACGCTGAGGTACGCCACTACGATCTTGCAGAAGTTCCTTGCGATCTTTTACCCTTCGGGCAAAAGGAGCATTTAATTCACTTGACATCAGGGGGTTAGGCTCCTAAAATAGTAACTCTGCGGGCCGTTAGCTCAGTAGGTAGAGCAGCGGACGTTTACGCCGATGCTCGCAGAAAACTGCAGTGATTGGAGGAAAGTGTTACAGGGTTGGAAAACTATCATGGCGGTGTAGCTCAGTTGGTTAGAGCAGCGGAATCATAATCCGCGTGTCGGGGGTTCGAAT
>SOJW01000042.1 GCA_004375895.1 Candidatus Stahliibacteriota bacterium
CCGTAACACATCCTCAGGCAAGATGCCTGCCCGTAACACATCCTCAGGCAAGATGCCTGCCCGTAACACATCCTCAGGCAAGATGTCTAAAGGAAAGCTGTACGTATCAGGGAAAAGCAATCCCTCGAATGACCCAAAGGGTATGTTGAACTCCAAAAGAAGTTTTTTATCCCTGCAGAGCGCAAGGAACGTATCCTGATTCACCACACCGGCCTTGGTAAGCCGGGAAGCGATATCTCTAAGCCTCAAACCCTCGGGTATGGTAACCGCAACGGTTGCAATCGCACCTCGAGAAAGCATAAGAAGAACCGAATCCTCACTCATGTTGGTATGCAGACGGTACACCCCTTGCTGCAGGCTTCTATCAAGCCCTTTGAGCTTTGCACTTATCACGAAGAGTCTGTGGTGTGAGATGATATCAAGGGAGTCAAGCCTCAGGGCTATTCGTGAGGTGGACTCACCTGCCTTGACCTCGAAGAACACCTCCCCGATCGACTCTTCGGGTTCCTTCTTCTTACAAAAAGGCAACAGCAGCAAAAGGGTGAGCAGTGCAAGCACAAGGTTACGTTTCAGAGCGCCTCCTGAGGTAATCGGCCAAGAGTAAAGATGCAGCAACAGCGTCCACCTTGGATTTATCCCTCTTTCGTTCTTTTACAGGCACGAACCGCTCGGCAAGTGCGGTGGTCATGCGTTCATCTAAAAGATTCACCGGAAAGTGGTAGCGTTCCCGCAGGAGTGTGTATATCCGCTCTGCCCAGCGGGTGGTTTCGGTACGCTCAGATTTAAGGTTTATAGGATAACCAACCACAATCTCAGCCACCCCGCGTTCATCAACGAGTTTTTCTATCCGCTTGATAAGATCCCGATCGTCGCGCACCTCAAAGGCTAATGCATCTATACACATAAACGCCTGTTCGTCTGAGAAAGCCACGCCCACGCGTTTTTTACCCAGATCAATCGCCATCACGCGCCCCATCAGGGAACCTCCAGGTAGGGCTTGATCTCTCGTAGTTTTGCCTCGCCTATCCCGCGCACGTTCAAAAGGCTATCGGGGTGCAGGAAATCCCCATGCTCCTCTCGATAGAGAATGATCCGTGAAGCGAGTTCAGGGCCGATGCCTGGAAGCCGGGAGAGGTCTTCTGCAGTTGCCTGGTTTAGAGGGATCCTCATCGGTGCATGCGAGACAGCCTCAAGTTTTATCTCCGAGCGGGCACCATGACGAACCACACCGATAAATATCCCTACCCCAAGAACCCCTGCAAGGATCAAAAACACTATCCCTTCACGCGAAGGCCTCTTCATCATCAGAACCTGAAGACCACGAAGACGTCCAACTTTACGTCGGTGCGGTCGTTTATTGATTTATCCGAATCGGTGAACTTGGTAACCGTAAAGTCGGCACCGCCGTCAAAGGCGTCAGAAAAGGTGTATTGCGCATGAACGGTCCCCGAGGTGGTTGTATTTTTCAAATCTTTCTTGTTACCGGTAGTGTCCAAGCGTAGAGTGGAGCGGGTGAGTGTTTCGTTATAGTTAATGGTTCCGGTTAAGCTCAGATCGTTCTTGAACTTGAGATGTTTAAGGAACGGAAGCTTGAAACCCGAAGGTTTGTTAAAGGTATAGCCCACTGAGAGCAAGCCGCCCTTGGAGATCATCTCACTGGTAACGTCCTGCCCACCGTAGGTATTGTTGTTTTCTCCGATGCTGTAGTTGACCGAAACGTCGGTGTTCACACGTCCTTTCCATGAGGTGCTCCAGGCGAGAAGCGGCGAGAAGTTAAGCTGAGTTGAGGTCTCGTATGTGTCCTTCACCTGGACAGAGTAGTCTCTGTATGTGGTGTCAGGATACTCCTCTGTAGGCAAAATGGTGTCCACGCCGAGAGAATCGTAGATCTCGCCTTTCTGGGTGAGGATGTGAGAAACACTCATGCGTAACTGAGAAGAGTTGGCCCACTTCTTGAGAAGCTCCCCGATCTTGTTGTATGAAACCGAGACCGAAGGCAAAGTCCAGGAGTTGTTGTAAGCGAGCCTTCCTGAATACTGGGTATTCTCCGAGTAGGTGTAGCTCACACTTCCGTTTGCAACCAATCCAAACAAGGATACGCCAGAGCTTGCTTTATATGACTGGTTCCACCCCCTGCTTGCCTTAGGCTGGCTATGGCTATACAATGTATCCACGGAGTCGCTCACAATAACGTCACTTAAACCAACAATATAATCCCACTCCTTGCTCCAATCGAAATCACCGGTATACCATCCATAACCGGAGGAGCGGCTAAAGGTCGCGTCTGCACTCAGAGGCATCAAGATCTTGGTGACCTTGCCTATGGTCTCCAAGTGTGAGAGACGTTCCTCGTATAGCTTTTCCTCGGGCGAGAGCTTCCTCTGCGGTTCTTCAGCAACCGAGTCAGGAGGCAGGGTATCTGTGGATAAGGTATCCGGTGGCAAGGTGTCTCGGAACAAGGTGTCTCCAGGCAAGCTGTCAGGAGGCGGGGAATCCAGCGTATCCGGAGGCAACGAGTCACTCGGTTCTTCAGCATCCTTCAATGAATCTCTGCCCGATTCCCTTAGCTGCTGTCTTACCTCCCTTAAGTTCTTCTCAACCTTGCTCTTGGCATCGGTAATAAGCCCGTTGGGGTTGAAGCCGCTCCAGGCGAAGGTTATTCTCCCATTGTTGGTGAGGTTGCGAACGGTCTCGGACTCATAACCTAGATTGACAAACTGCTCATGGATACCTTCTGAACGATCCTCCGTAAACGAACTGGATACAGAGATCGAAGGCCGACCAAAAGATCTAAGATTTATATTCTTGATACCGCTTGAAAGCGATGTGTTTCTGACGGCGTATTCGGAACCAACAAGATCATCCAACCGAATATCCGGCTTGATTGAATCGCCTTTAAGAGACCTCGTCTCAGAGTAGTTGGCTGTAATGGGAAGATACTGAATCAGCGAATAAGAAGCCCCAGCACCCCAATTCAAGGATGAGTTGCTTACCGGGGTTTCATACCACGTGTCCTGAACAGAAGAACGATACCATGAAACGGAGTTAGCCTTGTCGAAGTTCGCCGAGAGACTGATTGAGTTGGGGAAGTAACGAATCTTCTCCTTCTTGAAGATGGTGAAGTAAAGGTCCGGTGTAACAGAGTAAGTAGCCGCATAGTTCTGGGTAAAGGATGTATCCCTTCCAAGCCCGGCGTTGGTATTTGAAGCACTTGCCTTGTAGTTTGCCGATGCCCTGACTGCATCGAGGGTATACTTCAGGAGTCTGGATTTGGATTGTGGATGCGATGTTGAGAAGGAAAGGGTCTTGACGTCGCTGCGCTCCCTGCGGACCTCAAGCTCCTCCCCCTCAAGGACGCAGTCGGTGATCTCTGCTGAGTAGCGAGGCATAGAGCGCGTCAGGGAATAACCGAAGTTGAGGGGCAACTTGAAGCCCAGGCGGTCAAGGCCGAACTTCTCGACGTTTACGTTCCCGCTTACGCCTGCCCTGTGGGTCTCTCCTCTCGTACGGGGACCCTGCGGACTTATAAAGTCAATAAACTTACCATCGTCGCGGCTGTAGTTGGCTGAAACCCGGCCCACATCCGCCAGAACCAGACTGCTGTTCGCCGAAAGCTTCGTGCCTACCTCACGGTATGGGCCTTCAAGACGGATGTCGTTGAACCATATCTCGCCTGTAATAGACTCCGAACCCCGTTCGTTGATTATACCCAACTCGAAGTACTTGATCTGTGCAAAGGATGGAACGCCGCGGACACGAAGCCGAGGGTCGTCCTCAGAGGCAACCCCTAACTTCAGCGAATCACGATAACGAAGGCTGTCGTAGAAATCAACCTTCAGCTTGGCAAGGTCCTCAAGTTCAAAGGTAAACTCCTGCCACCGGGTATCTTCTGCCTGGCCGGGCACCTGGCCCTCAGAGATACGGCTGCGCACCTCGTAGTAGCTCATGGAATCAGTGCCCATGCGCAGGTAGAATAAAGGATCGTTCGCATCGTTATGCACGTAAAGCTTAACCCTTTGATAGCCTCGAAAGTCCTCGGCGGTGTAATCCCAGCGAGATACCTTCGCGCCGTGGGAAGGGGCAATGTTTTCATACCTTACACGAAGAGAATTATCCTCTTCCTTCTCTCCGGTGGCTGTCTTGCCAGGTTTATAAGGCGAAGTGTAGCCGGCACTACGGGAACCGATAACGTCTATAAATACCCGCTCGCTCAACGTGTCCACATCTGTGGAGTCAAGCGTGAAGACCTTCGCGTCTTTCCACTTGTTGCCCACGAAATCCCAGGAGTACAAGAGTATCTCGATATCATCATCCATCCCGTCAAACCAGATCCTGAACATCGAGATCGCAGACTTGTCCGGCGAGCCGGACGTATCATGCAAGGACGTATCACCAATAGGCACACTTACCTTAATCCAACCCCTCTCTCCCAGGCTATCCACATACTCGGAAAAGAACTCGGTATCCTTAAGGTCAAGCGTAAAGGAATAGTAGTCGTTGCTGCGGCTGAAACCGTCACGCAAAAGGTCCTCGGAATCCAGACGTCCATTGCGTTCGGTTCCATTCGGATTCGAACCCGAGCTGTAATCGTCGTTGGCATCGTCACCGGATACCTCAAGCGAATCAACGCCTGGGACCCCATCCAGACCCGTATCCTCGTCGTTGCTGTACTCGTTGTTGTTGTCTCTATCTTCCTTGTTCAGATAACCCAGCCCAACCAGTTCACCGCTCTTGTTCCGCCTGAGCTGGTCCTCGTCGATCTCGGAACCGAACTCAAAGCGTATCTTACCGCCCGCGTTTCCAGGCTTCAGGATCAACTCAAGGTTCTCGGCCTCGCTGATATCCAGAGGCAGTCGTCCGTATGTTGAACCTATTATGCCTGTCCAGTGAGAAGTATCCCTTTGCGGGTCCCAGGTAATCTTCAGGGCGCTGCCCTGCTGAGGCAGCTGACCTACCGGGGTCTCTTCTGCGTATATCTCATACCTCACGTCCGGGATGTCCTGCAGGCGCCAGCGGGGGCGTCTGCGTGAGTAGTAAGCCGTATCAAGCGGCAGCTTCGTCTCCTCATCAAGAGGAGGGCTGGTTGTATACCAATCGGCAGGGGTACTCAGCCCCACGGCACGAGTCTCTCTTGTGCTCTCGAAGTCATCAAGCCACACAGATCCCGACTTATGCGTATTAGGGTTGGGCATGGATATCGCCGAGTTGACGTTTAGATTAAACTGTGAAGGGGTCTCCGTGGAAACCAATGGTAAGCGGTCAATCCAGCGTGTAAGGAACCCCAGCTTGCGCTCAACGGCAAGGTCAAGTTCCCCTATGGTGCGGGAGAAGGGCTCAAGACCAAGCACAGGCCTGCCTTCAATCGAGTAGCCTACCTTGCGGAAAAGGAGGCTTCCTCCCAACTTAACCCCCTCTGCGACTTCACTCTCAGCCCTGAGGCCCAGAAGAGACTTACGGTCAAGCGCAAAAATCTCCTTGGTCTCATAGATTATCTTGAGTTCATCGGTTTTCTGGATCGACTTAAGAATAGTAACTGTCCCGGTAGTGTAGTCAACGTTGTACAGGGTGGAATCGAGCTTCTCGCCGTTCACCCAGACCTCTACGCTGTTCTTCTCTATAAAAGGATCAAGTGGATAGCTCTGGACAAGCGATTCATATTCATACGCTATCTTGTAGACACCGCCGTGCTCGGGGCCCAGGTTTCTCGTCCAATATATCTCGTGAACGGTATCCGACCCAAGCGCAGGACTGGTAAATGGGTAAAGTGTATCGAAGATCAACTCCCCCAGGCGCTGCTCGTCCGGGGTGAGCTTGTGTATGTTTGTGCTGTTGTTTGTGGTAAGACCGAGCAGGTGGGAGTAGCGGTTCCCCTTGCTGTCCCTTGGAACCCACACCCCGTGATCCAGATGGTAAACCTCAACCTTGATCTCGGAAACCCCCAGCTTCCCAGGCAGGTTGTAATGATTGCGGCGCATGTTCGTCCAGCACTTGCTATCGGTATCAGGGTTCTTGGGCCATACAAGCAAAAGATTCGCTACGACACTGTCGGTCGTGTCTGGAACAGAAACTGTATCTATCCGACCGTAGGAAACACCTGAAGAGTTTTTACAAGCCACTGCAAGCACACCGCTTTTCTTAAGCTCGATAACCCAACCTTCCCGATACTGTCGCAGCTCATAATCAGCACCGCCGATAAGCAGATAGAAGTTTTTATTCTCTTGCACCTCATCCCTGATAGTCGTATCGTTGGGATACAGCCATGCCGAACCAGGCCATCCCTGCCGATTCTCAGGTACCCTACCGGTTCCATCATCAAGATAGACCCGGAAGTTGTTCTCTATACCCGTCTGGTTCACGGTGTCGCGCAGCCCCTCGTGGAAGACGTAGAAGTAGCGGCGTTGTATAAAGTCTCGGTCCTGAATCTCACCCTGTTGAGTCTCGGATTTGCCGGTAAACTCCTTGGTACCTGATTTTGTCTGTTCACGAGAAGCCACCGCGTAAAGATCAACCGGGCCGAGTTTCGCCTGGGTGTTGATACCGAAAAGCCCCTGGTGAGCCGGAAGGGACTGGTGTGAAGGCAGGTTCAAGGCAACATCACCCGCCTCTATCTTTTTTACGATCTCGTCCTCGTCACCGGTATAGGCGATGCGCACCTTGTTCTTATCGGTAAGCTCGCTTCCTCCTGAGGTATGATCTATCACCACCTCGGTCTTTCGTGCAATCACCCCTTTTACGGAAACGTCAAGCTCCTGCTCCAACTTGATTCCGGATAGGAAGTTGGTTTTATTCTCCTCTTCTTCAAAAAGATATCGCTCCTTGTAGAAGGAGGCCGATGAACCCATGGTAATCCTGTCCTGACCGCTTACCTGAACGTCGGTTCGTTCCTTCCCTATCTGGATCTTTATGTCCGGTATAATCCCCTCAACCCCCCTGGTTTCGCTCTCAGCTGCCCGCTCGCGCAGACGTTTCTTAAACTCCTCAAACGAGAGACCTCGCTCCATAGATGCAAGATACTCATCAAGCGTCTGGACAGCCTCCACCCCCAGATACACCGAGTCCACCCACTCCTCATAGTAAACCAGTCCCGCCTCATAATCGACCACCGGACGAATCTCCAGCCCATAACCGGACTCGCGGATCTCGTCGGTCTGCACGATGATGAGGAAAGCCAAAATTAGACTCATCTTGCCTGCCACACCCTGCGAACCGTGCGAGCGATCCCCTCAACGCTCACTCCGCATTCTGCTAATAGCCTTTCTTGCGACCCGTGCTCTATGAAGCGATCCGGCAACCCGATGCGCTCTACAGGGATACCAGCCTTGTGATCATGTAACCACTCGAGAACAGCCGAGCCAAAACCTCCTGCAAGGGCGTTCTCCTCCACGGTCACAATCGCGCTGTGGTCTTTGACGATCTCTTCGAGTAACTTCTCGTCCAAAGGCTTTATGAATCTTGCGTTCACGAGTGTAGGGCATCTCTTGCCAAGAAGTTTTAGAGTCTTGGCAGCCATTTGCACCCCTGTACCCGTCGCAAGTATCGCGACCTTCTTACCCTCTACAAGTTTCTCCCAAGAGCCTATCGGGACCTCTCTTGGCTGTGACGGCACCCCTACCCCTACGACATTCGAGCGGGGATAGCGGATGGCGAAGGGGCCTTCCTCGTAGCCAAGGGCGGTATAGAGAAGATCCCGCAGTTCGGCCTCATCCTTTGGGGCGGCAACGATCATGTTGGGGATCATACGCAGGTAGGAGAGATCAAATACCCCATGGTGAGTTGGACCGTCCGCCCCAACCACACCGCTTCGATCTATGGCAAACACAACAGGAAGGTTCTGAAGGGCAACGTCGTGTATGATCTGATCAAAGGCCCGTTGAAGAAAAGTCGAGTAGACAGCATAAACCGGTTTCATACCGCGTAGGGTTAGGCCAGCGGCAAAGGTAGCGCAGTGCTCTTCTGAGATCCCGAAGTCGAAGAAGCGGTCCGGAAACTGCTCGCGAAACTCAGTAAGACCGGTTCCGAGGGCCATCCCAGCGGTGATGGCAACTATTCGTGGATCGTCTTTCGCAAACTCGGTAAGGATACAACCAAAGAAGTTGGAGTAACTCTGAGCTTTGCTTGGAGCAACGAGGCATGATTTGGGATCGAAAGGTCCTACTCCGTGGAAGACCTCCGGATTATCGGTCGCTCCCTTGAATCCATGCCCCTTCTGGGTCCCTACATGGAGCAACACCGGCCCGGGAATCTCCTTCATGCGTTCGAAGTAGCGAATCAACTCTTTGAGATTATGGCCGTCGATAGGCCCAAAATAGTGGAACCCCAGGTCTTCAAAGAGTGCTCCAGGAGTAAGAACGCCTTTAAACGCACTCTCCAAACGCTTTGCCCAGCCGCGAAAGTAGTCACCTCGGGTGCGGAAGAAACGCCCAAGAAAGTTCCACACCCTTGCGCGAAAACTCTGGTATAACTTGGTTGTTATTAAACGGTTAAGATATGTGGAGAGCGCACCAGGGTTGCGGGCGATGGACATCGCGTTATCGTTAAGAACAACCAAAAGATTCGTCTGAGAATCTCCCAGATGGTTGAGCGCCTCCAGGGCCATGCCGGAGATTATGGCGCCGTCACCGACTACAGCAACCACCTTGAAATCCTCGCCCCTCATATCACGAGCCTTTGCCAGACCGAACGCGGCGGAGATTGAGGTCCCCGCATGGCCGGTATTGAATACGTCGTAGATGCTTTCTTCTCGTCTGGGAAACCCGCTTACGCCTTTATACTGGCGTAGCGTATCGAAGCGCTCGCGCCTGCCTGTTAAAAGCTTGTGGGTATAGCATTGATGCCCAACATCCCAGATGATCCTATCCTCAGGGGCATCGAGCACGTAATGCAGGGCGATGGTTAACTCTACCGTTCCCAGATTGGGGGCAACGTGGCCCCCCCTGCGGCTGGTAACCTCAAGTATCCGCTGGCGCACCTCGTGGGCCAGTTGCTTGAGCTCGGCAAGCTTCAAATCCTTGATCTCGGCGGGTGAATCTATCCTATCCAGGATACTCATCTGCGCCTATCCACAAGGTAATCTGTAAGGTCTACAAGCACAGACCACTGCGGGCCTAGCCCGGCAAATATCCGTCTTGCGCGGCGGGCATAACCTTCTGCGATGTGCTGTGAGCGTTGGAGTCCGTAAAGCGCCGGGTAGGTGAGCTTGTCTTCCGCCTCGTCCTTCCCCGGGGTCTTACCCAGCTCCTTGAGGGAGCTGGTTACGTCAAGCACGTCGTCGCGCACCTGGAATCCCATCCCGGCCAGTATCCCGGCCCAACCTAAGGAATCAATGAGCTCGTCTTGCGCCCCGGCAAGAATCGCACCCAAACGCATGGAGAACGATATAAAAAGTGCGGTCTTGCGAAGATGGATATGACGCAGGAATTTGGGGTTTACCTCACCACCGTAGAGGTCATCCGCCTGCCCCCTGGTAACACCTCGAGCCCCCAGGATACGGCTGAACTCGGCCAAAACACGATTGAGAAGATCGGGACGGGCCGTTGAACGCGCCACCAGACCGAAGCCGTCAATCATCAAGGCGTCGCCTGCCAGAACCGCCATACCCTCACCAAACACCTTGTGGTTGGAGGGCTTACCCCTGCGGAAGTCGTCGTCGTCCATCGAGGGCAGATCATCGTGGATCAGGGTAAATGTATGAACGTACTCTAAAGCGCATGCAGCGGGAAGAATCCCATCCGTCTCCTCCCCCCCGGCCGCCTCATAAGCGAGAAGCGCAAGTATCGGCCTTAACCGCTTGCCGCCTGCGAACAGGCTGTAGCGCATCGCTTGTGTAAGCGTGTGCCCGTCATCGGGGAGATACTGCGCAAGCGCCGCTTCGATAACCCGACACTTCCCCTCTATTAAGCCGACTAAATCCATCCTACCCCCTCAGCCCTCACCTTGGATATAAAGATAGAATCATACATCTACAAGTAACGCTCTATAGAAGCCTCCTTTCTGCCGCGGCGGTTACGTTTGCGAGAAGCATAGCCACGGTCATAGGCCCGACCCCGCCCGGGACCGGTGTTATAGCGTTAACTATATCCGAAACGCGCCCAAAGTCAACATCCCCAACCATCTTCCACCCTTCAGGCGTATCTTCACCGTTGATACCTGCATCTACGACTACTTGATCGGCATGCACGAATTCAGGGCCTACAAAACGCGCCTTTCCGATCGCCGCAACTACTATATCTGCGTTACGGGTGTATTTGGCAAGATCGCCTGAGCGTGAATGACAGACGGTAACGGTGGCGTTGCCCATCTTCTCTTTGCGCAGAAGGATCTGGGCCAGTGGCCAACCAACCGCCTTGCCTCGACCCAATATGACGACGTGCTTGCCGGTAAGTGAAATCTCGTATGCCTCAAGCAGGGAGACGATACCCGCAGGGGTAGCTGGCAGGAACTCGGCCTTGCCGAACGCTAATCTGCCCCGGTTTATGGGATTGAGACAATCGACGTCCTTGGCAGGATTGATCGCTCCCAGGATGCGTTCTTCGTCTATCCCCTTGGGTAGAGGCAGGGTAATGAGTATCCCGTGAACATTGTTATCCTCGTTGAGATCGAAGAGGGTATCCAGCAACTCGTCTTCAGAGACATCGGCAGGAAGGTTGATAGGACTGGTAGCTATACCCACCTTCTTGCAGGTACGCTCCTGGGAACGCTGGTAGGAAAGAGAGGCCTCATCCGCACCCACCGAAAGGAATGCAAGCTGCGGGGTCACCCCCTTAGCCCCGAGTTCCTCTATCCTGGATTTAAGGAGTCCCCGCTTCTCGGCAGCCACTTTCTTCCCGTCGAGTATCATTGACATAGTTTATTGTAGCGGCGAGGCTTGGCTTGTCAAGGCACCCCCTTGACGTGCTTTTTTTTAATCCTCTCGATTAATTCATTCACATTGCCTATCGTCTGATCGTCCTTTAGCCAAATAAAGTCTTCGTCTGGTAAAAAAAGAAACCTATCAGCCGCATTAGCAATCAACCTATTAACCAATGCCACAAAGGAAGGAAGCACTCGGAAAGTTAACCTAGGTAATTCGAAAGATCCTATCATTAACATTTGTTTAGCAAGGGGAACTAAGACACAAGTATTAGCCAGTCCGAATCCTGGTTTCCGAATAGGAGGCATTGGAACAGTCCAGTTTATGACCACAGGAAAATCGGAGCAAATAAAATTGTAGTTTTTGTTATAAGGAAAAACCAAAGACCAGTTACGTTTGGCAAGCACTGGGATTAGAACATTCAGTTGATCAAACAAGGTAGAAAGATATTCTTCCTTCGGAACTTCAATCTCATATTTATCTTCATCTGCAACTTCTTGCATCTGCCCTCTCGTCAAAGAAGAAACATCTACTCCCTCTCTTTGTAAACTTCTCTTTTGAGCTTCCCAAATTTCCTCTGACTGAGTCATTACAGCAATCATCGTTCTCAGAACTTCTTTAGTGAATTTATCGGATGCCTCCCAAGGTTTTGGGGTACGGACTCTCAGTAAAGCGATAAACTTCATGAGAATGATATAATCTTCACTATCCGTCGTGGGAAGAACCTTTTCTGAAACAACTCTTTTAATCACCTCGGCTGAATCCTTCTCAATCTTAGCAAACTCTTTTTCAAATATATCTTCCTCTCCAGTAGCTACCTTTACTCTATAGAAATCCTTTTGCCACGCCACATTTTTAGGATGGACTTTGCTTTTCTTACCCATCTTTAAATCAAACATCCATAAGGAACCGTCCTCCTGGGTAAATCCATTTAAATAAAACCGAGGGATATAATGGTGTCGCTTAGCTTGATTAGATTTTTTCTTACCCTTCTCCGACATATTACACCCTACTCCACAATATATACCCGCACCGAGTCCTCGGCTATGCCGCCGAACATGCCGTAGCCAGCCGAAAGATTGCTTACGCTTCCACTCGGTCCCCATCCCATGTAATCTACATACTCCGGGCTAACGGCTATCACCCGCAGGACGTAGTATTCATCATAAATCCAGGGGGCTAACATACGCTGGAGGAAAAACGCGTAGCTCGTGTCGTTGGTAAAGGAAGGAAAGAACAGGAAATTCGGGTAGTTCTTGTAGAGTGAGTCATCCACGTCAGGGATGCAGTAAAGGGCGTAAAGCTCGGTGTTCTTGCACGAGTTCCAGGTAATGACATGCGGATCGTAAGGCTCTGCCGAGATGGAAACCGTATCAGAGTCCGCCGGTGCTGAGATTTGAATAGGCGAAGGCATATAAGCCTCGCCGGTTACGGTATCCTCCCAGGGTAAGATGACTTCCAGGTGATAGAGAGTTGTATCGTTGAAATTGGCTTTAGTACGATAGTCTTCTTCAGGGGAACGCCATGAAAAGAAAAAGAAAGATCCATCCTCACCCCACACTGTAACCTGTGCACCTCTAACACCATATTGATTAACTGTATCCTTAATATCATAACTCTGATCCACGGTAATAACCTGCTCAGGATATTGATAAGAATGCTCAATTCCCTTTATCCGCATCAAGGCAAGGATGTTCGGCTGGGATTCAAAAATGTAATCTTCGCTCGACTCACATCTGGCAAATAACAACAAAGTCAGACCCAAAAGAAGCAATCTCTTCATCAAAACCTCACCTCTACTCCAACGGAGGGGAAGAGAGGTATCATGTTCACACTCCGCTGCACCGGTGGTTCATTAGATAAATCGTAGTAATAAAGCATAACGTTCTTGTGGTTGTAGAGGTTGATGATGTCGGCGCGGACGGTAAGGGTTCCCCATCGGAACTCCCAGGCCTTGCTCGCGCCGATGTCCAGCCGGTGATAGGCAGGAAACCGCAGGCTGTTGCGATCCGCTTCGATGGTCATCCACTGGTAACGCCACTCCTGACGAACCGGATCCCAGTACCACATCCTGTAGCGGCCCAGGGTTCCGGCGTAGGGCATGCCGCTGGCAAAGGTAAAGTGCGCATTTACACGCCAGTTCTTGCCCAAGTCGTAAGTACCCAGGACATTAAGGTTGTGGCGGCGGTCAAAGTTGGTGTAGAACTCAAGCGTGTCGGATATAAACCGGCTGAACGCAAGCGAGTAGGATACCCAACCGGTAAGATTGCCTGATGCCTTTTCAATGCTGAAGTCTGCCCCCCAGGCGCGGCCTGCACCAGGGCTGAAGATGTTCCCGGTCGCATCCGCAATGTCCAACTCCTCGTTGAAGACCAGGAGATACGGGTAGTGTTTGTAGTAAGGCTCGATCCTTGCACGTGAACCGTCGGCAAACAGGTGCTCGTATCCTGCGATTATGTGGATCGCCTGTTGGGGTTCGTACTTGCCGAACACCGGTATCCAGAAGTTTGTGGGTATGCGCCCTCCCTGCGGCATGATCATCGCAAGGTTCTGGTAGAAGTTCCCCACCGAGAGGTTGAAGGCGTCGTCCGCGGTGAGGAAGTACTTGGCTGAGAGCCTCAGTTCGGGTTGAAGATCACGCCTTATCAGGGTATCAACACCCAGAACGTCACCTGTAAGCGAATCCCGCAGGGTGTCAGGATACGATCCGTAGTAGAAACTTAGGCGTCCGCCTGCCTGGAACAGGAATACAGGCAGCGGCTTGTAGCGCCAGGAGAGATACAGGGAAGAATAAAGCGGCCGACCCTCGATGTTATAGGTGGCAAAGGGTTCGGCGTCGGTCTTGTAGATGAACCTCGTGTAACTCACCTCACTACCCGCCTCAAAGGTGGATGTCTCCCCTGCCCGCACGAGCATGGAGCGTAGCGAGAGGTCATCGATGCGATTGGTGTCCGAGAGGATGTCGCTGAACTGCATGTGAGCCATATAGCCGCTCCAGCCGATCCACGATTTGAATACCCAGGGGTCCCCAAGCTCCTGAATCAACCTCAGGGTTATAAGCCGGTTTTCCCAACCAGCACCTATAGGGATGTTCTGATCCGCTAAGTCGAGCTTATCCTTTGTGTTGAAAAAAGTCCCTTCAATCCTTGTCTTAGGGGTGACGCGCCAACTTCCCTTACCGTGTATATCGTAGAAGTAGTATGGGAAATCGAAATCAAGAAAGATGGGTATGACCTTATCAAAATAGGTTCGGCGTGCGGTAACGATCCCCCCGAATTTGCCCAGACGCCCCCACACAGCCCCCTCGGTTGCCAGAAGGCTGGTGGAGAGATAACCTCCCAGGGGTTCTGGATCGACACTCTCAACGTCAAGCACCGCGGAAAGCCTGTTGCCATAACGCACAGGGAAGCCGCCCGTAAGAAATTCAACACTTTCTACGGCATCGATCATAAAGGTGGAAAGGAAGCCACCGAAGTGGAAGGGGTTGTAGAGCACCATGTTATCCAGAAGCACGAGGTTCTGATCCGGGCTGCCGCCCCTGACGTAAAGGGCGGAGGTGAAGTCGCTCACGAACGTTACTCCGGGCAATGTCATGAGCGTTCGAAACAAATCGCGTTCAACCATCACCGGGATGTGTTTAAGGGCTTCCTTATCTATCCTGAAGGATGAGGCGGTTACCTCCTGCTCGAACTCGATCCTGCGCGAGGAAACCTCAACGGCAGGCATCTGGATGGGCGCTCGCTCGAGCCTGGCGTTCTCGTAGAGAACCGAGGCCTCGTTCTCAAGCGCCACCCTGCGTTTGATCTCCTTGTAGCTGATCATGGAAAATACAAGATTGTAATTCCCGCGAGGCATTCGATCCAGCCTGTAGTAGCCGTTCGAGGCGGTAGAGGTACCGAACTCCGTACCCTCAAGATAGACGCTGCAGCCTGCAATAGCCTCGCCGGTCTCCTTGTCAACCACAGAGCCCGTTATGGTAGCTCCCCACAGGGTCAATATCAAGGCTAAGATGTTTGCGACGATTGCTCCTTTCCTAGACTCGTCCCTTTAAAGACGTTTGACATCATAACACTGAGGTCTATAATTACCTATTATGCTCACAGACGAAGTGTTAGTCAAGAAGGTTGCGGCTGCAGAGGGGGTTGATGAGAGGGTTGTGCGTAAAGGGTTTGACGCTGGGACCATTGTTATACCTTACAACCGCGAGCGCCCGCAGGAGATTGAACCGATAGGAATCGGACAAGGACTGCGTACCAAGGTCAACGCAAACATAGGCACCTCACCTTCGATTGCAGATCTAAAGCAGGAGAAGCAAAAGCTTCGCGCGGCGATAGATGCAGGTGCTGATACGGTGATGGACCTATCCACCGGCGGTGATATTGATGCGGTTCGTCAAGCGATCATCGCTGCTTCAACCGTTCCCATAGGCACGGTGCCCATCTATCAGGCTGCCTGCGACTCCCCAAAGCTCAAGAAATCACTCGTTGAGCTCTCGGTGGACGAGATATTCGCAGGGATTCGCAAGCATCTTGAGGATGGTGTTGATTTCCTTACCGTACATACAGGTCTTACCCGAGCAGGGGTAGAGAGGCTTCGTAATCGCAAGCGTCTTGCCGGTATCGTGAGCCGAGGCGGCGCGATGATGGTTGAGTGGATGATGTTCAATAAAGCCGAAAATCCTCTTGCAGAGTACTTTGACCGGCTGCTTGATTTGACCGGTGAGTTCGGCGCCTGCCTGAGTCTGGGCGACGGCCTAAGACCGGGCGCTCTTGCGGATGCCTCCGACCGTCCCCAGATCCAGGAGCTTTTGATCATCGGCGAGCAGGTGGATCGGGCGCGTGATCGAGGCGTGCAGGCGATGGTTGAGGGACCGGGTCACATGCCGCTTGATCAGATCGAGATGAATGTCAAATTGCAAAAGGAGATCTGCCACGGCGCGCCGTTCTATGTTTTAGGGCCGCTAGTAACCGACGTTGCTCCGGGCTATGATCATATCGTTTCGGCGATCGGCGGTGCGATTGCGGGAATGCACGGCGCTGACTTCCTATGCTACGTTACCCCATCCGAGCATCTTGGTTTGCCTGATGCCGACGACGTCAGAGTAGGAACGATCGTGAGCCGGATAGCCGCTCACGCCGCGGACATAGCAAAGTACCCGCAGCGGGCACGCAAGTGGGACGAAGAGATGTCAAAGCTGCGCGAGAGATTCAAGTGGGATGAGATGATAGCGGCCTCGCTTGATCCAGCGGAGGCCCGCAAGCGCTTCGACCGCTACCCAAAACAGGCCGAGGATGTGTGTACCATGTGCGGAGAGTTCTGTGCCATAAAGCATTCCAGAGAGGCTCTTGGTGGTTAACTATCGTTTGTTCACCCCTGGCCCGGTGGAGGTCTCGGAAGAGGTTCTTGAGGAGCACGGGAAGCGTTTCCCCTATCACCGTGATCGTTCTTTCGCAGAGGTGGTCGGGAGGGTAACCGAGGACCTTAAAAAGATCCTCTTCACCGACGCCCGGATATTCTTTTTTACCTCATCAGGCACCGGCGGGATGGAGGCCGCGCTCGTTAATCTCTTTTCTGAAGGAGATGAGGTACTGGTAACCTCGATCGGGAAGTTCGGACAGCGTTGGAAGGAACTTGCAGATACCTTCCGCCTCAAGGTCACTTACCTTCCGTTCGAGTTCGGCCAGAGTGTTGATCCTGCGATGGTGGATGACGCCCTTCGCGCCAACCCCTTGATCAAGGCGGTGCTTTCTACATTTACGGAGACTTCCACAGGTGCAAAAAACGACGTTAAAACTATGGGCGAGATCGTAGGGCGTCACGACAAGATATTCGTTCTGGACTCAATCGCCGGGCTTATCGCGGACGAACTTCGCATGGATGCGTGGAATGTGGATGTGGCGATCGGCGGCTCCCAGAAGGCAATCGGTGCGCCTCCCGGTTTAGCAGCGGTTGTCATAAACGACCGAGCCTGGAAGCTGGCAGAAAACTCCACACTCCCGAAATACTACTTCAACATGCAGATCGCCGAGAAGTTCCGCCAGAAGGGCTTTACCCCATGGACACCCGCGATCACGGTGATGATGTCCCTGGCGACCACAATAAAGAAGTTCAAGGAGCGCGGCATCGAGAACGTCTGGGCCGATCACGCGCACTGGGCAAGCTTCTTCCGAGAAAAGGCAGGAACGATGGGGTTTTCATTCCTTCCCCGCAATCCATCCAACGCACTCTCGGCAATAAAAATGCCTGACGGAGTGGAAAGCACACCGATAATTGCGGAGATCAAGGAGAAAGAAGGTATCCTCTTCGCCAACGGGCAAGCCGAACTCAAAGGCAAGCTTATCCGATTCGGCCACATGGGTCATGCAAACGAGCAAGATACCCTTACCGCACTTCGCGTCCTTGAACATCATGCATTACCCAAGATCAAGGAAGCCCAATGACCGCTAACACGCCAACTACCGGTGACTCCAAAGGGAGTGTTACGGGTGTTACGGGGAGAAGGATCTTTTCAGGGATACAGCCCTCAGGCAGGCTGCACATAGGCAACTACCTTGGGGCGATCAGCCAGTTCGTGCCGCTGCAAGAGGAATACGACTGCATCTTCGGTATCGTAGACCTGCACGCAATGACCCAGATATACAAAAGCAAGGAGATGTCACAGCGAATCATCAACGCGGCAGTCAACTACCTTGCATGTGGGCTCGATCCAAATAAAGCCACGCTGATGCTTCAGTCAGGCGTTCAAGAGCATGCGGAATTAGCCTGGATACTGGCCACGGTGACTCCTCTGCCATGGATTCAGCGGGTGCCCACGTTCAAGGAGAAGGCGCGCCAGCAACCGGACAACGTCAACATGGGCCTGTTCAACTACCCGGTGCTGATGGCCGCAGACATCCTGATCTACAAGTCGGTCGCCGTGCCAGTTGGTGAGGATCAGCGCCCGCATCTCGAATTGACCCGCGAGATCGCGCGAGCGTTCAACGCGCGGTTCGGTTCCTTCTTCCCAGAGCCGAGGGAGATAATCGGTAGCCAGGCGCGTGTGATAGGGCTTGACGGGAAGAACCGGATGTCCAAGAGCCTTGACAACTGCATCTATCTTGATGACGAGCCTGACGTGATCCGGGAGAAGATAAACAAGCAGGGTGTCACCGATCCGGCACGGGTAAAACGCACAGATCCGGGCAACCCCTCGATCTGCAACATCTTTACCTGGCATGGGTTCTTTTCTTCCAAGGAGGAGCAGGCCTACTGCGCCAAAGAGTGCCGAGTCGCGGGCTTCGGCTGCCTGGACTGCAAGGCCATACTTATAAAGAATATTCTGGAGTTATTGGCTCCAATCCAGGAACGTCAAAAGGAACTCATGGCTAATCTGGATAAGGTTCAAGAGATTATCAGAGACGGAACCGAGAGGGCTAGAAAGATCGCCCAGGAAACCATGAAAGAGGTTAGGGAGATTACGGGACTGACGTATCTGATCTGAAGTCTACGCGCTGACAGCTAACGGCTCACAGCTTATGAGGGGTCAAACTATTCTCTTTTATCCCCTGCGATCTTTTACCCTAAAGGGCACAAGGAGCAATTAGGGGGCCCCGCGCCAGCACGAGTGCCGGCGTGAGATATCTTTAGATACCCCAGAACCTTCCTGATCCAGGAGGGATAGTGGTAGCCTGAGTTTCGCCGAAGCACTCGCCTCTGAAGTAAAAGGTGCCTTTCCAGGTTCCCGACCAGTCGCCGCCGAACGTTCCTACTCCTATAACTCCGACGTTGTCTATATCCTCTACAGCCTCGCCTTCGATCCATCCTCTGCGCTCGCCGTTACGCCACTTGCCTTCGAAGAGTCGTGTTTCCATATCGTAGTAGATTTCGAACTCCCGCCATGCACCGGTGCCGTGCCCTGACCAGTATATGTACATGAGTGGATCATCAGGCTCCTGTACCGCCTTGGACTCCGCGGGACCGCTGGCGGCCGCAATCAGTCCTACCGCCAGAAGAATAAGGGCCACGGATATGATTTTCTTCATTGCTTCTCCTTTTCTTGATTTGTCGCCTACATCCCGTAGAACTTGCCGTCGCCGGGCGGATAGGTTTTCGCCCAGGTCTTTCCGAAGCATTCCCCTCTGAAGTAGAAGGTGCCATCCCAGTCTCCGGCGTAATCGCCGCCGAACCGGCCTTCGCCTATTACTCCAACATCATCGATATCCTTGACCGCTTTGCCTTCGATCCAGCCGCAGTGGGTGTTGTCATACCACCACTTGCCTTCAAAGGTGCGGGTATCCCGATCGTAGTAAATCTCGAATTTTTGCCAGGCACCGGTTCCTGTACCGGACCAGCCTATGTACATGATGTGATCGGCAGGGTTCTGGAGTTCGGTTTTCTCTGCGGGGTTAGAAGACGCGGCGAAAGCGATCACTGCTACTACCAGCAGGGCGAGCATAATGATCTTTTTCATCTTTTCCTCCTTTGTGTTGTTTTCTCGACCGGCTGCATATCCGTTCTTTCTCAAAAACGTATGCAACCGGCCGAGGTTTTTTAAGCCAAGGGTTTATGGACAGGCTCGACCTCTAAAGGTGCCGATAACCATCATGTTCCAGACGTTGCCCCAGCATCGGCTGTCAAGTATGAACGTTCCTTTCCACTCTCCGCGGTCGTCGCCGTCGAAGCGCCCTGATCCTGCAATCCAGTTCTCTGCTGGAGCGGTGGGATCCGGCTCGCCAAAGCCTTCAATCCAACCGCCTTCGTCTTCTCCGCGATACCAGGTTCCCCACATCTCGCCGGTTTCCTTGTGGTAGAAGATCTCGAAGCGATCCCATAGAACCGAGGCTGTGCCTTCCCAGCAGTAGATGGTCAGGCTCTGGACATCGCTGGTTGGGCCTATAGTGGTCTGTGTAGGCATTGTTGATGCCGCAAAGGCTGCTCCTACCATGAGGAGCATAGCGATTGAAAGGATCTTTTTCATGTCTTTCTCCTTTCTTTGTTGTTTCTCGACCGGCCGTATACCGGTTTTTCTCAAACAACGTATGCAACCGGCCGAAGGTTTTAAGGTTGTTACCTTAACTTAGTCAAGGTTTCCGCCAAAGGTACCGCTTCCCGGCGGAATCGCGGTGGCAAGTATCCAGCCATAACAGGTATCTCCCGGATCAGGGAAATAGAAGGTACCACTCCAGGGGCCTTGCCATCCATAAGGGTCGGTCTCGATCCAAGTACCGGAAGCTGAATAGTAATCATCTCCTACATACGAGGTAGTGCCCTCAATGGTTCCGTTACGACCAGCCTCAGAATTGTCCCACTCGCCTATCCAATTCACATCATCCACGGTTAAACCCATGGTGAATGTGCCCCAGATATCTCCGGTACCGGACCACCAGCCTGACGACAAAATTTGGTTGTTGGAATTCGGCTCCACATTCATTTCGGTTGGCGGAGAGGATGCTGCTACAGCAACCCCTGTCACGCCTACTGCAAGCAGCGCTACCGTTGCGATTAGAAGAAGCTTTTTCATGTCTTTCTCCTTTCTTTGTTGTTTTCTCGGCCGGTTGCATACAATAGAACTATACGCTATCTTGAATGTTTGTCAAGTCCTTCATAAGGATACTACTATATTTTATATTAAATTATTACTGGAGGTATCGCGACTGAAAAGTGGGATAGTTACGTGGCTTATTTGCTAAAGTGGTCCCAACCCTTGGGAAGCAAAGGCCTCAGTTCGCCCTCAATCTCAAGAAACGCCCCTTCGCCCCCCTCCCCCTTCTCGATGCGGCCGATGCGGTGGATGGGGAAACTAACCGATACTACTCCCTATTGCCCATCCAGCCCGTACTTGATAGTAGCGTAGTCCATGTTGGTGCCTGAACCTTTACTGAAACCGGTCACGTAGACGTTGCCTGAGTTGTCTACGGCGATGGAATTGGGTCTATCCCAACCATTCCCCGGAGCGTCATAGCGGGCTACCCATAACTGGTTGCCTCTAGAATCATACTTTACCGTAGCGTAGTCGGAGTTCTTACTTAAAAAACGTTGACTGAAACCGGTCACGTAGACGTTGCCTGAGTTGTCAAGAGCCAGGGAATAGGCTCTATCAAGACTAATAATACCCGGACCGTCGTAGCGGGTTACCCATAACTCATTGCCCAAAGAATCGTACTTGACTGTAGCGTAATCAGAGTTGATGCCTGAGCCTACACTCTCACCAGTCACGTAGACGTTGCTTGAGTTGTCTACGGCGATGGAATTGGCTCTATCCGTCCCATTCCCCGGACCGTCGTAGCGGGCTACCCATAACTCATTGCCCAAAGAATCGTACTTTACAGTAGCGTAGTCAAAATCGGTGCCGAGGAGGGCTGAACCTTTACTGCAACCGGTCACGTAGACGTTGCCTGAGTTATCAAGAGCCAGGGAATAAGCTCTATCCTTTTCATTCCCCGGACCGTCGTAGCGGGCTACCCATAACTCATTGCCCAAAGAATCGTACTTTACAGTAGCGTAGTCAA
>SOJW01000055.1 GCA_004375895.1 Candidatus Stahliibacteriota bacterium
GAGAGGACTTTGAGAAGAAAGCACATACCGGGGACAGTCTGACCGCTGAAGGCGGCCTCGTCCCTCCTGGGATACCTGGGCACTCACCTGATGTTGCGATCCGGTATGACCCACAACTTGCTCGCCTTAAATTGTCGGATGCCGGGTTTCCTGATGGCGTAGGTTTCCCCCCCTTGACCTTGAATTGCTTTTATATGATTAATCCTGAGAAGGCTACCGTGATTGCACGCCAGTGGCAGGAGGTCTTAGGAATTGCCACGTCGATCCGAGAGTATTCTGCCACGGCCGAATTCGATGACTTTCAAGTGTGGCTATCGGGATGGATAGCAGAACACCCGGATCCTAATTACTTTTTAGGACAATCCGGTATTATCAGAGGGTGGAAAACTTTCGGTTGGAAAGATCCGACATTTGATGCACTGATCGCGGAGGCATCTCGCACATCTGATCGATCAAGACGCATGGAGCTGTATCGCCGAGCGGATCGTCGACTTGTTGCCGAAGAAGTTATCGTCATCCCCATTTACTACGGTGGGAGGGTTTCATTCCTGGCAAAACCATGGGTGAAGCAATTTCAATACACCAGGTTTAACAGCTTCCAACTCAAGGACGTTCTCGTTGAGAAGAGGCCAGGATGCTGAAAGTCAAAGCCTAGAGGATGTGGGACACACAGGTGGGCGAAACCAAACTGGGTTAAAGCAAGCGGTAGCGTAATTTTATCCAGGGTAAATAACATCCTTGGCAAAGAAACAAGCTTTATCATTCTGCCCCACACATCTTGTTCGAACCACCAAACCGCTCGAAGATCGATGACGTACAATTCATACGAACGCGCACGGACATACGATCTACCTTCAACTGAAGAAAAGAGTCTCTCAACCTACTGCACGCCTCACTTCGTATCCACAATCGTAGGGATTTTTTCCTCCGATATGGAAAGAGACTATACTGATATCCAATTAGATGGAGATACGTTGGTGTATCGATATAGGCGACAAGATAATTAATGTCAGAATTACCGCAAGGCACCGTCACCTTCCTCTTCACGGATATCGAGGGCTCGACCCGGCTGCTGGCTCATCTGGGCGATGCCTATGCCGACCTGCTAGCGGAGCAACGCACCATCTTGCGCGAGGTCTTCACCCGCCACGAAGGCCAGGAGGTCGACACGCAGGGAGACTCCTTCTTCGTCTCCTTCGCCCGCGCTAGTCAAGCCGTGTCGGCCGCGGCCGAGATCCAGCGAACGCTCCAGGCGCACGAATGGCCAGATGGCGTCGAAGTGCGAGTGCGCATGGGCTTGCACACAGGCGAGCCGGTGCGGGCAGAAGAGGGCTATGTGGGTATGGATGTGCACCGAGCGGCGCGTATCGCTCATGCTGGCCACGGCGGGCAAGTGCTTCTCTCTCCCACCACCACCTCCCTGGTTGAACATGATCTGCCGGATGGTATTCGCCTGAAAGACCTGGGCGAGCATCGCTTGAAGGATCTTCAGCACCCCCTGCGTATCAGCCAATTAATCGTCTCAGAGCTTGCCTCTGATTTCCCTCCCCTGCAAACGCTCGATGCCTTACCGAACAATCTCCCCTCTCAATTGACCACCTTCGTTGGACGGGATGATG
>SOJW01000069.1 GCA_004375895.1 Candidatus Stahliibacteriota bacterium
CCGGGGAGAGACAAGACCAGAATCACGAACCCTTAAGGCGTTTCAAGCCCTCCTCAGACGCCCTTTGCCCCTCCGAATGCCCTCTTTAACTTACGTACCTATGTAGCTTGCCTGCCTCCCCTTTCAATAAAAATCAAGTTTACATAATGAATGTTAGGGGAACTAGGCGTAAGTCGTGAAGGTGCTGGGCTTGTGTATCCCGCGCGCGCGTGGAAGGGTCAAGTCCAAGCTCGACCCGCTCTGGTTTCACAGTATCAAGTACCGTTACTGCGAAGGTTACTTGAGTCAAATGCTGTAAGTCATTGAGCTATCGAATGGTTAAGCAAGTGAACTACTTTTTCTACGCTATATCTTACGCAGTACTGACAGTTAGCGACCCACCTTGACATAGAGCATTTTTTGACTACAATTATAGTAAACAAAGACACGGGGTGTGCGTCTTATAGGTAGAAGCCACAAGACAAGCT
Source organism: Candidatus Stahliibacteriota bacterium (assembly GCA_004375895.1). GTDB lineage: Bacteria > Hydrothermota > Tepidihabitantia > B3-TA06 > B3-TA06 > B3-TA06. The sequence continues at coordinate 468 of SOJW01000069.1, forward strand.
CATTGGACAACAAAGAAGGAGGCTATCATGGGACGCAGTGAAGACACTATCAAAGAGCGTGACGAACTCTTTAACAATAAGTGGATCAACCTAGTGGGTGATAGTAAGGGCTTTGAGGGTGACACGGAGAAAGACAAGGACTTGCTTGTATCTCTGGTAGGTAAGTCAAGCTTTGCTTGGACGGAAGAAGACGAGCTAGTCAAAGAAGCAGACAAGCACGGCTACGGAGTAAACTTGATTGTCTTTGATAAGGCCGAGTGGAAAGAGAACTATCAAAGAGACAGAGGGATTAGGACTAAGAATAGGACTAGGAATCTTAAACTGCGGCGGAAAGCCGCGTAGTGAGGTTGACATCATGGAACAGATAATAGCTTCAGCTCTCGCGGCTATAGTTGAGTACGCTCAACTGACTGCGTGGATCTGGGTACAGGGAATAATACAAATGGATGCAGAAGGGTTGATTAGGTTCGTAGTCTCAGGTACGTTACTAGCTGGTTTTTATGGTTATGTAGCGTATTTGGTATATAAGACAGACTAACATTAAACTGCGCCGGTAATGGCAAGGAGTAATCATGACATACAAGGAAGCAGAAACGAACGGAATCCGGTTTGTGTTTCAACCAAACACCAAGCCAGAACAATACGCAAAGGGCTTTCCACACGGACGATATGCCTGGACTGCTTATGATATCGAAACAGGTCAAAAACTAGCAGCAGGCGACGATAAAGAAGCAGTGTATCATCAAGCCCTAGCAAGGAAAAAACAAAACTGCACCGGTAACGGCGTAAGGAGATAACATCATGAAGCGCATGATTTATATCCCTGGTATAGATCGCTGGGTAACACTTGGCCAGTATGTCAAGGCGATCAAAAAAGTCAAGTCCATGCCTCTTGATACTATCTGGCCTCATAGTTTAGAGGATTGGACATCGGCTAGAGGTTCTGATATCTTACGGGAATTCATGAAGGGTATCATGGACAGAATCAATCAGGGTATCCCTTATTCTCAAAGAGGGATACATACCGCACCGGTAACGGCGTAAGGAGTGCATCATGGGAAGCATTAAAGAATATCAACAGCTTTGCAAGGAGAGACAGGAAATCATCAGCGAGAACCGGTCAAGACGTATGCGCAAACCTTCCCTGCCTCCATTAGAGGTCCCCCCCGTTCCTATACCTCCGATGGGATACGAGATCTACAGGGATGGGGAATACGAATACTTCGACCGGGAGGATGATCTGGATGCAGTAATAGAACACGCTGAAGAATGGTTTGGGCATATAGGAAAAATCACCGCCCGCAGAGTTCCCTTAAAGTAAAGGAGTGAAACATCATGGCACACACAGTCAAGCACGAAAAAAGGGAACCGGAGGAGAGAGGCTATAGGGTATACGTTGACGGTCGCTGGGTATTCTTAAGCCCTGGGCGTATACACAAGGCAAACAAACCACAAAAACAACGCAAGTTTAAGCTTGTGTTTGCGTGAGGTGAATCGTGAAAGCAAATATACAAAAAGCGATTGAGGCATGGCAAAAGAGAGAACGACTCATCGCAGAACGTGACGCATTCTATGATCAATCCAGAACCAGAGATGAGAAAATCAGAGACCGATACGGAGAGCGTATTCGGCGACTAGAACAACAAAAACGTAACGCAACATACGAGTTAGAACGCAGAACCACACAAGCACGAGCAGAACTTACCCTACAGATCGAAAACGAGGAGAGAGCCATAAGCGAAGTCCAACGTATCAAAGAAATCCTACAGCTCGCGGAGACCCTAACCGATAAGCCAGCACCTACCTGGGACGATACACAGATCAAAGTACCCTTTAACGGCGAGGTCATACCTTGGGGCACATTCTATAAGGACCGATATATGCTGATACGGCTTTACGTCTACAAAAACGGCAAACCCAAGAACAAATATACGCTTGCCGCTTATGGCGTCACCCTTTTCCCAGCTAGTTCTTGGCAAGGAGACAACCCGTTGATTCTAGCGCCCGACGACTACGTAAAGCTTCACGCATCAGAGACAGGACTTAGATTTAATGTGGCAACCATCGTAAAGGATGCACCGACGCTAGCAGACTTGGGAATATACTACAACAAGCGTAAGGACAAGATTCTTAAGGACTTTCTGCAAAAGCACAAGGAGTTGATAGAAGAGATCGAACAGATCATGGAGGGAATACACCTTGGAAGACTTGAAACCATTTACACTCGTTGCGTGTGAAGACTAAAGCCCCCGGCCTAGGGAAGTTGACATGATGAATAGGCTGCCGCACGGCGTAGCACACTATCGGACGGGTATCAATCCCGCTGTGTGCGAGGAGTCAGGCCGTATCGAAACCCGACGACGCCGACGTGACGCTTTTGCGGTCGGTAGCTCGGACAACGAGCGAAAAACGAGGGAAAGCTTGACAGTCAAGGGTGCATCGAGGTCTATTCATCGTTCGCATAAGGTTAAACCGATGGACGGGGCAAATCTGCAAACTTGCCGGGGACTCCCCCGGTATAAAATAAAAGGAGGTTGACATGAGCAACCAGGAACGGCAACGCATAATAAAAGACTTCACTTGGCCGGACTGGGTGGAGTTGACAGAAAAGGTATACGGATGTTGTACCCGACGACACTTTCCGTATACGAAAAAACAAAAACAACAACTCCTAACCAAAGCCCACAAGCTGGGGTTTGTATAAAAGGAGGTTGACATGAACCAGATTAAACTTCTTGGGCTTGACTCTAGCTGTCGAGACACTATTGATAGGGCAGGACTACGGGTAAGCAAGGCAAGACCGGAGCTTTTCTGGATTCCTATCCTTTGGTATGGAGTTCCCAAGCTGGCCGCCTACTATAGCCTTAACGAGATGCTTGAGGAAATATCCGTCGGTGAAATCAAGCTCCTGAATACTCGTACCCAAGTCTACTATTGCGATGGAGAAAAGTACGATCTCCCCAGAGTACCCCACACCTCTAACCTTACTAAAGAATGCTGTGTTTGCAAGCGACCTCTACCCTGGCGGACGGAAAGCCACTATCCTGCGGAAACTAAGAAATGCCGGTGGATACGCCATAGACAAGACAACACTACTGAGACCATCCGATTCTACGGCGATGAGAACGTTGTTATGTGCCCGGATTGCCGAGCACTGGGGTTGACTGGGCTGTTCGTTTGGCCGGATGGTGTCGAGTTCCCTGCGGCATGGTACGTCGAGCGGATGACACCGCATCCAAATGACACTCAACTTGCCGAAATCTATAGGCTTATGCTTCGCATTCACGCGCTGTCGAAGTCACCACGCATCACCCTTGACCATGCCCGGGAAGCGGTAAGCTATCTGTACTACCGACCTGCACCTACGCGGAGACGAAGCTTGTTCGGGACCGAAGAGGAGAACGGTTCGGGATACTGGATAACAGTAGACCAGGTTTGGTGTATGCTTGCGTCAAGCCTTGCATCCGCATCATCAACGTTGGAATCAAACGCGATCAGGTACGCACGATTCCTGGAGATTATGAGCGCACACTTCAAGGCTAAGGAGTGGAAGAAAGTATGCAAGTTAGAGATACCAGCAACCCATGCCTGGTATCATACCTGGAACGTAGTCAAACCAAAGGAGGTTGACAAATTGAGGAACTATCGGTTGACAAACCGAGAAGCGGTCAGCCATCAGCCCTAAAATAAAGGAGGTTGACATGGCGTGCTATAAAAAACTTACCTTCGTTTGCCAACGATGCGGCAAGGAGTTTGAGGCAGAAACACCGAAGATAATACATACGCTTCCCAAGTTCTGCCCGTCCTGCCTAACCGCCGCAGGCGAACAAGCTTTGCAAAAAATACGCAAACTCATCAAGGAACTTCAGATAATTTACGTTTGGTGGATTGATCCGGCTACGCCTAAAGACCTCACCTGCAAAGTGTCCATAACTATCAACGGATTCTACGGACAGAACAATAAGGAGACTTGACATGAAAGACTCTATCCGAATCCCCATCATTGAGCGGTTCCTTGACGTGCTACATGCTCAGCAGGCATCGCCCCGTACCCTGGAAGCCTATCGCTATGATCTTGAGCTTTTCTGCAAGTTCCTGGGTTCGTATGAGGATAAACCGATGGACGCGGCTCGAGATGAAATCAGGGCGTTCATAGCCTGGGAGTCAAAAAGACATCATCCTAATACCGTACGCAGGCGGCTTGCAACTATCAAAAGTTTCTACAGGTACTTGATGACTGAAGGGCTTATCTCTCAAAATCCTGCACGTTCTGTAATCGCGCCTCGGCATCGTCAATCCTTGCCCCGGTTCCTTACTGAAAGAGAAGTCGAGCAGATCTTCAATAACCACTTTCAATGTTTCAGAGATCGTATCATCCTTGAACTTCTCTACTGTGAAGGATTACGTATCTCTGAACTCGCCAGGTTGAACATGGAGGATATTGATTTCGAGAGGAAAACCATTCGCGTCAATGGCAAAGGAAACAAACAACGGATCGCCTTTCTTGGTGATAGATTAGCGACCTTGCTTAAAGCCTATGTAGACAAAGCTGCATCCGGGCCACTGGTTCGATCTTCACGGACCGGAAAACGGCTCAGTGTGCGTTACTTGCGGATGATCGTTCAGCACTACGCGAAGACCAATCCTCATGTCTTCCGTCATAGCTTCGCAACCCACATGCTGGATCGTGGAGCAAACCTGCGTGCGGTGCAGGAACTACTAGGACATGCCTCGCTCTCCACCACGCAGATTTATACCCACCTCACCACCCGGCGTATCAAAGAATCCTACCGAAAAGCCCACCCTAGAGCAACTTGACATGGATAGAATTTTGACTACAATCTATGTAAACGTAACCCCCCAAGGCGAAGGAGGAAAACATGACAAGAAAGCTCACAGCCAACCGCTCACAGCCGTCAGCCGATAGCGGTGAGCCGTCAGCCTGAACAGACATGCTTTGGGGCCAAGGACGAAAGATAATCACGAATTCAAGAATCGCAATAGGGTTAGATAATATGCTCAGGAATTATCGTAACCTGAAAACTAACCCATCGCTACGGATGCAGAATTTCCACAAGATCTCCTGGGCACTTTTCGGAGAAGCAATTATCCGAATCGGATACGAATATCTACAAACATACAACAAAGAAAAAGGATTGGCAGCCACAGTTGAGCACATTGTATCCTGCGGCCTCAATCCTCGATGGGCAAATCTTCCTCGAACTCGATTTCGCCATGTTCCGCTCAATATCTATCTGCATGTGACGTTTAGAGAAAAACTTCAACACTACCATCAACACATCAAAGAGATCATGAAAAAAAACGAGATCAAACCAGTGTCTTGGGCGTATTTTCTACAAGCGTTGCTGGATATAGGGTTATGGCAAGTGGAAAGTATGCCAACCAAAGACGCCACACACTTGATTCTTATGACAGTTGCTCAATTTGAAACAGAAGCTATTGCTGAAATCAAGACGAAATTAGAAGCCGCGTTCAAGGATAGCGCAAGTTCATAACTTACCCCACTGGGGCTTTCTCCTTGCCCCTCTCTGCGAATAGAAACCCCAAACCAACTCAATGTAGAAAGTGTGCTGCTGCACGATACTTCCAAGTAGTAATCTTGCTTTCAATTCCACTGTGGTGCGATCTTTCACCCCACGAGTTCACTTCGTGACCTCGCGGGGACCCCGTCGGGTTCCCTGCACGGCTGCGTTAGCAGACGTGTAGGGTTAACTCAATTCCACTATGGTGCGATGGAGGGAGTCACAAGGGAGTTCTCATCTAGAGAGGATTCTTGGGAATCAGGTTTTCCATAAACGTTTGCCCTGCTTCCTCTAAATTGCTGTCTAAAGAAAAGGTCAGGTTTCGTACCCTAATTTCTCCTATTCTTTCATCCAACGGGGTCTCCAATAGGGTTGGGTATATCAAGATCGCCTCCTTGCAGCTCTTGGCCTCAGCGTAGGTCCCCACCTGAGAGACATCAGCTTCCTCAGGAGAAGAGGGAGTGGCCATCCTCTCGTATCTCTTTGAGAAAGGCCGGATCGGAGTCAGGCCTTCGGAGTATGCGCTTCTGCGGCAGTTCCGCTCCTGGCGCAGGGATCAGGCGGGCCATATCGTCAAGAAAGACGACCACTTCCCTGACGCACTCATCGCCGGAGCACAGAAGCTGAAGCAGGTTGGGGTCGGAACCGGCAGTAAGACCGTGGGATATGTGCTCTGCAAGCGCCGGGTATTCTCGACCGCCGCCCGCATAGGCCGAAGGATCAGAGAGGCGCTCTTGAGGTAAAATCAAAAAGGGAAAGGAGAAGGGATGCCAGCAGGCTGTCATTGAGTCCATCAATAAAGCCGCGTCTGAAATAGACGTCGCCATATACATCTTCACAAATCCCGACATAGCCGAAGCCTTGGTAGCCGCCAAGGTTCGAGGCGTCAAGATCCGGGTGCTCCTGGACGGCGATAACGTCGATATGAACTACTCAAAAGCGGAATCCCTGGTTGACAACGGGATCCCTGTTCGGCACGAGACTGGCGCAGGCCTGATGCACAATAAATTCGCCGTCGTCGACGACTCGATCACCCTCACGGGATCCTTCAACTGGACCCGTGCCGCCGAGAGTGCGAACGATGAGAACCTCTTGAAGATAGTCTCCCCGGAGCTGGCAGCGCAGTATGCAGAAGAGTTTTCCGAGTTATGGGGGATAGCTGCGGTGTTCGTGCCAGCGCCTTCGCCCCAGCAGGAAACCGTCTACGTCACCCGCACGGGCTCCAAGTATCATAGGGCAGGCTGCAGTTGTCTTCGATCCAGCTGTATTCCTATATCCAAGTCTGAGGCTATCCGGCGGGGGTATACCCCTTGTTCGAGATGCAATCCGTAGATGCAGGACGTCCCCTTTTGGGTATGGTATTCTCTGGCGCGCAGGTTCCCAAAACGGCGCACCTTGCAGCAGCTCCGGCTCGCGTCTGCAGAAAAGGGGCACAGTGCAGCGCGGTGGAGAGGGTTGGGGGTAAGACGTAAACCTTGACATTTAGCCCTAGATCCTTTATGATAGTCAGTGATTGCAGGGCTTGTTATGGATGGCTTGAGTTGGGCGTATTACGAAACTCGCTTCGAGCGTGACTTCTACAGAAAAATGGGAACCGAATTCCAAGCTTTCTTCTGTGAAATTATGAAAAGGGGGCATCCTGGTGACTTCACATTTCCTGCTCCTTGGGGGACAGAAGGGGATCTAAAAAACGATGGTTTTTTAAAGTCCGAACGGACGCTTTTCCAGGCCTATGCCCCTGAGAGGATGGAAGAAAAAAAGACTGTTGATAAAATAGAAAAGGATTTCAATGGAGCTTTGAAACATTGGAAGGGACGCTTCGATAAGTGGGTATTTGTACATAACCGCCGTTCCGGCCTACCACCTAAAGCAGTGTCTAAAATTATTGAGTTAAATGAAGCTCAGCCTGATATAGAAGTCTGCGAGTGGGGATGCCCAGAAGTTCACCAAAGATTGAGTAAGTTAAGCCCTCCCGATCTATTATCGCTTTTCGGAGAAGTACCTTCCCGAAGAACTAGTCGTCGAGTGAGTTTCAACAAATTGAGAAAGATTATATCGTCTCTCTCGCGGCAGAAGCCTTCGCCGGATCAAGACCTAAGCCCTCCATCGTCAGAAAAGCTGGATGCAAATGGGCTGTCTGATAAAGTACGGGTTTTGCTTAAAGCAGGTATGAGCTTGAGTGCCCAAGTAGGGCGACTGTTCAAGCAACACTATGATCCTAATTTGGGGGATGAGATAGCCCAAGCCTTCAAGGAGGAATACAAAAGACTCCGGAAAACTGAAGACGATCCCGATCAAATCTTCCAAGGTCTCCAAGAGTTTGTAGGTGGCTTAGCGCGGGGGGAGCCAGAATATGAAGTGACAGTATTAGCAATTTTAGCTTATTTCTTCGAACAGTGCGACATCTTTGAGAATCCACCAACGGAAGGCACGTCATGATCCTTCCTACCAAGCGGTTAGGCCAAGATCGGGCTTTGTTATACGTTGGAGCAGAAATACTAAAACTACTCGATCACCCGAAAACTATTTCCCGAGTTTGGGACGAATTAAAAAAAACACGCTCTGAGAAATCAGAAAATCCTTCCTTGACCTATGATTGGTTTGTTCTAGCTCTGGATTTGCTTTATACCGTTGGATGTATAGAATTCGAGACCGGAAGACTAAGGAAGAGGACTCAATGATCCATCGTATCTTCAGTAAAGACCTAGAGAGCTTTAAGGAAGTAACCTTTCACGAAGGCCTCAACATCCTCGTAGCAACCAAAACAAAGGAAGAAGATCCCCGTAAGACGCGTAACAGATCGGGTAAGACAAGCCTTATAGAGATTATGCATTTTCTCTTAGGTGGGAAGTGCGGCACTGATTCAATTTTCCGTTTAGATGATCTAATCTCGTACACTTTCGGGATGGAATTTGACTTAGGTGATTCCGTAGTTACTGTGCAAAGATCGGGAAGTAACCCTAATGAGTTGATTGTGAGGGGCGGCATCCAAGATTGGCCAATTTCGCCGTACACCAAAGATGATTCTAATGAACGATTCATTTCAAATACCGATTGGAGGGTTGTGCTAGGACACTTTTTGTTTGATTTATCTGGGAGTGCAAGCGAAGAGAAAACGGGGAAATTTGGACCTTCCTTCCGATCATTAATATCATATTTTATTAGAAACGAAAATGCTGGAGGCTTCCTAACAGCCGAGAAGCAATCAAAAAATCAGCAGCTTGGGGACGTTCAAGTTAACCTATCCTATCTATTGGATCTTGACTGGACGATCTCACAGGAATTACAGTTTGTTCGTGAACGTGAAAAAGAAATAGCTGTCCTCCGTAGAGAGTTGAGCAAAGGTACTTTTGGCCCAGTCGTTGGGACTGCTGCGCAATTACAGACCGCTTTAGCATTGGCAGAAGAAAAAACCAGTGCTATGAAAAAAAGGGGCAAAGAATTCCGGGTTCGCAAGGATTATCACGAACTAGAGAAAGAGGCTTCGGAGTTAACTCAACAACTTGCGGATTTAGCCGATGGCAATACAATTGATTACGAGCTGATTTCTGAGTTGGAGCGTTCCTTGAAAAGTGAGGAATCACCATCTCTTGAGAATCTGGAGCGTCTCTATATGGAAGTAGGCGTAGAACTTCCTGATACAGCGGTGCGCCGGTTCGAAGATGTTCGCAAGTTTCACGAAGCTGTTATTGAAAACCGCAAAAGTTATCTCGTTCAAGAAATCGAAGCCGCGAGAAGACGAATTGCCAATCGTGAAAGGAGAACACACCGACTTGATGTAAGACGGGCTCAAATCATGACTATCTTGAAGTCTTCTGGGGCTCTGGAAAGTTACACTAATCTGAGATCTGAATTAACCAGACTGGAAGCGGAAACCGAGTCCCTACGTAACCAGTTATTAATAGCAGAGAGGTTAGAGGGGGAAAAGACCGAACTGGAAATGGAACGTGCCCAGCTTCTTACTAGACTCAGACAGAATCATCAAGAACAACGTGTCATAGTGAATAAAGCGATTCAGACCTTTGAAGGAATATCTCAACGTCTCTATGAAAAACCGGGAAGTTTAACTATCGAAAGGACACTGAATGGTCCTATCTTCGATTTCATAATCCAAGGAAAAAGAAGCAAGGGTATCAGACACATGTTGATTTTCTGCTTCGATCTAATGCTTGTTCGATTGTGTAAAAGATGCCCTGGTTTTCTGGTCCATGATAGTCATCTTTTCGATAGTGTAGATTCCGACCAAACTGAGACAGCGTTCCAAATAGCTGACGAAGCGACTAAAAAGTTCGGGTTCCAATATATCTTTACTTTGAATTCGCATAAGCTCCCTAAAAGAATTGAGCTCAGCCATGCGATTCTGCCGGTCTCAATAACTGACGCCACTGAAGATGGAGGGCTTTTCGGTTTTCGCTTTGGATAGCCTCCCCTAATCTTGCCCTAAACCTTACCCCCACTTCCTGTGCCAAAATTGCACCACTTTTACACCAATCTCTTGATTTTATATGCACACTCACACTCACTTGTTAAGGTAAACTGTAAGCTCTCCACGATAAACACTAAACAATGGTAAAGTTCGTCATCGCCTCTCCCCAAAAGTTGACAAACCGGGGAATCTGGGGATGATAGAAACATGAACCTTCCTTTTTGGGCTTGGTATGCCTTAGCGCGGCATATTTATGAAGGTAAATTAGCCCGGACTACATGCAGAGGGGCACCTGACCAGTCAAAGCCGCCTTACCGATTCGGTGAACGCATAACCTTGCCTCAAACCTACTGGGACGGCGGGGTGTGGGCGATGCCGCCTGACCTGGTATCTGCCGATGACCCTGGGAGTACACGATCACGCCTTTATGTCTACCTCCAGGATCGTAGCTATGGTCGTTGTAAGCCTCTCTTTGTGTCTCGCCACTGGTTCCCTCGCGGCACAGGACTGAAGTGGCGCTATGAGGCTCTGCGAGGCCGCTACGGGCTATCCCCGGACGACGCCCGGCTTGTGATCTCCATAGAGGACGACAAGGACTACTCTGAGAACGCCTTAAAGGTCGCCAAGCACCGCGAGCGGCAGATGTTAGAAAAGATCCTCTCTCGCCCGCCTGGGTTATGCCAAGGGATGCGCTTTGAGGAGTATAAAGCGCTTAGAGAGCTGTTCCCCCAGGCCCAGACGATCCGGATTCCCCGCACCTTGAACTCTATCTGGCCCCCTGAGCTTGTAATCTTTTTTGAGGAACGAAACCTGCTCGGCAAGACCTTTTCGTTCCCTCAGCGCCCGCCTTCCAGATAGCTTTCCCTGTAACCTTTTTGAGAGCAAACCAAGCCTCCTTGGCGGCTTTCCTCATGTAACCTTTTCGCCTTGACAACGCCCTCAAATTGCATAGTGCTCGTGCGGAACTGGTTTCCGTTTTGCATAGTCGCCGACAAAGTTCTTAAGACGTGTGTGGGAAGGTCTCTCCCCGTAAAGCAGATCAAACATCGCATTGCAGAACGAGGGCCTATCCAACTCCGGTTGATACAGAATCCCCAGGTCCCCTTTCATGGGAACACTGCGCCACAAGAGATTGTTGTCCTTGCCGATAGTATCCAGGCGTTCTATGAACTCATCGAACTTCTTCTCATCTATCAGTCTCTTTAGTTCCTTCTTGCTCAGGAGTTCCTTGGCTTTCTCAATGGTGGCTTTCTTGTAGCTGACTTCATCTTCCATGAACTCAAGGTCGGAGAACCCTTTCCACTTCGGATACCATTTGTGCAGGAGCTCAACCAGCTCCTTGACCTTTTGTTTACTCAAATCCATGCTAACTCCTCCTCGGTGTAATTTCTAAATACGCTCCTCTACACAAACGTCCAAATCGCCTGCGGCGTAAGCGTTCATGTAGGCGATGATTAAATCCCTGGTGCGGTAGCGACCGTACCGCTTTTCGTCTTCCCGTTTGACGATTGGGAAGGTTTCAAGTATCTCGCGGGCCTCACCGGTGTCCAACCCATACAGGATGAAGTACAGCGCATCGAGCTGACAGCGCAGGTGGAAGCGGCGTTCCTCGTCCCACTTAAAGGGCGGCCTGGCCTTGCTCTTTTTATCCACATATCCCATGTCCCGTGCGAACCCGGCAAGGTCGTGGGCGGTGTAGCAAAGCTCAAGCACCTTGGGAGAGATGATGTCAATCAGCTTCTTACCGTGAAACTCTTCCTCGTACTTTTCAGGAGGTAGCACGGGCAACTGCTTGACGATAAAGAAGTTGAGATGAGTACCCATCATCTTATTTCTTGTAGCGTAATCAAAAGCGAAAGAACATAGGTTAGAAAGCAAGGGAGAAATTTCTTTGGCTGAGCGTTCTGTGAATATAAGCGGTAATTGGTTTCCAACTGCTGACCGAGGGAATATGGTCGCAACAAAGGTTCTTTCATTTGTTGCATTAGTAATATCTCGAAATCCAAGGAACCAATTTCTTCCTGTTTTGGCAAACTTCTTTAGCTCTAAATCGGATACCCAAAATCTCGGAGTGGGAGAGTATTCAGGTTTAAATTTCTCGGCTGACTCAACTTGATCAGATACTTGTCTGCCGATGGTTTTGGTTTCCTCTTGTTCCAGTTCTGCAAACCTGTGGTCAAAATGCCAAATCATCTTGCCTTCGTACAACGGAAGGTACTCCACGTCAGCTTTCTTGTATATGTTTCCCTCAACAAGGTAGAATTTGTCCTTCTCAAGCTCTGAAGCGGTGCGGAAAAGGTGTGAGTCGTTGGTCATGTCGAACATCCGCAGGAAAGAGATCCCCCAGGGGTTCTTTTCCTTCTTGCCGCTTTTGTCTATAAGAATGGGCGCGTGCTCGTAAATCTTGCGTGTAAGCTCGTGGTCGCGCCTGCGCCGGAAGATCGGACAGGTGCGGGTGTTGGGATTGAAGAGCGCAAAGTCCTGGGGCTTAAGCTCAATCAACCTCTCGTCACTACCCGCAACAAGCTTCTCAAACTCTTCTTTATGGAGGAAGAACGCGGCGCTAATCTCATCTAACTTGACCCCTGCGCCGCCGAAAAGAATCATGCTGAACTTGAAGCTACTATGACTATCTTCAAAAAACTTCTTCTTGTTTTCGAAATCAAGGAGAACTGCCAGTCTGTGATTATCTACAAGCTGTTGGAAGAAGTAACGAGTGGTGTTATCGGTAGCTATGCCGCTTGGGGTAAGGAATCCTACTCTTCCAATTTGCTTTATGAGCTTTTCCGCCCGTTCCGTAAATACAGCATAGAAGTTGGTGTCCCCCCGCCCCATCAGTGGGTAGAATTCACTTCTATGAAGGTATTGAAGCACGCGGTCAGCATCATCTTTTGCCTCCAGGTATTCTTGCCACAATTCCGGGTTTTCTTCCTCCAACATCTTTATCATCTCTTTACGGTCAGCAGCCCTCGTTGCGAGCGCTATCTTGGATGAGCGTCCGGTAAAGAACTGCACCTCTTCCAGTCGAATCCGCTCCCAGGGTGGGTTACCTATCACAGCATCGAAGCCTGGGTCTTTCAGCCTCTTGGCGTCTTCATCAAAGTACGCTTCCGGGAACTCTAACTCCCAGTGGAAGAACCGGTGCTTTTCGTAGAGCCTTTGAACTTTCTTGAACCAATCCTTTGCCCTCAACTTCTCAAACTCCTTATCCCGCTTCTCCTTGTCCTTTATTTGAAGATTAACGTGTGCCGACTCGTAATCCTCCCGGTCTATGTCAATAAACCAATCGGCCATCCAAATGTCGGCAACTTCCCTGAATGGCCTGATGAGGTCTCGCGCTTCCTTGAGTAGATTTTCCTTGTGTTTAACATCATGTGCGGTACGTGAAGGAGTTCTCTCAATAAGAGTGTAGAGGCCTATAGCGTCTTTGATGAAGGGCATCAGGGGAGCTGAGAACAGTGCGGCTGTTGTGCCCGTTGGCGTCTTCTTCTCATGGCGCAATTTCTGAAGTGAATCGATGGTCGTTCCCAGGAGCGAGTCGCCCCAGCGCAGATGATGGTCAAGGAAGGAAAGAGCATGGTCTTTTGCCACGGTCTCAATCCACAGCGAGACCTTTGCAAGCTCCACCGCAAGTTCGTTCTTGTCCACGCCAAAGATACAGTTCTCGACGATGCGGCGCTTGGCTATGCGATAGTCGTTGTCCTCTTCTTCCACTTCCTCTCCCGTAGAGAATTCGGTAAGCCGCTTGGCAAGATACTTGGTTGCGCTGACCAGGAAGTGCCCCGAACCCATGGCCGGGTCGAGCACACGCAGGGAAAGAATCTTTCGGGGAAGAAGCTCGTCCAGTTGCTTTTGAATCTTGAGAACCTCGCCTTCCATGCCTTTTTGAGATCTACGCTTTTCAAGCAGTTTTTCCAGTTTCTCGCATTCCGGTTCAATCTCCTTCGCGCACCGTTCGATAATAGAGTCCAGGGTGTGTTCTACAATATAGTCTACAAGAATACTCGGTGTATAGTAAGAGCCGGAGGTTTTGCGTTCTCCTCGGTCGGTAACGGGATAGTACTCACCCTTCTTTACCTGCTCCTTCAACCTCACCTTCTTTAGACCACGTGCCTCATTTACTGGTAGCCACCGTTCTTTACCATCCACAACAGCAGGTACAATATCATCCTCGGCAACTTCCAGACGGTTCTCCAGAAGCCCCTCATAGATGCCGCCTAGCTTGTCGATGTCCAGGTAACCGTAGTCGATGAAGTGAAGAACCAGAAGGTTTTTCTTCTTGGGAGCACGGGAAAGCAGGTCAATGACCTCAGCCAGGTAGCGGTCTGTAATAGTCCAGTCTTCTTTAAAGTAACCGGGGTCGAAAAGCCTACCGTTGTACGCAGGAACCTCAAATTCTTCCTTGGGGATGTTGAAGTGTTCGCTACCGTTATCCACGAGACGGAACAATTTCTTGAGCTTCGCCAAAAGCTCTGAGCCGATGGTGTCGAACCTGGAGTAATTGCGTTTGGATAGGTCGTCTCCTGCCTTCTCCTCTATAAGATGACGCAGACCCCATAGGCTGTAGTCTTCGTCATAACGTTTGTTGCCTCGTGGCAGGAGACGCTCTTGAGCCTTGTACGGCTTGGATTCGGCGAAGAGAATGAAGAGCAGGCGGTAGATGAGTATAAAGGACTTCTTTCGGATTAACTCCTTGTCTCGCTCTCTGTTGAGGATATTTGGGTTTGATTTAACAAACCCCTCAGCCAGGATACGCAGCGCCTTGTATGCGTTCTCCTTGAGGTCTTCGCTGACCACCAGTTCGTAATCAACTGATTCGTTGAGCACTTTCTGGAGGAAGTCAGGGAACGCTTGCCTGCGGAAGAACAGGTAGAAGTACTTGAAGGCGTCAAGTTGGGAGATGAGTTTGTAGTCGAGGCTTTGCTGACCTGATGGGTCAAGGATACGCACCAGGTCAACCTCGTACCACTTCTCCAGACCTTTGCTCTGCTCACGTTCATAGATTCGCCATAGACGGCCATTGGTCAGGACGCCCCACTGGATGCCGGTGCGCAGGAGATAATCCGTAACCTGTAGCGATGGGTTATTAGGGTCATCGGGAAGTTTGCGGTCCAGTGGACGTTCCCAGCGTTTAGCTTCGAGGATTCCGATTGAGTCCTTGAACACTTCCGGGCTTTTGATATGTTTATAGGCTTCTCTTTTTGCGGCATCGGTGGGATAGAGGCCATAGTCAGGCACCCATCTTTTCTTGGGACTTCTTTTAGTGGGGCGCAGGACGTAGTGAGGATTTATGATGTCAAGGATAGGTTCGATGAACTCCTTTTCAATGGCATCTTCAGATACATCGGGGCTTAGAATGTCTTTCTTGTCTTGGTACAGCTTCTGAATACGTTCAAAGGCGTCCTTGGCTTCTTCCTCAATCTCGGCCCATACGTCCAATTCGGGTAGAATGTCGTTCAGGTAGTGGTCTGCGAAGAGACCGTGGTTCGAGTGCGCGTATTGAATCTTCACGCCGTCCTGTAGCATAAAGTGAGCATACAAAAAAATATAAAGATGTCAATGAAGCAAGCTTTACTTGACAAGTCCTGCCTCCAAGCTATAGTCAAGTGGCCCTTGGCGGCAGATCAGGAGGAGAAACTATGCGAGAACAAGTAATCGAAGCGGCCAAAGAGGTCTTTCAGACGCTTGGCCCGGGATACCTTGAAGCAGTTTATCAGAACGCTCTGGCTCACGAGCTTAGGCTGAGGGATATTCTTCACCAGCGAGAATACAACACACAACTTCTATATAAGAGACATGAACTAGGGATTATCAGAGTTGACCTGGTTGTTGGTGGTGATCTGATTGTGGAGTTGAAAGCGGTGAAGAAGGTTACAGAAAGCCACAAGCAACAGGTTCGTGCCTATCTGGTCTCGACCGGATTTACCAAGGGGATTCTGGTTAACTTCCCGCCAGAAGGGGAGGAAGTGGAGGTGTTCGACGAAACCCGTGACGATTCAGTTCTTGTGGAACCGATCTGTAGCTTCAAGGGGAAGGCCATAGAGAAGATCGCCAAGGCCGCTGAGGAGGTTGCCAATAATCTTGGTGCGGAGTTTTTCTATCAGCCGAAACAGAAATCAGACTACTACCTTAAGGCTCTCAAAACCGAGTTTAGGCTATGTGACCTCCCCTACGAGGAGAGAACCTTTGAGCTGCTCTACAAGGACTTCGTAGTCAACGAGGACACCGTGCTTATCGTGGACAAGCGTTATCTGCTGGATGTTATCTCTAAAGATGAGATAGACGAGGATACCATTGCCGAGTATCGCTGGAGATGGAGGCCAACCGGCTTGAGGCAGGGAGTTCTCATAAATATACGTCCGGATACGGCGCTGGTGGAGATAGAACGGTTCAAGGTGTGAAGCCCCTTCAGGGGTGATTCTCTTGACAGGGGAAAGAAACAGGCTATTATAAGAAACAAAAAGGAGTTTACAATGCGAAAAAAAGAAAAATACCGGTGAAAGATGGGGCTAAAGACAAACTCGTCAGATTTTTCAGGGTGATCTCTTGGCTAGACAAGAAAGGGGGGGGTTGTGAGAAAAGAGTCTAATACCAACCCCCACGACCTCTTGACGAGATCGAGGCTGACATAAAAAAGGTGGAGACAGAAATCATGGAGATGTTAAAGGAGGTGACAGAATGAGACCTATCAGAGATGCAGATGATAGAACCGTCGGTTACATACTAAAGGAAAGAAAGTATGGTGTAGATGAATACCAAAGAGAATATGACTGGGACTCAAAGAACATCCAAGAGCTAATTGATGATCTTTATTCTAAGTTCTTGTCCAATTACGATGAGAATCATGAAAGAGAAGAGGTTGAAAAGTATGATGGATACTTCCTTGGTTCTATAATCTTAAGTCGTCGAGAAGGAGTAAGGAAGAGATTTCATAATCGACGGTCAACAGCGTTTAACCTCACTTACCTTACTTCTTATATACCTCCACCACTTACAAAAACAATCAGCAATTGAGAGCCCAATCAATCTAGAACCATTCATTTTATCAACAAAGTTTAGTAGACAATCATTCAATATGGATATCCCTGAGCGTAGAAAATGTTTAGAGTCTTTACTGAACGTCGGTTCTTATGAGATATCCCAGGAAGACGATCAATCCGTTCGGAATCTTGTCGATCGTTATGCTGATGTCGAACAGAATTTCCCCGAAGAACTGAAAGGGACTGCCTTACCATATTTTATCGATTGGCTACTTGAAAAGGTAATTCTGGTTGAGATTATGGCTGAATCCGATGATGATGCTTACACAATCTTCGAAAGTATGAACGACCGAGGCAAACAATTAAGTCCTACTGATATGCTGAAGGGGTATTTAATAAGTCAAATAGATGTCTCAGAACGTTCGCGGGTTAACGAAGTATGGAAAAAGAAGATCCTCTCGTTGATAAAACTCGGCAAGGAAGAAGAATCCGACTTCATTAAACACTGGCTGCGTGCGAAATACGCCCGTGGAATAAGAAAGAAAGAAAAAGGTGCTCCAAAAGAAGATTTCGATATTATCGGCACTACTTTTCATAGTTGGGTTAAGGGTAACAGGGAATCTATTGGTCTGAATAGACCCACGGATTTCTATGATTTCGCACATACCTTATTTTCCCACTTCGCCGATGAGTATTTACGAATTCGTAAAGCAGCGCAGGCATTTGATGATGAGTTGGGTGTTGTTTTCTATAATGCTGACAATAACTTCACTTTACAGTATCCAGTGTTGCTTGCTCCAATCCGACAGAAGGACGATCTCGAAACTCGAAATCGCAAGATTCGACTCGTTGCCACGTATTTAGATATCATGATAGCCCGTCGAGCAATCAACTACCAAACTCTGAATTACTCCTCTATGGCTTACAATATGTTTCTTCTCATCAAGGCTATTCGAGATTGCTCACTTTTGGATCTTCACAATGTGCTCAAACAAAAATTATTTGAACTTGATTCAGATTTCAGTGGCACAAAAGACGGCAAAAGACATGGATTCAAGGAATTCGAATTAAACCAATGGAGTAAACGTTACATAAAACACATACTTGCCAGGATAACGTCTTTCATAGAAACGCAGTGCGGAGAACCCAACCGTTTTCCTGAATATGTTGACAAGGAAAGAAAAGACCCCTTTGAAATAGAACATGTCTGGTCAGATCATTTTGAAGAACACAGGGATGAAATTAATACACTAGAAGATTTTAGACGTATCAGAAACAGAGTCGGTGGGCTTCTTCTTTTACCCAAAAGTTTTAACGCCAGTTTTAACGATTCAACCTATGAGGAGAAGTATGAGCCATATTTTGGGCGGAATCTTTTAGCGAAAACTCTGAATCACAAGTGTTATGATATGAATCCTAAATTCAATAGATTCAAGGAGGAAAGCGGTCTCAAATTTAGATTTCATAAGGAGTTCAAGAAGGCTGACCTCTTGGAAAGACAAAAGCTATATAAAGCCCTCTGTGAGCAGATCTGGGATCCCGCCCGTCTAGATCGGGAGGCAAACGCATAATCGAGATGATCGCTAAACAGACAAAATCCCGCTGGAAGCCCTACCCGGCATACAAACCCTCAGACATCCCATAGCTGAAAACCTTGAATACTCGAAGTGGCCCTGATGGCTTTGATCAAGAAAGTGGACAGGCGCTTCGTTACATGGGATGGGTGATGAAACACATGGCCAAACCTGAAGAAGAAGTTAAAGGTCTTGTTATTGCCCATGAAGCCGATAAGAAACTGCTGTATGCTTTGGTTGCGATTCCAAACGTATATCTGAAGCTCTATGATGTAAGTTTTTGTTTAAGGAAGTCCCCAGGTCTTAAAGCGGAAGATTGAGAAGGCTAAACAGAGAGTAATTATTCATCTGAACAAAAAGCTGCTCCTTTAAGGAGGTGAATGAATGAGTAACAGAAACCTGAAGCGCTGTTTGCGTATCAGAAACCATATTAGAGACGAGGAACCGCATGGCTACCGCGAGATTGATGTCTCTGACTGGGAGCCGGGAGGGAATTTTATTGGACTCTCAACCGGCGAGGATTTCCCTGAAGGGGAGGAGTGGTTTTTGTATTATCCCTGGCAAGGCGAGACGAAAATAGATCATCGCTTTGAGAACGGACGGCTTTGGGTAAACGGTCGCGTCGTGGGCATAGACCTCCGCGAGGTAGGGCTGGACGACCTTGAAGACAAAACGACTATAGTCACAGTTAAGGCTCTCCCAACGCAATTAACCCAGGTGCAAAAACTACCTAATGTGCTTGTGCTTGAGATAGTCGAAGGAGAAGGAGATCTATCCCCGTTAGCCAAGTTGACTACCCTTACAAAGTTAACGATGTGGCCGAGAATAAATGATACCCACCTTGCTTATGTGGAGCGGCTGATCAACCTGAGAGAATTGCACGTTTACTCCGACAGAATCACGGAGGCAGGACTGATCTATGTGAAGGGACTAAAAAAACTCAGGCATCTGGACTTGTTGCCGCTCGGAAACGGAAATGGTTGGCTGACCGATGCGGGACTGGGTTACCTCTCGAATCTCGTTAATCTGAGAGAGCTCAGTTTGTTTTGGGAAAAGATTACCGACAAAGGATTAAGCCACATCGAAGGAATGACCGAGCTCACCCAGTTAACCCTGGATGGCAACAACATTATGGATGATGGACTTAAGTATCTCAGAAACCTATCTAAGCTAGAGCATCTCTCCTTGGACTCCACCAGGATTACCAATGATGGCCTTAAACACCTAAGCCATCTTACGAATTTGAAGGAGCTGTCCCTTATGGCTACGGCTATATCTGACGCGGGTCTTAAACACATCGAGGGGTTGCAGTCTCTTGAAAAGCTGGTTCTCATCGACACTCAGATTACCGATGCCGGGTTGAAGGAACTGGAGGGGTTGTCTAACCTGAAACTCGTTAACTTGAGCGAGACAAAAGTCACAAAAAAAGGAGTTGAGAGGTTCAAGAAGATACTGCCTAACTGTGTAGTTATGGAGAATGTGAGGAAGATTCGTTCGTCTAAATCTCGGTACACGTCCGGGAGCGGGTAGAGTAAATAGTGTTTACATTATACCATAATGTAATGAAACTGGACACTATGGGGTAAGCATTCCGAGTCTTTGTCGCGTAAGATTTTTCAGAGGGATACGTTCAGGTAAACAAAACTTTACCCCAGTGCGTCTTAATAGTATGATGAAGTTAGAGAGATTAAAGGCTCTAGCGTGTAAACGCGTTTCAACCTGCTATACTCGCGGCGCCGCAGGTAGATTAAACACCACCATACGAGCGTACGTGACTATAGGACTATCTTTATAAACCTATCTCTGGTGAGGAAGCAAGGTAGTAGAAAGGAGGCCGTCATGGCTTCAAGAATATCCCGCGAAAAGAAAAGGGGACCTTGGGTAAGGTACTTGATGTTGCTTGCATTACTTCTGATCCCGAGCTTTCTCCTTTCCGCATCTTCCTCGAACAACTTTTTCAAAAAGGCCGAACGCTACACTGTCCGTGTCTATTCAAGCACCATCGTGGCGCTTGAGGGTGCCGAGCGGGGCTCTTCGGAAGGCTCCGGATTCGTGGTACACATCGATCGCAGGGAAGGGGTTGCCTACGTGGCCACAAACAAGCACGTTATAGACGAGGGTATCAGCTCCATCCAGGTAAGCTTCAAGGACGGCGAACGCTTCCCGGCTACCCCTATCTATATAGATCCGGTCTATGACTTCGGGATGATCAAGTTCGAGCTGAATGAGTCAGGGGTCCCGGCTAACGCAGTCTCTGCCGAGCTGGGGCGCTCCAGAACAGTCGAGGTAGGCCATCCGGTGGGGACCTTCGGCAACCCGATGTCCCTTGAGTACTGCGCCACCGAAGGGATTATCTCAAGCGTCACCAACAGCCCCTGGGGCTACGACGGAGCGTTCCTGCAGACCGATGCGGCTATCAATCCCGGCAACTCAGGCGGGCCGCTTATCTCGCTTCGAAACGGCAAGGTGATCGGCATAAACACAGCCGTCAGTGACGAAAGCGAAGGCATCGGCTGGAGCCTGGCCGTAGATCAACTTAAGCCTGTCATCGAACAGGTGATCGCGGGCGAACTCCCCTATGCAGGCCGCATGGGCTGGCTGGGAGTCAACCTTGAGGAGATAAACCTTGACCGGGCCAGGGAAGACTTTGGCGCGCAATATGGTTTTAACCATCCTCGTAAGGCGCTCCTGGTGATCGACGTATTCCCCAAGACTCCGGCTGCGAGAAGCGGGCTCCAACCAGGCGACGTGATCTATTTAATCAACTGGATGATGCCGCAGGACTACGCGGACTATCTTGCCATGATGAGGGATGTAGCCGGGCAGAACTGCGAGATGCTTCTCTATCGGTTGGGCCAAGAGATCGAATTGGAAGTCGAGGTAGAAGATCGTGGCGAGCTTCGCCCCAAGGAGTATGTAGCTTTTGCCGGGATGACCATTCAGCCTACTTCTCCCACCGTTTACGAAAGCTACTATTCCATGTTCTCGCTGGAGTGCGTCTTTATAAGTGATGTGCTTGAAGGAAGCTCTGCCGAGGCATGGGGCATGTACAGCGGCTACCCTATTCGCGGAGCCATAGTCAATCTCAACTATCATCAGATCAAGTCTCTGGACGATTTCTGGAACGCAGTTAAGGACGTTGCACCGGGCCAACCGGTGGAGTTCTTCGTTGGCAGCCCGGACAACGGCTGGATAATCAAGGTTGTCTACTACTACCCCAGCGAGGCCCCCTTGCGAGAAAGGGTAGAGCACTAATGGATGTCATCATCCTTCTATTCCCGGCAATCTCGAGACGAGTGAGACATACGAAAGTTTGATTCTACGAATATCTTCAACAAAGCCAGTTTACATTAAGATGGCATAACGAGGCCGCCTTTGATTCTTGTGACCAAGCGAAGGGCGACTTTCGGGTAATTTTTTTACGCATTAAGTTTATTTTGTTTCGGGCTTGACAACCTCTTGACAATCCGTATATTCTTCCTTAATGGGCGGAAACGAAAAAAACAGGATGCGTGTCTCCCGGGTGACTAAAGACGTAATCCCCCCGATACTGGTGTGCATTGCCGTGCTCGGCCTGTGGGAGCTTATCGTGCGTGTAGCCCACGTGCCCAACTACCTCCTGCCCGCACCTTCGCAGATCTTTGCCGAGATCGTCAAGACCATCCTGCCGCTGTTAAAGGATACGGCGGTCACCATGCTGGAGTCGGTGCTTGGCTTCATAGTCGGCTCCGGGCTGGCCGTCGGGGTGTCGGTGATATTCACTCATTCCAAACTCATGGAGCGCTCGTTCTACCCCTACGCGATCGCACTCAAAACCATCCCCATCATCG
The DNA here is from genome assembly GCA_004375895.1 of Candidatus Stahliibacteriota bacterium. Classification (GTDB taxonomy): domain Bacteria; phylum Hydrothermota; class Tepidihabitantia; order B3-TA06; family B3-TA06; genus B3-TA06. Next base: position 22,821 of record SOJW01000069.1, read on the forward strand.
CCATCGCGCCCTTGCTGATCCTGTGGTTCGGCAACGGTATCCCGGCCAAGGTGGTGATGGCGGCGCTCATCTGTTTCTTCCCGGTGATCGTGAACACCACCAAGGGCCTGCAGTCGGTCTCGCCCGCCGCACTCGACCTGTTCGGCTCTCTCTCCGCCTCCCGCTGGCAGGTGCTTTGGAAACTGCGCTTCCCCATGGCACTACCCTACATCTTCTCGGCGTTAAAAATCTCCGCCACCCTGGCCGTAATCGGCGCCATCGTCGGGGAGATGGCAGGGGCAAACATAGGTTTGGGATATACGATCTTGATCGCATCCTATTATATTGATACAAACATGCTCTTTGCTGCTATTGTCCTTGCTTCCCTAGTTGGGGTAGCATTCTTTGGTCTTGTAGCATTAATTGAAAAACGTGCCTTGTACTGGCATGACGCGACTCTCGCATGACATTAAGCGAACGTCGCGTGACGTAACTGTCGAAATGACAGTAAGGAGGAGTTAACATGAAACGTAGAGCTTTGAAAGCCTTAATCGCCGCAGCTCTTGTTGTGGCTTTGCTCCCCACCTTGAACTGCAAAAAAGAACCGGATAAGATTTCGGTGCGGCTGAAGTGGACATACGCTGCGGGATTCGCTGGTGATTTGGTTGCCCTCAGAAAAGGAATCTTCGAGAAAAACGGTTTAGAAGTCGAGGTACATGAAGGAGGATTCAATCTGTCTCCTATCAAACTTGTGGCTTCTGGAGCGGATGATATTGGACTTGCAGGTGCCGACCAAGTTCTTCTCGCCCGAGCTGAAGGGCTTCCCCTCGTAGCTATCGCTATTCTATTCCAAACCACTCCGGTAGGTTTTGTTGCCAGAAAAGATTCTGGGATTGAAACACCGCAGGATTTTATTGGGCGTAAAGTAGCGATTAGACCAGGGACAGATGCTATGCCGATTTACGAAGCCATGCTGAAAAAACAAGGTATCGATCGTTCTAAGATAGATGAGATACCGGCCCAGTATTCAATGGTGCCCTTTCTAGAAGGTAAAGTAGAGGTATGGCCTACTTACCTGATATATGAACCTGCCCAGTTGGAAAAGATGGGAATCGAATACAACGTAATCGACCCTAAGGATTACGGTGTTGATACTTATGGAACCTGCTTTTTCACAACCGAGAAGATGATAAAAGAGCATCCCGATGTAGTTGAGCGCTATCTGAAATCCGTTTTGGAAGGCTATCGCTGGGCACTTGAAAACAAGGATGAAGCTACTCAGATAATTCTATCTTTTAGCGATAAGCTGGATTCCGCCCAAGAGCGCTACATGTTTGGTAAGATGGATCCCTTTGTATACGGCGAAACGGAAGAACAGATTGGTTGGATGGATAGAGAAAAATGGGAAGCTACACAACAAGTTTATCTTGACGTTGGCATGCTAGAGAAGCCTGTTGACCTAGATTCTCTCTACACGACGCAGTTTCTTGAGAAAATCTACAAGTAGGGATAAGCACGAATGGAGCGCTGACATAGTAGGTTTTTAAACAGATAGGAGAATAGCGATAGTATGAGTGAAGAATTCCCTTTAGCGGTTTCTAAGGCAGATATCTATTACGCTTATCCTTTCGTATTGGACTTTCAGCTCCTTAAACATTTTAAAGAAGGGGAGTCCCATTTAAAGTCATGGATAGCCGGGGAAGGGATAGAGAAATTTAAAGACTTGAGAGAAGTCTTCCCATTAATGAGCGGGTTGCCTGAAACGAGATTAGGTTTCCCCCCCATTCTGCCCTATCGGGCATTGATCGAAGAATTCGGACATTTTAATAAACCTGAAGACCCGAAGAGTGATACAGAAGCTCTATTGACCGTTATGACAAAAGAAGGAGAGGACATTGTTGAAGTTGATAAGAATATCCGTGCGAGTAAGACTTTTGTCGTCAAAGAATGTGGGAATGGAGCGTTAACTTATAAACTAACGGTCGAAAGGGAATCGGATTCGCAAAGCGCGATCGAACTTCTAAATCCAATAATACGATTAGTCCCTAAAGGGGGGAAGCCGGAATTCCGTAAGGAAGAGTCCCTTTTGAGTGGTGGAATCTTCGGCGGCGAAAGACGTGCTCTGTTTGGACACGTGAGAAGCGAACTCCTCCGCTTGGAGTTTCTTCTGGAGAAATGTTTTGGTAGGGAGAATCCAGAGGGGGAGACTCATGGAAAAGAACATGTATGGGAAGACCGCGAGGTTCTCTGCATCGAGGACTCTAAAGGAAAGTTGCCATGGGGACTCGATAGACCGTTTGTCCAGCCCTTTGCTCTCATAGTTCTTTACCTAAAAGGAAAGAAATACAATTATGACTCCGTCCGTAAATTACTAGCTTATCTTAGTGAAGGCAAGGGAAATAACAGGGAAGATCGTGAGGAGATAGAAGCAATAGCAAAGGCACTCCTGGCAATTGTTTATAGGTTCTGGGAACTCAGCAACTATAGGATGACACCCCTGCAGGGGACACACTTACTTAACATGAAGCGTATTCTCACCATCAACGATTACATGACATGCTTTTTCTACCATACAGCTGTTCTAGCTGTGATAGACGATTCTGGGAGGGACGAAAATGCCGTTAAAGGTAAAAATTTCGTGGAGAAATGCTTCACACCCGTAATCTTGAATTCCGTAGAGAACGCCGTTTCAAGGGCACACTTCGCTTACATACTCGATGGACTTCTCGATAAACAGATAAAAGAATTGAGCACTGCGTCTTTCGACCAACTGTCCTTATATTCCCAAAAACTTGCCAAAGCTAAATCCCAAACAGCCATGTTCCTGCAGAACATTGGCCAATATATAAAAGGTGGAAACTTAGGATCGGAAATTTTGACTATGCTTGATGATGTTCTAAGAATTGAGGCATTGGAAAAGAAGTTGCTTGAGAAGATTAGATTGGCGACCGATTCTTTGTTTGACTATACTAGATATAGATTTTCTGAACTCTACGAAGATAAAGACTGAACGGTGGCAAAAAGCAGGCAACCAAAATCTCTCGCTTCCATCATGAAACGAAGAAGAAATTCTTACCTACGTACCATAGGAGGGATTGTAGCTTCTTCTGGCCTGGCGAATCAAGAGGACCCTACAATGGACCAGAAGGCTCGAAGAATCGCATATATTCTTCAACAGGAGGAAGAAAAAGTCACAGCTGATCCATCTCTTGAGTCTATTGAAGAACAAGCACTAGATTCTTTTAAGTACAAATTGATGTTTCGCCCTCAAAAGAATCCCTATTCTGTTATTAAACCAATAGAAATTTTTTTTGAAATAACAAATATCTTGCCAAAGCTTTTTAAAGCTTTTAGGCTTATAGGCAACAAAATGTCCGATGCGAAGAAGCTTATAGAAAAAATCGCCAGCGTCAAACTCTGTTACAGATCCTCTGGGAATGTTTGGGGGATAGTAGAACCTTGCGATTGGGATGCATGGCAAGCTTTTGATAAACTCGAAATATATCTGGATAATATTATAAATAGATTGAAAGAAGAGAAGAAAAAAAAGTAGAGGTGCCAAGTGAGGATCGTTGAGTTCTTGCCTCTCCTGCCTTTGGTTCTTATAGGTATAGGGGTAATTTTATTCAGAATATTTTGCGAACCTGATGCAGATGGTAGATATGCCTTCCGCAGAGGAATACCACTCTCTTTCACCCCCGCTCTCTATTATGGGTTGGCTCTTGGTATCCGAGCAGTAGATAAAACCTACCCTATGTTTACACTTTTCGTAAAAGTAATTTTGTTACAGTATCCTATAAATGACTCCACTCATCTGGTCGCTTGTATACTTATGCTGATTTCTTGGGTTATGCTTCCTTTAATTACGGCTTTCCTTGTAACTTTAATTAACCGAGTGCTTTAAAGGGAACACCCCAGAAGACACTTTATCGATTTAGCCTATGTTGATGGGGGCAGGTCCGATTGAAGTTGCTTTCTCAGCTTCTCCACCCGTTCTAAGAACCCCTTTTGTACGCTCGTTTCCCCACTTCGTGGCCGTTTGATAGGAACCGAAACCTCATCTTTAACATTGGCAGGAAGATCTGACAGCACTACCACCCTGTCCGCCAATAGCACAGCTTCAGGGATGGAGTGGGTGACTATTACGATGGTTACACCGGTCTCGTGCCACACGCGCAAAAGCTCAAAGTTCATGCGGTCGCGGGTAATCTCGTCAAGGTCGCCGAACGGCTCGTCCATGAGCAAAACGTCAGGGTTAAAGGTCAGCGCCCTTGCAATGGCCACGCGGGACTGCATCCCGCCGGAGAGCTCGTGAGGCAGCGCCTTCTCGAATCCGGTAAGTCCAACAAGATCGATAAGCTCCTTGGTGCGGTTTTTGACCGAATCATCCTTGAACACCTCGCCGGGAAGCTGAACGTTGGCTTGAACACTACGCCAGGGCAAAAGGGTGGGGTCCTGGAACACGAACCCGAACTTACGCTTCACACGCGCTTCGACCGCGGTGAGGTGGTCAATGTGAATAGTGCCCTCGGATGGTTCCAGCAGTCCGCCGATGAGCTTGAGCAGGGTGGTCTTGCCGCAGCCGGACGGGCCGATGAGGGCAACCAGTTCCCCTTTTTTGATAGTGAGATTGACGTCGCGCAGCGCCTCGACAGGATTGCCTGTAGTGTAGGTTTTGCCCACATGCTGGACGCGGATGATAGGCTGTTTGACGAACACGTCAAGAGTATCCTTAAAAAAGACTTAAAGTCAAGCAGAGCGGGTATAGTCGAGTTGACATCCAATTAAAACGAAATATTATAAGACAGAGTCTTACTAAGTAGGAGGTAGAAGTGAGTGTTGAAATTATTGTGGCTCTCATAACGGTGGGGGTCACTGGGATATGTGCAATAGGAGGGTATCTCTTTGCCTACTTTCACAAGCTTCATTTAGCGCAGAGAGAAGATAGGCTAAGATTTATAGCAAGACAAATAGACGAGTTCTATGGCCCTTTGTATGTAATATTAACGTCAATAAAGAAGACATTCAACTTGCTAATATCCAAAGCCAAAGAAGACGCTGGGTATAAGGTCGAAGAGGAACCTTCCTCACATGAAATGTCTGAAGCCCTTAGGCAGAAAATGATTGATCGATTTGTCAAAGAACATCGTCCTAAAAGTGCGGATGAGATTTCAGAGTGGAGACTATGGGTTGAAACAATATCCATGCCTTGGAGAAGGAAAGTCAAGGATATCCTTCTAAGCAAAGCTCATCTTTTAATAGATGAGGAACTCCCTGAGTGTATCGTAGACTATGTATCATATGTGGGTGAGTGGGAAGGGATACTTAAAAGATGGGAAATGGGAGATTTTTCCCAAGTACGCTCAGTCTTGTTTAAATACCCGACGGAGTTGCAGAAATACGCTGAAGAGTGCTATAGGGATTTAAAGAAGAAACAACTTGAACTGCTGGGTGAAAAGGGGATTAGGCCCACTGGGAAAAAGAAAACTTCCGCGTCGGCCTGCGCTGGTGCTACTACTTCTCCGGAGAGTTTTAGGCAGGGCTGTTCTATAGGGATGAGACATGCAAGGTTACAGTAGCCTTTTGAGAAACGGATTCATAACTTAAGGTGTCCGGCTGCCAGGTACTCTGTCTTTGAACTTAGATATAAGCGACGGGTTAAGACAAGAGGGAGCATCGGATTGACAGACCGTTATTCTCATTGGCGGACTGCATCATTTTTTAGAGATGGATTTACTGGCGAGGTTGATTGGATGAACGAGTATCTTCCCGTAAAGAAATTGCTTCCAATTTCGTTGCGAGTTTTGAGTCCGGTGGGGAGAGGGACTGAGGGTGCACTTTTGATGCTTGAGGTTAGTTCCGTTCTCTTACACTTTGGTTTCGTTCATCTTCCACAGATCCGCGAGGTGGCAGATTTCTTGAGACGTAAGTAGCGTATTTTTCCCCACTGTCCCTTGGCGCATAGGCTCAAACCTCTTGACAAACCCAGAAATAGAACTATAGTTTTAATATGGAAAAACTATGAAGGATTGATATCGTAAAAATCAAAACAGAAGGAGGCAAAGATGAGAAAAGTTCTTGGTGTAACAGCAATGTGTTTGGTTATAAGTTTAACGCAGGCTGCGACCTATACCGTTACCAATACAAAGGATTCCGGCCCCGGCTCATTGCGATGGGCGATAGGCGAGGCGAATGTTGGCTTAGACGATACGATCGAGTTCGACATCCCGACCTCTGATCCGGGCTATGATGACTCACTGGGTGTGTGGCGGATCTGGCCCGATTCTTCACTACCGACACTCACTGATTCGGGGACCTATATCAATGGTTGGACACAAACCACCAATCAGGGCGATCTCAATCCCTACGGTCCGGAGATTATCATCTGCGGGGACTCCTTGAACTTGGAGGAGACACCGGACTCAATTAATGGATTAAGTATCGTATCCTCCTACTGTAAAATCACCTGCCTGACGGTGTGTGGTTTTCCCAAAGATGGAATCCTGATCAATGAGGATCTCGTACCGCCGGACTCAGCGCCAGCCACTCGCAATGTTGTCCTTGGCTGCTATATCGGCACCGGTCCTCTGGGTGAAATAGCCCACCCCAACGGTGGTGGAGTTAATATCTTCGGTGGCTGGACTAATGTCATCGGTGGGCCAGACAGCACTCAACGTAACCTTATTTCCGGTAACAACGGCGCAGGCATCCGTATCGATGGCGATTCTAATATAGTAATCAACAACTACATCGGCTGTAATCGACAAGGCTCTGGCAGTTTGGGGAATGACTACCATGGAATAAACATTTTCCATAGTGCTACACCTGGTCAAGGTTCATATTACGGACGTTCAATTGCCAACAAAATCGGCGGTTGTAGTGCTGACTCCGGCAATGTCATTGTTGCTAATGAGGGAATAGGGATAGTTGTTTATGGGCTGGGCGCACCGGACAATCGTGTTATGGGCAACTGGATTGGAACCAATCCTGATTTTGATCCAGGTTTAGGTAACAAAGGCAAAGCGGGAATACACCTGCATTGGATTGAAGGTAATTACGTGGGAGATACTGTTCCCGGCGCAGGCAATGTAATAGTCAGCAACTCTGGAGCAGGAATCTTGCTTTGGAAGACGGGGAACAATGTCATTCGAGGCAACTGGATAGGCACTGACCCGGACACTAGTCTTCTTCTAGGCAACGGAGAGGACGGCATCCGTATTGATTATGCAACTTGGGATACACCGTGTGATTCGAATCGCATTGAACGAAACTCCATCTGGTACAACGGTAGGGATGGGGTTCGCATCGAAAGTAAGGACTCGAGTGGTTTCATCTTCCATAATACCATCGGACCAAGCAATTTTATCTGGAACAACGACAGCAACGGGGTTTTGATTAAAGGTTACTCACATGAGGATTCGGCCACTTGCGGCAACACGATCACGAAGAATTCGATAACGAACAATGGCCTGAAAGGCATCGAGTTGGATAGCATGGGGAATTGGGAGATCGAAGCACCAGAGATTGAGACGGTCTCTTGGTCTCCGAATGATTCGATGATGGTAGAAGGAACAGCCCTTCCATTTGCACGAGTCGAGGTTTTTACCGATCCAGCCGAGGAAGGGAAATGGCCACACTGCTTCACCACAGCGGATGAGGATGGTGATTGGATATTCGTAACCGATTCCCTTATCGGAACCTACGTTACCGCAACAACCACCGACACCTTCGGCAATACCTCTGAGTTTTCGGATACATTCCCAAATCCCAGACCTGGGATTGAAGAAGAACCGCCGATTGTTGCTGATCGGGAAGGCTTCCTGCAAATCCATCCCAACCCCTCCCAGCATGGTGCAGTGATCTTCTACGAACTTCCCAAGGCCGGGAAAATCTCGCTTGCGATCTACGACGCCTCGGGACGGCTTGTCCGTCTCCTGGTCAACGGGATCGAAACAGCCGGTCGCCACAGGATCAATTGGTCTGGTAAGGATGAAACCGGCCGAGAGGTCACGCCAGGAGTCTACTTCTGCCGATTGGAGACCGATGGGCAAAGCGTTATCCGAAAACTGATCCTCATCGAGTAACCCTTACCTGAACCTTCAGGAACAAAGAGGGGAGCTCACCCCACCTGGCCATCTTTTCCTCAACCTGCTTTGCGTTGTACTCCTCCGCCCCGGAAGGGGAACGCAGGTACTCTTCTAAATACCACTAAATACCACTGAAGTGTTTTATGGTTTTCTGCATTGAGGGAATCGATGAAAGGAATAAAGTGGGGACAGGTGTAAGTTTCATTCCCCCGTTGCCAAGATACCTGTATTTGATCGTTACCAAGATCGTTGATACGTAGTAAGTTCATACGCTTCTCTACCGATCTATATCCAAATGGATATTTGAGGAATTCATCCTAGTTTAAGTTCCCTTACTCGTGCCAGATTCTGTGCCGTCCCCTACCTCAGCACTAGCGCCTTTCTTTTTACCCCACACGGCTGCTTCGCACCCGTGCGGGGACCCCGGCTAGCGAAGTAAAACAGCTTTCCTTGTGATCGTTAAGTCAGCGCTTTCCAACCTTACGAAGTAGACACCTGAGGTGAGGGCGGAATTGAAGTCAACCTTGCCCGAACCTCTCACATTCATACGCTCGATGCGGCGACATGCCGCGTCGTAGAGGGTGAGGGTGCCGATCTCGCCCTGGGGCAGAGTGTAAGAAACGCAGAGCGGAGTGCTAATAGAGCTAACGGTGAAGATTAAATCATCAGTCCCTGGTTCCTCTTCAACAGCGTTAGTCCATATCTCCTGGGACAGTTCGTCATCGGCATCAGACTCATCAGGGGTCATTACGGTTCGGATGGTTAAGGTTGAGTTTGATGGGAATACGTCTGACTTCACAAAGGGGCAAGACTGCTGGCTAGCGGCTTCTGGAACTGCGCGCCCTGCGGCAGCCCCGCCTCGCGCCTGTAGGTTAGAGCCACATTCCTACACGCAACTGCGGGATAATGGTCAGTAGCCGTAAGCTTGACAAGCTCTTTACCCAAGGGTATAGTTCGCTATGCCGGACGGAGAGATTGAGCAATGATAACCTCAGAGAACGAACGGTCATTCCAAATCAAACTTATCGGTTGGTTTAATAAGATACTTAGCCCTGCCAAGCATGTAGCTAACGAGGCGGATGGTGAGATAGGCGTCAGGGTGGGTGAGCGGACTAAATTCCCTGATGTGATTCTATGGTCGAATAAAGCCCAGGAGATAGCCGTAGCCACGATAGAGCTTAAGGATACCAACACCCCCGTAGACGACCCTGAGTTTCTCAATAACGGCATATCTAAAGCGAAGTCACTCCAGGCAGAATACTTCGTAACCTGGAATGTCCGTCAAACAATTCTCTGGGACATCTCTGGTGAAAAGCCTCAGCCTTTACAAGTTTACCTTCCTCTTCGAACGGTTCGCAGAAAAGTAAGCAATGCAGAGAACTTGCTTGTTATTAAGGAATCGCAAGAATATCAGCGTAACTGGTATTTTTATTAACCGTCTCTTCAAAAAGTCGCCAAGTGCTTTCTGGGAATTGTCCAGGTGGGGAATGCCGGGATAAATGCTGATATGGGAATGAGGGAGAGGATAACACTCCCTTGGATTTTGAATGCCTCTAACGGAGTAGAACCACCTTTTCGGTGCGGATTATCGTCTCATTATCCCCTTCGTGCACGGCCCGGACGAAGTAAACTCCTGAGGCCCAGTTCTTGCAGTCGATAGGCGTTTCTATTTCCACGCCTTGCGCATTCGCCTCGACTTTAAATCTGGCGAGGCGCCGACCGGTTACGTCGTACGCAACAAGCTCGCACTCATCCGTGGTGAAGACGCTGAACTGGCTCCCCTTCAGGATGTGGCGTGAGATGGCCATTGTGAACCTGGGAGAAGATTCAGACTCTGTGATTCCGGGTGGTAGCGATTCCATGTTCCCGCCGAAACCGTCTGGCCTGCGGTAGAAAATTGCCCACTTTGGGCCAGTGAACGGGCCGTACACGTGCCCGTGCTGGTACAAACATGCTGGCCCCTGGTCTGTGTGGGTTACGTGGCAGAAGTAGCTTTGTTCGTCGCCGTAGGCGCTGTCAACCCTGAATATGTCCAAATCGGGCAACTTGACACCGAAGATATGCCTGTTATTCCCCGTTCCATTTGTCCATGTTATCATACTATCCGCGATCTGGGGGTAACGGTTCTCGCCAGAGGCCTGACCACTCACCGCTATAACGATACCCCACGCGTTATAGGCAGAGCTGCGAGGCTTGGCGTTTACGTAAACCGAATCGTTCGCGTTGAAGACAACGCGGATTGAGTCCCCTTCAATGTCTATAAACGGAACAAGAGGCTCATCAGACACAGCGCTGATACTATTGGGAAAGCGATAGGCAGGCTGCCAGCCATACATGTTTTTCTCTCGATAGTAGCAAGCGGCGGTGCCGTCCTTCACGGCCCCATAGGCTATGGATACCTTTCCGTATTGCGGGTCCAACTCGATAGACGCTCCGATGGTGTCATGGGAAGTGCCCTGGTCCAGATCGCCGTCAACCAACTCTTCGGTAAGGTCGTCAGGATCGTCCTTCGGGAAATACGCGTAATAGAGCTTGTCCTGGTTCTCTGAGAGGCCGCGGGTTATGTAAGCGAGGTGAACCATAGGTTCGAAAAAGGAATCAGGAATCGGCGGCATTCCGCCTCCGCCGCCGGTCGCGACACCAGGCAGACCTTTAGGTATAGGTATCTCGTAGCCGCCCTCGCCGTTGTAAGAAAACGCAAAATCAATGGCCACCGGGCCGGGGTCTCCGGTAAGATCAAGAATGGCAGCAGAATCAAGCGCGTAATACCAATCAGAACTGTTGCCGTGGTAATTGTATACCACTACGGAATCATCGAACCACACTGCAGCCGCTCTGTCATTATCGTCAAGGGCAATCGCAGGCCACTTACCGTGACCGAGCAGGTCGGCGGTGTACCACACCTTTGAAGGGTCGTAGCTCTGAGTATAGTAAACGTAGCCCTTGGATGGGTAGATGAAGTGGAAGGTGTCGGTGGTGTCGCAGAGGAACTTGCGCTGGGTGGTTCTATCCATCGCCATCTCATGGTTCGTCCATATCCGGCTACGCCGGATGCAAAGAAACATATCGCCATCCGGCGAAAGGATGTCGTAGCGTATGCCCTCTATGCTTATGTGCGTGGCTATGTTCTGCCGGTAGCCCGTTTCCGTGACCTCGCCCCATCCGCTTCCTGAAGGATAGGTGCAGTTGAACTTTCCCCACAAGCTGTCATCAAGTGTATTGTAAGCATCCGAGCATGGATTGGTAAGTGAATGAAAATTCCACTTGTAGCTGGACTTCCAGAAATCGTTGGCGTGGCTGGTTGAAGCATTGACTACGGTATCGTTCCAGCCGAACCAACCATCGCCTGGGCACCAACGGTCTATGCGATCCCAGCCAGCTTCGGTTCCCCACGGTGAGAGTGAATCGGCATCGCCGTTGAGATTCAGAAGTCCTTCAGCACACTCCAGGTCAACCTTTCGCGCCAACTCCGAGGTCACACCAAAACCACTCCTTACGTGCCATATCATCACGCCCTTTGCGTTAGTGTCCGACTGAAAAGGTTCCCTGTTGATTTCGGCAGGGAAGCTAAGCCCGTAGTCATCTTCCCAGTGGATTTTCTGCTGGTGGTTGGTGATAAGAAAATATTCACTATCGCTTACGGGAACTTTATAGACCATAGGGTCAACACCAGGGTTGCCTATGTTGAAATCAACGAGGCGGACGTTCTGGGAGTTCGTATCTATCTCAATGGGTGTTATCCACCCCAAAGAAATACGCTCCCAAGGCGAGTACAAATGCGCGTGCCTGGTGTAGTAGCCCAACTGCATCACTGAATACTTGCCCTGACCTGCCGAATAGGCATAGGGATTGACTTTTCCCTGGCTATCCTTACCAGCCTCGTAATAGTCGTGAAGCTCCAGATCGTGCCCCAACTCGTGCGCCATCAAATGCATTGCACTTCCATAAAGGAGCTGCTTATCAGGGTTACCAGCAAAGGTATAATGGCTGTTTGTGGAACCGAGATGTACACAACGACAGACACTAACATCGTCGTTCGTGGAGATTGTATAGTCCGGTCCCGAAATGCCGTAATTGGCTTCGTTTGGATAGGGCGGCGATCCCAAAGGAACGTGGGGATGGATATAGAATACAAAGTCAACGTAGCCGTCTCCGCCGTGTGGCCATATGTCGTAATCGGAAAAATCCACGTAGGGATCAACTGCACTGATAACGTCCTGCACAAGCATTTTTAACCCGTCTGTAACCTGATAATGGGAGAGGCTCTCAGGAGCGATTATGTAGCGATGATTCATGCCTGGGTTGACCGCTCCGGTAACCTCAAGCTGTTCCCACGAACCTTTGTAAAGGAAATTTGTGATAGACCACTTATAGTTGGAGTCGGTAAGCGCCGCGTTAATGCTAGGCGCGATCAACGAATCGTAGAACGTGGGATAGATTGTATCGAGGTCTGCGAAGGAATCCTGACAGATACTGTCATCGGGGAACGCAATAACAAACACCAGCGCTTTGAATGTGCCTGTCTTAGGCACTCCGACCGGGTATGAGAGTGTGGAGTCGTAATCCTCCGGTTCGTTCCACCAGTAAAAACCCTGGTTGGTTGCTTGAAGCGTTGCCGCACATGCAAGCAGCGCAGCGAGCGCAAAGGTTTTGCCTTGCATAATTCCCTCCTTATTAAGGGTTGTTTTTGAAGCTGCGGAATAATACGTCATTTTGGGATGTTTGTCAAGTCCTTGACAAATGAATGGAAACGGTCATAATTGAAACTATGAAGCGTTGGGTTATTCTCTTCCTGCTGGCGGGGGTTTTCCATTCAGCCTACGCTTGGAGAAAAACTTACTCGTTAGGATTTGATGGAACCATGTACTCGGTCAGGGAGACTTCGGATGGCAGTTACGTTGTAGCGGGCACGGTTACCGCTGATACAGTTCCGGGTAATTACGAGCTTCTATTGTTAAAGGCGGATTCAGTTGGAGATACGATCTGGACAAGAAAATACGGCGGAGCAGGCAACGATGAGGGGCGATGCATTAGGCAGGTGTCTGATAGCGGATACATAATCGTTGGGTCAGTTGATGGGGTGGAGTACAGTCCGGGCAAGTTGTGGTTATTGAAGACGGATGCGAAAGGGGACACGGTCTGGACTAAGAGGTATGGATACATGTTTGGTGAGGACGAAGGTTATTGGGTTGAGGAGACTTCGGACGGGGGATATATAATAACGGGCACCTGCAACCCTACAGGAGGGATGAACAACAGACTTTGGTTACTTAAGACGGATGCCGAAGGTGATACGGTTTGGACCCACAAGTATACTATATGTTCCCACGGTTTTTGCGTACGGGGAACAAAAGATAGTGGTTACATACTAGCTTCTCCACTGGGCTTAATTAAAACAGATTCTATGGGTGACACCTTATGGACATACCGATTTGTGGCGCAGGAATCTTCTGTTTGTTTGGCTTCAGATGGCGGTTATGTTTTTACAGCCACGACATGGGGCAGTTTTGGCAGGCGTGACATCTTTTTTATAAAGACTGATACGGACGGCGATTCAATTTGGGGCCATAGTTGGGGGGGAGTAGATGAGGATTACAGTTATGAAGTACAGCAGACCAATGATGGCGGCTACATAATAGTTGGTGATACACGTTCTTTTGGGGAAGCGAGGGTTAATGTTTGGCTCTTAAAGACAGATGTCAATGGTGATACCACATGGACACGCATCTTAGGCGCGGGTTATGGCCGGAGCGTTCAACAAACTACGGATGGAGGTTATATAATCTGCGGGGGCTTGACATTAATCAAGACCGACTCGTTGGGCTACGCCGGGGTTGGGGAGCAACCTTCACCCGTAACACACCAGCCGGACTGGCAGGTTATCTCTCCCATCGGGCAGGAAGTGGTGTTGAGGTATCACGACAAACCTGGGGGTTTTCACGCAAAAATCTACGATATATCGGGCAAAAAGTGTGACGAGTGCCACTCAAACCTGACGAGCGGAACACTGGAATGGGGCGAGGGGATGTCGCGAGGAGTCTACTTCATCCAAGAGATTAAGAGAGGTAGCGGGGAGAAGGTCTCGCGAGTGATTCTTCTGCATTAGGGGAAATACTGCCCGACGCTTAAACGAGTTGTATGAGACTTCCCGGTTTCACCTATCTAGGAGGGTTCCCAGACCAATTAAAGCCTCCCCTCATAGATTATGTTAACTGAATGGCGAGCTACCGAAGATAAAGAAGGGGGCGCGCTAGCAGTAGCCTTTCGTCAAAAGCCCCTCCGTTGTCGGTGTTTTTCCTCAAGCCATATCCGCCCGCTGCACCTCACCGCTCCGGTTTCGCTGTGCTTCACTGCGCTCACGGTGCCAACCCCACCCGACCACCCTATTGTAGCAGGCAGCTTCGCCGTGGGCTGTCCTCGGTCGCGCAGAAAGCCTTGCCCACAAGAGATCGAAGCCAGGGTGTTGCCTTTTAGTTAAGAGACCAAGGTTGGCAAAACGTCCTGAAGATGCGGGCTGCGGCTAACGAAACTGCGCGTCTAGGGCGGCAGCCCCGCCTCGCGCCTGCAGGTCGGTGCCTCATTCCAGCGCAGCACTGCGGTTTTCGGGTCTCAGCTCAGAGGGTTGACAAGGCAATACTGAGTGCGTATAGTGTGATTACGGTGTAGAATTGCGAACGGCAGTTCGAAGGAGATGTCGCGAATGAACTTAAAATCTCTTGACTTAAAAAAGGCTTACTCCTCGGACTTTGACAACTCATTACGTGATTTTTATATACCCGCACTAGAAGCATCGATTGAGTACAACCGGCTTGCAGGATTTTTCTCATCCACAAGTTTAGCGATCGCTGCAAGAGGAGTTCTAGGTTTAATTAGGAATGGTGGCACGATGAGACTGATAGCTTCTCCCCAATTGAGCAAAAGGGATCTTGAGATTATCTTGGATTCTGAAGAGAGAAGAGAAGAATACATAAGTAAAAGAATGCTGGAAGATCTGGCGAGATTAGAAGATGAATTTGTCAAAGATCACGTTTTTGCTCTTGGCTGGATGGTTGCCAACAGAAAGCTTGAGATTCGGATCGCTGTGCCATACGATGAGGAGGGAAAACTTTTAAGCTATGAAGAGGTTCAACAGCGAGGGGTTTTTCATCAAAAAGTGGGTATCCTGAAAGACTCTGAGGGGAATCTGATAACCTTCAGTGGGTCCGTTAATGAGACTGCCAAGGCTTGGCTAGACAACATTGAAGAGTTTAAGGTTTTTCGGGATTGGGAACCTTCAGAGGAAGATTATGTGGGAGCTGATGTTTCAAAGTTCAACAAGTTTTGGAATGATCAATCTCCAAGGGTCAGAATCATGGATGTTCCTAAGGCAGTCGAAAGGAAGCTAATAGAAATCGCTCCAGCGAATGTTGACAAAATCGACTTAGAGAGATGGTGCAAAACGCAAAAGAGGAAGCCACAGCTTTTTCAACACCAACAAGCTGCTATCGAAGCTTGGTTAAAGAACGGGATGAGGGGACTTTTCGAAATGGCAACCGGCACGGGGAAAACCTTCGCAGCTTTAGGTTGCTTGGATAAAGCATCTAAAACAACCCAGAAGCTCATAGTGGTTATAGCTTGCCCCTATCACCATTTAATTGAGCAATGGATAAAGGAAATCGAAAAATTCGGTGTTGAAACTGATAAATTAATCGTTGCGGATGCTACCAATCAATATTGGAGGAACGAGTTGGCCGATTCGCTGATGGATATTTCATTGGGACATAAAACAAAAGTTATGGCGATGACGACGCACCGCACATTCTCCTCACCGGCTTTCAGAAAGATAATCCAAAGTAATAAACAGGATTCCACTGCTCTCTTAATCGCCGACGAGGTTCACGGTATAGGGGCTGAGAAAAGCCAAGAGGGACTCATTGATGAATATGATCTAAGATTAGGTTTGAGTGCCACGCCTAGAAGATGGTTCGATAGTCCAGGTACAGAGTTGATATATGATTATTTCGGGGGAGTTGTTTATGAATTTGGATTGAAGAAAGCCATCAACACTCTAAACCCGGATACAGATCAAGCCTACCTTACTCCTTATCGATATAGATCAAGATTTGTCTCTTTGACTGAGGAAGAGTTAGAGGAATACCATGAAAAGACGAGACGAATTGTAATGAATCTCAATAAAACCGAAACTGAAGAACAAGCAAAGGCAATTCTGGATATTTTAATGTTTCAAAGAGCAAATATTGTCAAGAATGCTCTGGGAAAGTATCAGGTTCTTGAGGAAATCCTCGATGAGTTAAGGGAATCTATAAGATGGACATTAATCTATTGCAGCCCCGAACAGATCGATGAAGTAATGGAGATAGTCAATCGCCGTGGCATTGCCGCACATCGTTTTACAATGGAGGAAGGAACTTCTCCCGAAAAGAAATATGGATGGATCTCAGAGAGAGAGCATCTTCTGGAGGAATTTGCGGAAGGCAAGTACAAGATTCTGGTTGCTATGAAATGTTTGGATGAAGGTGTGGATGTTCCACCCGCAAGGATCGCTATCTTGATGGCAAGTAGTGGGAACCCTAGGGAGTACATCCAACGTATCGGAAGAGTCATAAGAAGATACCCTGGCAAAAGTGAAGCTCTCATATACGATGTTGTCACTTCTCCTTCTTTAAGTAACCTTCCATCGGAATTAAAGGAGATGGAGAAAAAGATCTTCGAGAAGGAATTAAAAAGGTATGAGGAGATAGCGAAGATCGCTCTCAACAGAGCTGAGGCATTAACCCTTATATGTGACATAAAGGAAAAACTGTAGGGAGATGTAAAATGAGTAACGGCAAGATTAAAGTGCTCAATCCACGGATTATAGAAATCATAAAACAGAACTGTGGAAAGGATAAAGTAATAAGCAAATTCTTGATAGATTTACTCTACGAAGAATTCGAACACTCAGGACAGTGGTGGTGGGCAGAGACTTACAAGGATAGGATAAAAACATATTCGGCAAGATGGAGTAGTCCCAATGAGGATTGAGAGGATACTACTCAAAAATTATCGTCAATTCAAAGATATGGAGATTCCGTTCACCAAGAAAACCGACAATGATCTACACATAATTATAGGGAAAAATGGGGCAGGGAAAACAAACATCTTGAATGCCATCAATTGGTGTTTGTATAATAAAGAGCCTCACTTGTCGAAAAGCTCGAAGCGATTGCCCCTTTTGAACCTTATGACAATACAAGAAACTAGCCAAGTAGGCAGCCACAAAGTTATCGTAGAGGTATGGACAAGAACTGAAAGTGGCAGCCGCATTAAGTTCAAAAGACTCGCTCGTTATCGGGTACACGAAGAGGGCGGCGAACCTATGCTTCAGGATACGAACTTTGAGGTGGAAATCAGCGGTGGGAAAGAGGGTACAGATTTCCAGAAAAATGAAAAAGCCAAGCCTTATGTTGAGCGCTTTGTACCTGAAGGAATCAGAGAGTTCTACTTTTTCGATGGAGACAGACTTGATGTATACTTTAAGGAGGTTACTGAACAGAGAATACAGCACGAAATCTTCAAAATATCCCAGATCGACTTGCTAGATATAGTTTCAAGGGGAATAGAAAAAACCCTAAAGGATATCAGAAATGAAGCCGGGAAAATGAATCCGGTCATAGACAAGAAACGAGAAGAGTTGGAGGAAAAGGAAGACAGGCTTGCGGAAGCGGAGCAAAAAATAGAAACCTGTGAGAAAGAGATTTCTAGAGCAAATGTTAAAGTCAAAGAATTAGGAGAGAAACTTGAAGAATTACCTGACGTAGAGGTGCTACAAAACAGAAGAGAAGAACTTAAAAAACGTAAAGAAAAAAAGAAGAATTTAAGAGCTACGAAGCTACAGGAAAAGAAAGATCTCTTGCTAGAGTATAGCAAGATTATAAGGCTGTGGCCAGCAATAAAAACCACTTTAGAAGTTATTGACGAAGAAAGAAAAAAGAAAACAATCCCGCCGCGTATAGCTAAAGAGGTTCTGGAGGAAATACTCCAGAACAATACTTGCACTATTTGTGGGAACACTTTAGATGCGGCAGCCAAAAATCATGTAAGGGACTTGCTTAAGAAAATTAAAGTCAGATCTGATGTGGCTTACGAACTTACAAAAATGGAAACCCCTTTACGCGAATCCAAGGACGAATTGAAAGGTTTCGAGGAGAAATTAATTAAGGTGACACATGAACTTGTAGGGTACGAAGAAGACCTTGATGCGATAGAGAGAGAAATCAACAAGATAGATAAGCAGATGAGTGGCTTCGACGATGTTTCAAAAATAAAAATAAGAGGATGGAGCGAAGACCTTAGGAAATTTGAAGCTTTAGAAAACGAAGAACGGGAGAAGCTAGGTAGTTTGAAAGCTGAGAAGAAGAGACTCCTCTCTGAAGTCAATCAACTAAAAGGAGATCTTGATACAGAACTGCGTAAGGAAACCAAAGCTGTAAAGTTAAAGAAGCAAATAGATTTCTGTGCAAGGGCTTTAGAAATAGCGAATAAGACGAAAACCATGGTAATGACAGGAACAAGAGACAGAGTAGAGGAAGCGACAAAGAAGTTGTTCTTTAGACTATTATGGAAAAAAGAGACCTACGGGGATGTCAAGATACACGAGAATTATGAGCTAGAGGTAATCCATTCAATGGGCTACTCATGTTTAGGGTCATTGGGTGCAGGAGAAAGACAATTACTGGCTATTTCCTTTACCTTAGCATTGCATCAAGTTTCCGGTTTCGATTCGGCAATTCTAATAGATACCCCCGTAGCGAGGCTCTCTGATGAACATCGAGAGAACTTCGGTAAGATCTTTTCTGAAGTTAGCACTGACAAGCAGACGATATTGCTATTTACCCCTGACGAGTACTCAGAGGACATAAGCAAGCACCTAGATGTAAAGGCTAGCACAAGATATCTCCTTAAATTATCTGAAGACGAGAAAGAAACCCAACTGGTGGTGCTGTAATGGCAAAAGGTCCTGATAGGCTCTATTACGTTATAGCTGAGGATGACAAAGCTCTGTACGAGAGATTAAATGAAGAGTTTCAAAAAAGAATGAGCAATAAGAATCAGTTTCTCTTAGCTATGGCTGTGGGATTCAAAGAAGGGAATTTTCGTTCTTTTGGGAAAAAGGTGAGTTTTGTTCGAACTGAGTATCTAAATGATGAAGACAAAGCTTTAATCAATTCCGTTGCGATAAAAGAAACGGGAGGTGTAGAGGTGCTCTCGAAAACGGAAGAAGTGTTCAGAATAGCTGAAGGTTATGCTCACGGAGGAATCAGATTACTGAATACTCAGATCACTTCCAAACAGTTTGGTTCTTTCTTTAAGCAATTTGAGAAGGAGGTGGTTGAAATCTATAGGGGATTGGATTTAGATGATGAAAAAGAGAATCCTTCTAGTTGAACCTGATTTTCCGATCCCCGCTAAAAGCAAGAACCACAAGAACTTTCTCCCCATAGGGCTGTTGAAGATAGCGTCGTATTTGAGAGACAATAGGATCCAAGTACAACTTGTGAGGGGTGTACCTAAAGATTTGCAGAAGGCGTCTGAAATAAGAGAGTTTAAACCTAAAGAAATTTGGGTAACTTCGTTATTTACATATTGGGCAAGCTTCGTAAAGGAGTCTGTTCACTACTATAAAAAAATGTTCCCGCGAGCCAAGATTGTTGTTGGCGGAATCTATGCTTCTTTGTTTTCAAGGGATGAGGTAAAAGAGTATACTGGATGTAACGAGGTGCACCAAGGAATAATCCCGGGGGCAGAAAAATACCCTCCGGCGTATGATCTTTTAGAAAACGCAAATCCTCATCCAATTGATTACCAAATAATCCATGCCTCAAGGGGCTGCGAGAGGCATTGTACCTTCTGTGGGACATGGAAGATAGAACCGGAATTCATTCCTAAGGAGAGCATAAAGGACGAAATACACTTGGTGAAGCTGGTTTTTTACGACAACAACTTCCTGATGAATCCGTACATTGAGAACATATTGGGAGAGCTTATGGATCTGAAACAAAAAAAAGAAATACTGTGGTGTGAGAGCCAATCTGGATTCGATGGAAGGATACTCCTTGAAAACCCTCACTTGGCAACGATGCTTAAGAAAGCAGGTTTTAGGTATCCTCGTATCGCGTGGGACGGAAGATACGACGAACACCCTCAAATAAAAAGTCAACTAGATGCGCTAAGAGAGGCGGGTTATCGTTCTAAGGACATCTATGTATTTATGCTTTATAATTGGCATGCACCCTTTGAGGAAATGGAAAAGAAACGATTGAAATGCTGGGATTGGAAAGTGCAAATCGCGGATTGTAGGTTCAGACCTCTATCCCAATTATATGATAACTATAATCCGCGGGCAAAAGAAGGACAGCCGTCTAGCGATTATTATATTCACGAGGGATGGACTGATGCGTTTGTAAGACAATTTCGAAGGAATGTGCGGGAACAAAACATTTGCGTTAGGCAAGAATTAGACTTTTATTCTTCTAGTTGTGAGCATAAAAAGTTGGATAGGGGAAGTGCAAGAGTAGTAAAAACTTTGAAAGGCAGACGGAGTAAAGAACGATTCCTGAAGGCTAGAGGTATAAGAGACTACTGGTTCCCAGGTGAAGTCAGATACCCCTTATGATCTCCCTCTTTACAATTCGGCTATTCCCTTGCCCTAATCGTGCCCTAATTTTGCCCTAAAGCCTTGCACCAAAATTGCACCAAGGGTTTAACCCTGTGCTAACAAGTGTGCTAGTTTTAGCACACTTTTGGAGACTATGAAGACTCTGAAGAACATGGAGACAGTTCTTTAAGTCCCCTAATCCCGTCAGTTCTGGCTTATGTTGAGCTTTCTCAATTGCTTATCAGGATAGGGAATAGCGGTTTTGCAGACCGCCGCCTTACCACTTGGCTATGCCGCCTTAAACATAACTATATTAAATTATAGAAGGTTGTCAAGGTTGAAGTATTACAGGGCGAGCGGTTTGTCTGACCGCCGTCCTTAGGTATAGAGGGTTACCTTAATACCAGCACTTTTGCACACTTGAAAGACCGATAAGCGATAATACACCGCGTTACGACCAATCCCTGCGCAACTGCCTAGGCCTTGAACTTGTCCGAAAGGGGATACACCCTTTGTTTGGCGTGATCCCTCTGGAACAGATTCAGCTGGAAGAAGTAGGCCGACATGAATAAGGTACGGGCTATCTGGGTGGCGAAGCCTTCCTCCCCGGAGTAGCTGGTGATGAACCGCCACCAGCGCTTCAGGATGTTTTTCCAGGAGTAGTACACCCGGTTCACCCGTTCAAAGGCTTTAAACACGTCGTCCGACCCCACCCCTTTGGGCATGTGCACCAGATGGTCGCCTTCGTAATGGGAAAGATCCTTGTCGAAGATGCGCCCCTCCGCATTCACCTTGCGGTGGAAGGGTGTACCTTTTATGGGTATGGAGATGGAGAGCAGTATGGCGCTGGGATCGATCTCCTCCAGATGCTCTGGCAGGCTCTCGTAGTACTCCGGGGTATCCTCGTCAAGCCCCAGCATCACCCCGGTGAAGGTCATGATCCTGCGTCTCTTGAGCTTTTCGAACAGCTCCTTGTACTCCTCCACCCGGTTCTGTTTCTTGTGAACGGACAGGAGGCTGGGCTCGTTAAGGGACTCCAGGCCCAAAAAAGCTAGCCCGGCACGCGCCTTGACCAAAAGGTTCACAAACTCGTCGTCGTGCAGACAGTCGAAGCTGAACTGGAACCCCACCCCCCACATCCTGAGTTTGGCGATCTCCCTCACAACTTCCTTGGCGTATTCTATATCACCGCCGAAGTTGTTGTCGTGAAGCATCGCCACCTTGCGTTTGAGGAAGGGGAGCTTGGATGTAGCCGTAAGGTCGCGGATCACGTCCCTCACCGGCCGCTTGCGGAACGGGGCGTTCTGGATGGTGAGCTGGCAGAAGCTGCACTTGTAGGGACACCCCCGGGTGGCCTCGGTCACCACGGGCACGGAAAAGTCCGGCTCAATAAGGTCGTATCGCGGTGGCGGGATATTATCAAGGGGTGCCCCGAAGGGAGCTTCGTAAACCTTCTTCGACTTCCCTGCGACCAGATCCCTGACCACCTGGGGCCAGATACGTTCGGCCTCGCCCACCACTGTTACGTTCATGTAGGGGATTACTTCCCGGGGGAAGGTGGAAGGGTATCTGCCACCCGCCACCACGATCTTGCCCTTCTCTCTGAACCTTTTGGCAACCTCGATGGCATGCGGGGCGCAGAAATCCATGAAGCTTAAGGCGATGATGTCCGCGTCGGTATCGTAATCAATAGGCCTTACCATCTCGTGACGCAAACTCACCTCCACCGCAGGAGGGGTGAGGCCTGCCACCAACGCACCTGACAACGGCGGTGCCGGGGATCGGGCATAGTAAGCCTGCTTTTCGCCCAGATTCTGGAAAAGCACAATTATTTCAACTTTGGGTTTAGCCATAAATGCCTCTCAGTCGCGCAACTTACGCGCAATCTTTCTCATTGTCATTTCGTTTAACCCTGGTAGGAGCCCCTTGAAGACTGCCAGGGCTTTGCCTTCCAGGGTCATAACCAGATCCCTTTTCCCTCTTTCAATTGCCTTGACGATGGCTGCCGCCACCTTGGGGGCGGGGCGGTAGGGATGTCGAGGCCGGTGTCCGCCCCCTACGTTCTTTTCCTTTTCAAACATCTCTGTCTGGACATAGCCGGGGCAGACAATCATCACCCGCACCCCGGTCTTTCGTATCGCCTGTTCTGCCCGCAGGCTCTGGCTTACCGCCATAAGGCCGGCCTTGCTGGAGCTGTAGGTAGCAAGGTAGGGTATGCCATGCAGACCGGCAACCGAAGAGATGTTGACGATCAAGCCCTTACCCTGCCTTTTCATAACGGGAAGCACCTCGTACATGCAGCGCAGCGCCCCGAAGAAGTTGACCTCGAATACGTCCTGGAAATCCTCGACGCTTACCCTTGCCGTTTCCCCATAGACCGCAGTACCCGCGTTATTTACCATAATGTCGGTCCCTCCCAGACGATCCACGCAGCTCTTGACGAGATTTGCTACATCTTTTTTAACCCTCACGTCGCATTTTACCACAAGAGGGGTTGGAGCTTGGGGGAACTCGGAGGTGATACGGGCAGCCACCTGACGTAACCTCTCCAGTCTCCGGGCCGCCAGTACCACCACCGCGCCTTTGCGGGCGAACTCTGCGGCAAGGGCCGCTCCCAGTCCTGACGACGCACCGGTTACCACTACCCGACTGCCTTCAATTCTCATTCCGCTTCCCCGGTTTTTTGTAAAGGGAAAGGATGCGTTTGGCGTAGCGCTTGAGGATCATTTTTCGCCGGAGCTTAAGAGTGGGGGTAAGCAGCCCGTTCTCTATGGTGAACTTCTCCGGTATCAGGGCGAACGCCCTGGCTTGTTCGTGATGCGCCAGCCCAACATTCACCTCTTCTATCTCATGCTCGATGAGTTCGGTGATCTTGCTTGACTCCAAAAGCGAGGGATAGTCATCAAAAGGAATGTTGTTGTCCCCGGCGTACTTCTCAACCGATTCCTGGTGGGGAACGAGGAGGGCTACCAGGTATTTCCTTTTCTCGCCGAAGATCATGGCCTGCTCGACGTATGGGCTATGGGTGATTTTTGCCTCGATGGGCGCGGGCGCGATATTCGCCCCGTATGAGGTGACGATTAGCTCCTTTATCCTGCCGGTTATGATGAGGTTGCCTTTCTTGTCGAACCTGCCCTGATCGCCGGTGTGGAACCAGCCGTCCTTGTCTATAACCTTGGCCGTCTCGGCGGGTTTGTTGAGATAGCCCTTCATCACGTTGGGGCCTTTGACCAGGATCTCGGAGTTCTTCCCGATCCTCACCTCGACCCCCTCAAGGGGTTTACCCACCGTGCCCAGCACGTTATCTTCAATCGTATTACAGCAAACCACGGGCGAGGTTTCGGTGAGACCGTAACCCTGCAGGATGTTGAATCCCAGGACATAGAACACTTTTGCAATCTTCTTGTCCAGTGGTGCTCCCCCGGAGAAAACCATGCGCAGCTTCCCCCCGCCGATCTTGCGGAATTTTGACCCTACGACAGCATCGTAGAAAAGATGTCTTATCCACAGCCCCAGCGGTACTTTCTGGCTCCTGTACTTGAGATTGGCATAGGTATTGAGGTTCCTTATGGCGGAAGCCACCAGTATCTTTTGAAGGCCCGGGCCTTCCATTACCCTTTTGGTAACCTCATGATGGACTTTTTCCAGTACCCGGGGTACGGCAAGCATTATGGTGGGACGGATAGTGGCCACGTCCTGGGCAATAGTGGTCAGGTTTTCAGCAAAGGCGATACTGCCTCCCAGGAACAGCATGGAGTAACAACAGCAGGTACGCTCTAGCATGTGGCATAGAGGTAGGTAGGAAACCACAACGTCGTGGGAATTTCCGTGCACCACTTCTATGGCGCTTGTGGTATTGGTGACGATATTGTTGTGGGTAAGGATTACTCCTTTAGGATTCCCGGTCGTGCCCGAGGTATAGACGATGGTTGCGACATCATCCTTATCTACGGTGATCGGGGTGTCAATGGTAGAGTCAGATTTTTTCTTCACATCCTCAAAGCGCAGGAACTTGCTCTTGCTTTCCGCCTGCGAATCGTCAAACACCACCACTGTCTTAAGGGAAGGGAGTCTGTTCCGGATGCCGTCAATCAGGGACAGGAGCTCGGCGTTCTCCACAAACAGCAGCTTGATCATGGAGTCTTTGATTATGAACCTTACCACGGGAGCAGGCAATGTATGGTAAATGGGGACAACAACGCCGCCCAGCTTGAGGGCTGCCAGGTCGGCCATAAGCCACTCCGGCCGGTTGTAGGAGAATATACCGACGCGATCCCCCTTGCCTATCCCTAACTTGCGAAGCCCTGCAGCGACCGCATCTACTGAATCGTTCAACTCCCCGTAGGTTATCGGCGAATACTTGCCTTCTTTCTTGTACAGAAGGGCGGTTCTCTGCGAATGTTTCCTCGCTGCGTCCAGAAAAGATTGATAGATTGTTTCCATACTACTCAAGCCTCCATTTTTCTCCTATGGCCCTGAACTGCTCGAGATATTGTGCCATGTTGCCCTCCACGGCATAAAAAAGGTTACGCAGGGGGACCATATCTATGTCAACCCTGCGACCGGACGGGAACGCAAGAGTCAAGGTTGGAGAAGCCTTTACTATACCTAATCTGATCGGGGCAAAACCCTGGGAGGAAGCCGCATTGTTAAATGAGTTGAGTTTGGATTCCGGAACCGTAAACACCAGCTCGAACTCGCCATGAAGCCCGGCTGCCATTGCCCAGGCAGGTGTGTCGGTAGCCTTACACAGCTTCAATGCCCGGGGATCAATCATCTTCTCCCAGTCACACTCGATCTCGAACCCCAGCCCGTTGATCCGCATCAACTGATCCAGGGCGCTAAACAGCCCGTCGCTTGTATCCATGCACGATGAGGCGTACTCACTTATAGTTTGACCTTCCTTCAGGCGGGCGATTGGTCGATACAGCTTCTCCGGGAAAACCTCATCGGGAAGCCCGGCAAGCCTGGCCGCTGCCAGGGCGTTGCCCGAACCTGCCGGTCCGGTGATGAAGACGCTATCTCCTTCCTTGCATCCGGTGCGCATCATCACCCTGTCCTTATCCACCAGCCCGAAAGCGCAACCGGTAAGCGAGATGGTGGGGGTGGTGTTTACATCTCCGCCCAGGATGTGTATCCCCAGCTTCTGGCAGGCGTCCTGCATGCCCCGGGCTACTGCGTCGGTGAAAGTCTGGTCTCTGGTCGGCTCCAGTGAGGTGGATATAACCAGCCCCACAGGATCGGCTCCCACCGCGGCCAGGTCGCTTACGGTGGCCATCACCGTGACCCAGCCCATGGTGTAGGGGTCTCTATAAAAACCGAGGAGGATCTCTTCGGCTATGGTGTCTATAGTTATCGCCAGATAGCGATGCAGATCACCTGCTATCTCCACCAGCTCCGCGTCCGTCTGGTGGGATCGGTTTACTTGATGCGGGGCACGGGCAAAATGCCTGGCCCAGGAGTCTATGATGGCGTTTTCGGCTATCTGTTGCATGTCTTGCTTTTCACGGGCGTCATTACTATTCATAGGCAACACCTCACAGCTTTAGGGATAACTTTGAAACGAGCATTTCTCGTCCGGACCACCTCACCGTCCAACTCTAAGGCGAATGTCCGATTGCTCTCGACAGTGAGGTGGGTAGCGCTCCAACAGTTGGTTCTGGGACGTCCTTGGAACCTGGCTTTGGCTAGACCTGCAATCAACCCAACCCTTTCCAGCATGGAAGTTCCTCCACAGAGATTGATGCCTAACTCTCCGTCGTCTGGTTTGATGGGAGTATCGTAACAGAAGTGGCCTGCGAAATGGGGATTCTTGATGATTCCTAGATTGGTCACCGGAAGCTTCTTGGGTTCCCCATCGTCAATAGAGAGCTGACAGGGTATGTCGTGATAGGTAAACATCGCTTTCAGGGCACAGGCTACGATGGCAGCCTCTACAGAGATCTTCCGCGCCACCTTGATGAATCCGGAGCGTTCGTTAAAAAGAGCATTAGCCTCAGCCGTAATGCCTATGCTGGCGTTTATGATGCAGAATTGGGTGTTCTGCATCCCTTCGAGGTACTGGTAGGATATCTGTATTACATCACATAGGAAAGCGTTCTTTGCATCGATCCTTACGGGTATTCCATTGATAAATGTCTGGGGCCGGAACGGCTTATGGAAATCGTTGCTCGAACCAAGCCCCACTGCACCGAGAGTTATCCGGTTGTGTGCCCCCCTTTCGGTCATCACCGCATTGAGCAGAAGATTAACCGTCCCGTCCCCGCCTGCCGCTATAAGTAAGTTATCTCCGTCTCTTATAGCTCTACTCACATACTCCGCAAACCTCTGGGGCGAATCCGGCACCTCGGTTTTGAATCTTCCTATCCGCCTGCCCAACTCATCCTTGACCTGCTCCCATCGCTTGAGTCCGGTACCGTAACTGCAGAAAGGGTTCAAAAGCACCATTGTGCCCGGTCTTTTCCGCATTTGTCTACTCATTCGTTGCCATCTCTACACCTGGGTTTTTTCCGGCCTGAGCCTTAAGACCAGCTCAAAGGCTCCGTAGAATACCGCCATGCACACTATCCATATCCAGTGGGGTCGCAGGGTGAGGACTATGGCCAGACAATAGAGGATAAACGCCCGTACCACGTTGGCTATGGGGGCGTGGGACTTTGCTTCGTCCCGGGTGAGGTGGATCTTGATCTGGGCAAAGATGTTTATGCCCAGGGCTATCACGAATACCACTATCCCCAAAAGTCTCAACAGATCAAGCTCTTTGAATCCAATCAGACATATCACCCAGCCGGTCAGGACGGCGATTGCCGCCGCCACCACGTCGCTGTAGATCGCGCCCGCAACCCACCCGAACGTCACCTGGAAGGTACGGTAACCGGTCTTGCGGTCCGCGGAGATGTCCTTGAAGTACCCCATGACCACGAAGTTGGCGTAGCCCGCGAAGACGGCAAGAATCGCCAGGAAGAAGGCAAGGTTGTACGGATCGCGGAGGTTGAAAAAGGTCCGCAGCTTATATCCCCGGTCCACCAGCCTTCCCATGATGGGCAAGAGCGCCACGATCCAGGAGTTCCAGGGCGGACCGCCCCACCAGGTTCGCTTGAGCCAGGTGTAAGTCAGGAGCCCTGCCACCGCCGCAACCCCGAAAACCAGAATCCAGTAGTTGAGATAGCTCATGATGGCAACCCCTGTCCCCAACCCGACCAGACTGGTGATTAAGACCTGCTTCCTGGTAATCACACCTCTTACCAGTGGCCTGTAGGGCGAGGAGATCGCATCGGTGTCGGTCTGGAAGCAATCGGTGAGCGCTTGGCCCAGGCCGTAGGAAAAAAACATAGGAATGAATCCCAGCACCAATCTCCACACTGGCTGGGATGGTATAAACGCCAGACCGACAAGAGCTGCCGCCCCGGAAACAAACAAGAGGTAGGGCCGCATAGTGATGAGATAGGAACGGAAAAACCCGACGCTGAAGAAACGGTAAGGGGTCCTGTTCATCTCAGATTATCCTCAGTTTCTTGCCTACGAGCTTGAACTTGTCCAGGGCCGTCTGCAACTCATCGGTGGAAAGGGAAGCCATTATGCTCACCCGGATAAGGGCAGACCCCTTCGGTACCGCGGGGTAAACCACAGGATTAATAAATACCCCTTCCTTCTCCAATCCGCCGGTCAGTTTGAACGCCTTCCGGTCGTTGCCGATGAGAACGGGAATAATAGGGGTTATGGTTTCCTCAACCTCAAATCCCAGATCCTTCAACCCCTGTTTCATGAACTCTGTGTTCTTGTGTAGCCGCTCCAGCAGTTCGGGCTCTTCCTCGATGACCTCGAGGCAGGCCATTACCGTAGCCGCTACCGAAGGTGGCGAACTGGCCGAGAAGATGAAGGGACGGGACTGGAGACGCAGGAACGAGACCACCTCGCTGCTCGCGCCGGTAAAGCCTCCGGCTGAGCTCAATGTTTTGCTGAAGGTCCCGCACACCAGGTCGATCGCACCTTCCATGTCAAAATGTTCGAGGATTCCCCGTCCAGTCGCGCCCAGTGCGCCCGTACCGTGGGCGTCATCCACCATGATCTTTGCCTTATACTTGTCGGCCAGGCTCTTGATCTCAGGCAGGTTAGCGACCGATCCTTTCATGCTGAACACCCCGTCTGTGACGATGAGCTTGTTGGCCGAGCGTTTGCACTCGGAGAGCATCTCCTCCAGACTCTTCATGTCGTTATGCTTGTATACCTTCACCTGTGCCCTGGAGAGCCGGCAGCCCTCCACGATGCTGGCGTGATTGAACTCGTCGCTCAGGATAACGTCCCCTTCTTCGGTCAGGGCGGTGATGGTGCCCATCATGGTCATGAACCCTGTGCTGAACACCACCGCGTCTTCGGTTCCCTTAAACCGAGCAAGCTCCCGTTCAAGTTTGTTATGAAGGCTGGTTGTACCTGTAAGAATCCTCGAGCTGCAGGCACCGGTGCCGAATTTCTTCACGGCCTTGATTGCCGCTTCGATTACTTTGGGGTGATTGGCAAGCCCCAGATAGTTGTTGGAACCGAGCATGATCATCTTTTTGCCACCCATGGTAACGGTAGGGGTGGCCGGAGGGTCGATCTCCCGGAGGTAGAAAAACTGGTTTAACGACTTAACTACTTTTACTTGAGCATTAAACTTGCGACACTTGGCAAAGAGATCCATTCTTTCCTCCTGGCAACAGTGTTTTCAATAATTCTGGAGGCGGAGTGACCTTGTTTAACCAGGCAATTATTCGCGAAACGCCGTATGCGCTGGACAACCCTGTGAACAAACCACCGGCAAGATATTTTCTCTGCAACAAACTCGTAATCGTTGACATTGCCATCCTCCTTATATTGAAATATAGGGAAAATATTAAACTTGTCAAGGGAAATTTTCACACACCCTTGAAGACTCTGAAGACTCCAGAGACTGGAGAGACAGTCCTTGGAATCTTCTATGATCACGGTTCCAGCTAAGTCGAGCGTTTCCGTTGCTTGTTAGGGAGGGAAGATAGGTTTTGCAGATCCTTGTGCCGATATCTCTCTCTGAGCCATATTAAAAAAGGAGTTCGCCCCGGAATTTAGGGAATATACCCCTTGCCCTAATCATGCCCTAATTTTGCCCTAAAGCCTTGCACCAGAATTGCACCACTTTTGCACCAATTCCTTGATTTTAGGCAGGTTATAGCTACTAAATGCACCACTAAAGCAAACTCCTGCCCCAATTGCAAAAATACACCTATCCCTTAAGGTGTTAAAAACACGTCGCTTGTCGATATGTCAGGTTGGCTCAAATCCTGCCCAGAGTTATCCCGCGCCTTTCTAATCCGACGGTCGTGGGTTCGAGTCCCTCCAGGCGCGCTTTAAGTCTGTGGCTCCAAAGGTCCCAGCGTTAACCCCTAAGATGGAAGCAACGGTTCACTTCTGCAGGCGATAATCAGCGCTAATCCTCAAGACGGGCTATATGTTGCAGGGCCTGGAAGCGACGGAAAACGCCTATCTCAGAACTCGATCTATGGCAACGACTCCCTGGGGATAGACCTCGCGCCTAAAGGTGTAACCCCTAACGACGGCAGTGATGGGAACGACGGGCCTAACGAGAACATGAACTTCCCGGTGCTCAACTCCGCCTCTACAACCCGTATCTACGGAAGACTCCCAGGTCTATCTCGCGAAACCGCCGTGATCGAAGCCTTTATTGCTGGTGTGGACCGCACTGAGGTTGAGGCTCCGACTACGGTGGAGGTAGAACCTATATCGGCTCGGGAACGGCAGGTAGCGATGGGAGATTTGCCGTCGTCACAGAACGTACGGAAATTGGAAACTACGTTACCGCCAAGCTGGTGATCGTTCAGTATGGATAGATTGGCAGACTAAAAAATATAAAAGGCGGTCAAAAGACCGCCCTTTCTTTAATGCCCCTTTCGCCACTTGGCCGAAGGACCGCTCGCAATGACAAATAAAGCTCGGCTAAAGCCGGCCCCTACGATCTAAAAAGACCTTAAGTCACCGCTGAAGGGTTACTTCACAAGAAGCATCTTGGTAGTTTGTTTGAAACCGTCGGCTGTTGTCAACTCGCAGATGTAGATACCGTTGCCGAGTTTTCTGCCCTGCTCGTCTCTTCCGTTCCAGGTTACGCTGTGGGTTCCCGGTTCGAGGGTTCCGTGAATCAGGGTAATAACCTTTTGTCCGACGGTGTTGTAGACGGAAACGTCCACCACGCTCTTGGTGGGGATACTGAAGGCTATATCTGTCTTCGAGCTGAAGGGATTGGGGTCGTTCTGAGCCAGGTAGAAGTTGGGGATGATCATGCCCTGCTGGTTGGGGCCGGGGACGACAGAAAGCCCTGGCACGATGTTGATGAACCGGCAAGCGTTGCCCTGCTGATCAACCACCACCACGTGAAGGAACCAGTTGCATGTATCGGGAAGTGGGATGGGCATCGGCTGTGGATCAGGTCCGGGTCCACCGCCCACCGCGGTGTCAGGGCCGACGTGAGGTGTGTCTTCCTTGGGACAGATGATTAACATGTCGGTAAGAGTACCGGTAGGCCCTGCTCCGCTGAAGCCGCTTAAGCGGCCGGTGATTGGATCCAGGTCTCCCCACTCTATCTCGCCTGTCCAGGGATCCATGAAATCCACCCTGATGGTGCCGTCGAAGTTGGGGGTGTTTACGATGGAGTTGAAGGTCATCATGTGCCAGTTGTCGCTTCCCGGCCACTGCAGGCGAACCAGCACGTCCTGACACCTTTCCAGTTCGTTGCGGGCATCTTCCCAGTTGAACGGCTCGTCCCTCATCGTGTAGTTGTCGCCGTGATCTTTGAGCCATTTATCCAAGGCTTCCACGATGTCGTCCCACTGGGTTCCTCCAAGTAACGTGTCGGTGCCCGCCAGTTCGGCAAGGGAATCCACCAGATCATGAGCGCTCAGACCTCCGGCGACTTCTCCGTCTCCGGTGCCTTCGAAGTACTTCAGACACGCCGCCGCCGCCGTTGGCACGCAGTGCCAGGGGGAATGTGGCTGCTGAGATATGCCGGGGATTCCTTTCATGAAGGTATCCTGCTTGGGTTCAACGAATATGCTCACCGAATCGATGTCGTGGTAGAGATCGGTTACCATGACCCACAAGGTGTCGTTATGGATTGGCGTCCAGCTCACCACGGCGTCGCAGGGTGGAGTAGGATCGTAGTTGCGCTGCGTCTCTATGATCAGGGTATCTCCGCCCTGGATGATAGCCACGGCCTGGAACAGGATAACCATGTTCTGGGAGGGCACGATGTCGTGGGGGAAGACGGTGGCCCAGCCGTCGCCTGCAGAAACTGCCGAGAGGTCCGTTGATGCGGAAGCCATAGGAGAGGACAGGGCTTCGTATCCATCACTATCGGTCCCGAAAAGGATCCAGGTCTGGCCCTGGTCTATGGAGTGGTAGAAATCCACCCTCTGGATCGTCTGTGCGCTATCAAGCACGTGGAGTCTGACCCTGCTTACGCGGCCCGCTCCTCCGATAAGGTTATGCCAGGGTTCGGCGAGAACCCAGTCCCCGACCGCGAGAACCGGCTCTCCGAACTGAGCCCACAGCGGCGCAGCAACCAACATAATGATTGAGAGGACGAGCAGCAAGGTTCTTTTACGTTTTGGGAGCATCTTCTCCTCCTTGGTTTTTTTGGTTTATGAAACGGGCAGGCCTCGCTTATCAGCGAGTCCTTACCATTGAATGCCTTAAATTAAACTTATGTCCAATAACCATGTACCTATATTAAATTGGAAGTATACCCAAAGGGAGTAGGTTGTCAAGTGGTTTTAAGGAAGGAAGAAGGGTGGTGGAAACGAGGGGGTAAGCTCAAGGGACAAGCGAGGGTTACAGGTTAAAGAGCCGACCGCAAGGTCGGCCCCTACCATTTCTTTTTGTGATCTTTCGTCCTCCGACGAAAGGAGCCCTAAGATTTTACCATCACCAGAAGCATCTTGAAGCGCGTAAGCGCCCGCAGGGCGTGGGGTTGTGAGGCGGGCATGAGGATCATCTCGCCGGCGGATAGGGTGTAGGGTTTGCCTGAGATGGTGATCTCGGCCTGACCGTCCAGTATATACACCATGGCGTCGGAAGGTGCGGCATGTTCACTCAGGCCTTGGTCTTTGTCGAACGCAAACAGGGTGACCGTGCCCTGCTTCTTGTCAATGATGGTGCGGCTCACCACCGCTCCATCCTGGTAGGAAAGCATCCAGGCGAGATTTGCAACCTCCCCAGCTTTGGTATCTTCCATCTTTCTCTCCTCTTTCATTGTTCGGATATCCCTTAAGCTTAACCCTAATTTACCAAGACACAATCAAATTGCGATCTTTTGTCCTCCGACAAAAAGAGTATCCATTAGATTGCCTCAAAGACTCGCTTCAGCTTATCCTCCACACCTTCCGCGATCTTCTTCAACTCGGGATTGTCTATCATACCCATGGCCACCGTAGGTTTGATCACCGAGACCACGCTCTTGCCTTCCCTCTCGTAAACGATCACGTTGCAGGGAAGCATGAGACCGATGTCTTCTTCTGCCAGAAGCGCCTTGTGGGCGTTGTGCGGGTTGCACGCGCCGAGTATCTGATAGCGCGGGAAATCCACACCCAGCTTCTTGGCAAGTGTGGCCTTTAAGTCTATCTCGGTAAGAACCCCGAATCCTTCTTTTTCGAGTTCGGCTGTGACCTTCGCTAACGCGTCATCGAAGCCAAGGTCCAGCTCCTTCTTGAATCCGTAGCTAATCATCTCAAGCCTCCTCAACTCATGCGAGGTCGCGCTTGCGTTCCTCAAACTCTTCCTTCGAGATCTCTCCTCGTGCGTAGCGTTTCTTCAGGATATCGAGTGCCGACTCCTGTCTGCCTCTTCCTGAAACCGTCTTGACCAGCCATACCACCAGCAAAACGATGCCCACGAGTAACGCTACCCAGAAGATTATGCCGAGAATCCACCAGCCTTCCATTCCATGCATTCCAAACCACATACTGGCCTCCTTTAGGTGTTAATTATAGGGAAAAAATCCGACATGTCAAGTAGGAATTTGCAATCGCTTTGGTGCCACGTTTCGGGCGAAATTTGCCGCGAACTCGCCAGGTTTGAGTGCCACTCGTCACAATTAAGTGGGACAAAAGCTGGTCAAAAGGTGGTCAGAAGTTGGTCAAAAGCTACCCAAAAGGTGGACAAAACCCCGGGGTCCCTACGAAATTGCGAAGCACGCTTGCGATGACGGTTACGGAATAATTTTGTGGGGTGAAAAAGTTGGACAATTTGGGGCTTTTTTGGGGGGGATCGGGTGTTTTTCGGTTTTCAGGAAAGTTCACAGGGGCCGACCGCAAGATCGGCCACTTACACTTGACATAGGGCGTAAAAAAGAGTATAGTTGAAAGAAAAGGAGGGAAAATGAATTTATCACAACAACAGAAAAAGATGTTAAAGAAGGGAGTGGAAAGGGCCAATGAGTTGTTCAAAAAGGGGCAATTCAAGGTTTTTAAAAACTGGC
Organism: Candidatus Stahliibacteriota bacterium; assembly: GCA_004375895.1. Taxonomy (GTDB): domain Bacteria; phylum Hydrothermota; class Tepidihabitantia; order B3-TA06; family B3-TA06; genus B3-TA06. Next base: position 57,025 of record SOJW01000069.1, read on the forward strand.
GGAATCATGAGAAAACACTTGATCAAATTAAAAAGGAGCACGGCTCTTTTAAAGATGCATGTGCGGATCTTAACAAATGGTATCGCACTCGCGTTAATTGTGATTTTTGGTCAGAGAGGTTAGAGGCTTTCATGAGAGAAAAAAAAGGACTTCCACAACAATCCTGGGTTAAAGAGGCAATTGAATATGCTGGCGAAAAGAACCGGAGGTCTTTTCTCTCAAAGTTCTTCCATTTCTTTGTCGCTCCAGAGGTGTTCCCAATATACGACAAGTTTGCAAAGGCAGCGGTTGTTAGAATTCTAAAGGAAAAAGTCAAAGACGCAATAAGTTACACCGATTTTTGCAGGAAGATTGACGAAATTTCTGAAGCATTAGGAAACAAGTACAGCTACAGGGAGCTCGACCACTTTTTTTGGATGGCCGGTTATTATTGGCCTCAGCTTTATGCCAAGGACTGGCAAGAAGTGTTTAATGACTCTGACTTCGCTGCCTTGAAGGAAATCTTAGATGAGTGGTTAAAACTATGAGGTTCGTAGGGGCCGACCTTTAGGTCGGCCCGGATAAGATAAAACCATAAGGAGGCGAAATGCCTGACATCAACGCTGAAGAGCTACTAAGAAAAGCGTGGGTTGAGTTTTGTAACGATTACGATAAGAAGGTGCGAGAATATTCTAAGTCTGAGTTCGTGGGCAGTAGAAAGCAAGCTAAGACGGAGCACTGGATATTATGGAATGAATACGATTTAATGGTACAACTAGGCAGGTTCTTCTATGACCAATTAGCTAGGAACTCACTTTCGGAGATTGAAATGCACACTAATAAAAAATTGGGATCTAGTTTTAACGGCTATGACTTTAAAAGTGAATTAAAGAAGTTAAAGTGGCAACTTGATGAACGTGAGGCACAACCAGATTTAATAATCGTTCAGGAAGATAGTCTGGGTCCATTTTTATTGTGTGCCGAGGCAAAGTGTTTTCACTGCTCAGAACGTGGAACTGCAAAAGCCGCAATCGAAAAAGACATTGAAACCTTAGAGGCAATTAGAGACCTGGGAATAGCCGAAAGAGTAGTTTTCATACTGTTTGATGACTATTATTGGATCCAGAATGAGGACATTGAGAGTGTGGCAGAGAACGCCTGCAAGGAACATAACATCATCCCAATTGATGCACAATTCGAAAGCAAAAGTCGAACGTTGGAAATGACCAATAATCGGGCCGGTCTAAAGACCGGCCCCTACGTTTTGACTCCTTGATACCCCATACCGTTCATACCTGAAGGCGCACAGCATTCACCAGGGGTGTATTTTATCCGGGAAGCGGAGGGTTCTTCTACGCAAAAGGTGATATTGATTCATTGATCCCCCTTTAATTCCCCCTTAGTAAGGGGGACTGCTTTGCCCCCCTTCTGAAGGGGGGTGCCCGCAGGGCGGGGGGATTAAAGGAAGGTGGCCGCTTCGAAGAGCGGACGGAGGGATTTATTATACCTCCTCCTTGACGGGGCGAAGTGCCCCCGTCGGGTAAGGGGGAGGTGAATCACCCCCTCCCGTTGTGGAGGGGGTAGGGGGCGGGTAAAAAGTTTCACCTCCTCCCAGCCTCCCCCATCAAGGGGGAGGAAGGATATGTTGCGACCGCTTCAACCTTAAATCACCCCTCCCTTGACGGGACAGCGTGCCCCCGTCGGGCAGGCGAAAGGGGGACGCTGAAGGGCAGGTGTTGACTAATATCCGATACGTGGTTATCATTACGGGATGGGTAAGGTACGCTTGATTTCAAGACTTATGGGACGTTATCCGAAGCGACTTGAGATGCGAGTCGTAAGGGACTGAGAGTGATGAGGTTATGAACGCGGTCGTAGCCCTGGTTGGGCGTCCAAATGTTGGGAAGTCCACCCTGTTCAATCGTCTGGTGGGGCACAGGGAGGCGATTACGCTGAAGACCCCGGGGATAACAAGGGACAGGCTGTACGGAACCGTGCACTGGCTCTCCAAGAGCTTTACGTTGATTGACACCGGCGGGTTTATCCCTGAGCCTGAGCAGCCGCTGGAGGTCCAGATGCGGCGTCAGGTCCAGCTCGCTATCAAGGACGCGGAACTGGTTCTTTTGGCGGTGGACGGCAAGGAAGGCCTGCACCCCTCGGATGAAGCACTGGCCCAGACCTTGCGCAAGCAGGCAAAACCCTACATCGTTGTGGTCAACAAGTCGGACGTGAAGACCGCTGAGTGGGAGCACCATAGCTTTCATGTGCTGGGCGGGGCAGAGCTTTTCCTCGTATCGGCAGAGCATGGTGTGGGGTTCGGGGACCTGCTTGAGGAGATCTGCGCTAGACTGACCTTTGGGGAGGAGGGCGAGCCCAGGCCTGAGGTTAAGCTTCTCATCGCGGGCAGGCCCAACTGTGGGAAATCAACACTCTTAAACGCTATCGTAGGCGAGGAGCGAGCGGTGGTGGATGAGGTGCCTGGAACTACCCGCGACCCTGTGGATACCTACCTGGAGGTCTCCGGCCGCATCTGGCGGCTGGTAGATACCGCAGGTCTGCGCCGACGCACTCGCATCAAGGAGAACGTGGAGTACTACGCATCAACCAGGCTGCGCAGGGCCCTCGCCAGGGCACAGATCATACTTCTCTTGATCGATCTTACAGAAGGGGTTACGAGACAGGACAAAAGGCTGGCCGCAGAGGTCATCGGCCGCCGAAAGGGATTGATCTTCGTTCTGAACAAGATAGATCTCTTCGATTCCCAGGCGTTGCGCAACAGGATTGAGGGACTAAGCTATCAGCTTAGAGGCATGGAGTCCTTCTTCCGTGTGCTTGTCTCAGGCAAGAAAAAGAAAGGGTTGGATGAACTTATCGGAACGGTCACAGCGCTTGTAGAGAAACGCAGCCAGCGCATCCCAAAGGAGCTTCTGGGTGAATTTGTCCAAAAGGTTACCCGCGAACGCCCGCCAGGACGAAGGACAAAGATATACCGCCTCATACAGAAGGAAGGCGCACCCCCGCTCTTCCTTGTTGAGACAAACAAACCTGACGAGCTTGAAGAGAACTACCTGCGGTTCTTGACCAACCGGCTGCGCGATACGTTTGACTTCACAGGCACCAACCTCAAACTCCAACCCACGCAACGACCGAGGCGCAGATGATCTCGCCTCTCTGGGACACGGTGATACTGGCAGCGGTCGGGTTCCTGTCAGGCTCCATACCCTTCGGTTATCTCGCTGCCTCTGCCAGGGGTGTGGACATCCGCAAGGTAGGCTCGGGCAACATAGGCGCGACCAATGCGATAAGGGCGCTGGGAACGGGCTGGGGTATAGGGGTAGGGCTGCTGGACGCGATCAAGGGAGCGGTGCCTGCCTACCTTGCTTTGCAGTTCTCACCCTTGCCTGGTATAGTAGGTGCGGCCGCTGTTTTAGGCCACATCTTCTCACCCTGGCTGCGGTTCAAGGGCGGCAAGGGTGTCGTAACCACTTTTGCCGTATTCCTTGTACTTACCCCTTTCCCTGCGCTTACGGCAGTAGGGGTCTGGATACTTCTCTTTCTTACCACCGGCTACGTTTCGGTTGCTTCCGTACTCTCGCTCACCGCGCTGCCCGCACTTATCTTCCTCTTGGGAAGACTGAACCCTGAGATCTCGATAATCGCCGCTGCAGCCGGCTGCGCTCTTCTGGTGGCGTGGGCGCACCGTGGCAATATGTTCCGGATTGCCGCAGGCAAAGAACCTAAAGCAAGATTGTGGAAAAAGCTGTGGAAAAGATGAGGGTAAGTTTCCTTGGTGCAGGTGCCTGGGGCTCGACCATGGGGATCATGCTCTCACGTGAGGGGCACGATGTGAGGTTGTGGGAGATTGATGCCGCCCGGGTAAAGAAGCTGAAACACAAGCGCAGGCTTCCAGGTATTCTGCCTGGTGTAAGGATACCCAGCCAACTACACTATGCCTCGGATATAGAAGAGGCACTGGCTGGAGCCGATCTTCTGGCCCTTGCGGTGCCCTGCCAGGCGCTGAGGGCCACCCTGAGGAGGCTGCCCAGAGGATATGAACCGCCGAGGATGGTGGTGAGTCTCATAAAGGGACTGGAGCGCAGGACTGGCTTTCGTCCCAGCCAGGTCTGGGCCGGGTTTTTCCCTCGCCGTCCGGCGACTGTGCTTTCCGGTCCCTCGATCGCCATCGAGGTGCTTAATGGGCACCCAACCGCGTTGGTTGCAGCTGGGGACGACAGGGAGGGGGTGAAGAGCGTGCAGAAGGTTTTCTCCATAAACAACCTGCGGGTGTACCGCTCGGACGATGCTGTGGGCGTTGAGTTGGGCGGAGCCTTAAAGAACGTTATCGCCATCGCCTGCGGTATCGCCGAAGGGCTGGGGACCGGAACCAATACCCGTGCCGCGCTTCTTTCAAGAGGGTTGGCTGAGATCACAAGATTGGGTGAGAGGTTAGGTGCCAACCCAAGGACGTTCGCTGGTCTTGCAGGCTGGGGTGATCTTATCACAACCGTTTGGAACCCTGCCTCGCGCAACCACCGCGTAGGTCTGGGGCTTGCCAGAGGCAAGAAGCTTGAGGCGATACTTGCCGAGATCGGGATGGTCGCCGAAGGGGTTGAAACCTGCCGGATTGCCAATAAACTAGGCAAGATGCACGAAGTCCAGATGCCCATAACCGAGGCCACCTACCGCGTGCTGGTCAGGAACGCGGACCCGCGCAAGGAGATTACGCGTCTTCTTTCACGGTCTTTAAAGGAGGAGGTATGGTAGAAGAGCAATTCTACACAATTACTCAGGTCTCGCGCATGACAGGGATCAAGCCGCACGTGCTGCGATACTGGGAGAAGGAGTTTCGCTGGCTGCGGCCACGAAAGAACTCGGCAGGACGCCGCATATACTCCGAGCATGACATCGAACTCATAAGGCTGATTGAGAGGCTCCTGCACAAGGAAGGCTACTCTATAGCGGGCGCGCGCAGGCGGGTAGGGAAGCTTCTTGCGCTTTCTAACCAACTTCAACTGCCGCTCTCCGAGGTTCAAACCAATCCCTTGGAAAGGTTCAAGCAGGAACTTAAAGAGCTCCTTAAGATGCTGGAGCGCAAGTGACGCCTGCGGAAACCTCGTGGGGACCTCTGCTGCCCTGGGTTATAGACGGCATCGCAGCGCTATTGATCCTCGGCTCGGGCATCTCGGGTCTCATCAAGGGGGCGATACGCATCCTTGGAGCGATTGCAGGCGTTGTGGCCGCCATAATCCTGGGCTGGCGCTTCACACCCGCGCTTGCTGAACTCCTGATCCCCAGGATAGGATCGGTCTTCTTCGGCAAGGTGCTGGCCTTCCTTGCAATCTTTATCGCGGTGATGATAGTTGCCGCGCTCGTTGTCTTCCTCTTGAACAAGCTCTTTGACGCCATCCTTCTGGGCTGGGTCAACAAGCTTCTGGGTTTCGTGATAGGACTCGTTATCGGGACGTTCATCGTTTGCGTTATCATCTGGGTCTCGCTTCAGCTTTACCCTGAGCTTGCAGACCTCTACACCCATACCCGGCTGGTCAGGCTGTTAGCCGCTATCCTCCTTGTGTTCGCCCCGGGCGCAAGGAGCCCCCCTGTTCCTCCACCTGCCTGATCCCTGCTTCGATTATCTCTATCCCGGTAGTCTGCCCCACAAAGGTCTCTATGCTGTCAGTAACTTGTTCGGTATCAACCGGTGCAAAGGTAGCCTGCGCTCCGCCCGATGGCGTAACCGTTATTGTATCAGAGTCAGCGCACGCGGATGAGCTTTCTTGTAGCCGTATGGTTCCCTGCCTGCATCCTGATGAAGTAGACGCCAGGGGCCACAGCTCGACCGAGATCATCTCGACCATCCCAGGTTATAGCATAATAACCCGAGGCCTTGATACCAGAGCTCAGGGTCTTCACTGGCCTACCCGAGACATCGTAGACCTTCAGGTTGACCAGGCCTGAATGGGCAAGCGAATAGTAAATATCGGTGGAAAGCTTGAAGGGGTTTGGAGCAGGCTCCTTCAGGTCTAACTTGAAACCCAAAGCTGGTAATTCGTCGATCCAGACGGTGCGATCGTATTTTATCGTCTGGAAGTCGTAGTCCGTCCCGTTGGAAGACCAGCCCGTGACATAGAGATAGCCTTGCTCATCTACCGCCACACCGGTGGCATGATCGTCATTGCCTGAGTCGTAGGTCTTATCCCAGATGAGATTGCCATCCTTGTCATAGCATATCGTCAGGAGACTAAAGGACGGCCCCCATCCTGTGACATAGACGAAGTTATCGTCAACCGCCACACCGAAGGCCAACTCGCTGAAGGCTCTCGAGCCGTAGACCTTGTTCCAAATGAGATCGCCATTCTTATCATAGCATATTGTCAGAAAATCCTTTTCCCCGCCGTTCCAAGATCTGCCTGTGACATAGACGAATCTATCGTCTACCGCCACACCCTGGGCCACATCCCTGATGCCTGAGTCATAGACCGTATTCCAGATGAGATTGCCATCCTTGTCGTAACATATTGTCAGGTAGTCCTCATCCGTCCCGTTGAAATACCATCCCGTGACATAGACGAATTCACCATCTACTGCCACACCGTTGGCCCGATCGTCATTGCCTGAGTCGTAGACCTTGTTCCAGATGAGATCGCCATATCTCTTATCATAGCGTATCGTCAGGAAGTCGTAGCCCGACCAGATGGAAGAATAGCCCGTGACATAAATGGATTCATCATCTACCGTCACACCTCTGGCCTGTTCACTTCCGGCGGATGTGCCGTAGGTCTTGTTCCAGATGCGATTGCCATCCTTATCATAGCATATCGTCAGGAAGTCCCAGTCCTCTTCGTTTTCGTTGAAAAAGGAGCCCGTGACATAGACGAAGTTATCATCTACCGCCACACCGTTGGCCATATCCTGGGCGCCTGAGTCGTAGACCTTGTTCCAGATGATAGCCGGACCGTCATAGGTATTGGCCCATATCAAGCCAAAAGCAAGAGCCAACCCGCACAACGCCTTCAATAAACCTTTCATGTCATCCTCCTTTGCCCTTACGGGCTTTTCGTTCTACAAGATAATTTCTGATCCATTCCAAAAAGCTCTCCGAGGGTTTCATGTCATCCTCCTTAGTATGCTCCCTTCCGCTCACTCCAGCTTAGGGCTGAATACGTAGCTCCACGTCAAGTCAAGAGAATCATTACCTTTACCGCGCCGGTCCATGGATTAAGTCGCAGATATCAACAAAAAGGCTCCGCCTGGCCTATCTCCTGAACAGACAGGAACGTTTGTGTTTCTGAGCCTGCGGTTGGACGATATCTGCCGAGACGACCGCGCCGGTGCTAAGGTTAACGAGGATTACCCCTCCCTTTGGCCTAAGTTCAAGGGACACCAGGCTCCCGGCATCTGCAAGACAGCGGTAGGGCTTGCCGCCGAACCCAAGCCTTTTAAGGATCTCATCCACACTGTAGTTGATTTGATCCTTATCCGCGTAGCGCAAACCAGTAATTAGATCCATCGAGCGAATCCCGGCGTCCAGCCTGGTGAACACGAACCGCAGGGAAGAGTAGGCAACAAGGGTGTCTCCTTTTCTCGCAATCGAGTCGCAGTGCAGAATCTCTTGCAGTGCGGCAGGGTTCCCTCTCCCCAGCCAGCGTTCCTGGATTACGCCCTCGACGAGGGCTAAAAGGCCCTCCTCTTCAAACTCAAGGCGCAGCCTTCGTTCATAGGTTGTGCTGTCTGCCCCCTTCGGCATGGGAATAAACCACACCTCGCGCCGCACCACCTCAAGATAAGGGTACTCATATGGAACGGTCTGGGCGATTAGAAGGAGAAGAAGTTCCACGATTTATCCTACCCCTGCATTCCGGATTGTCAAGTACCATCCAGGAGTCGTGCCGGCTATAAGACCCCCAGGCAAATGGGTAAACACAGATGTTTTTCGTATATAAGGCTAAATAAAATGTTAGTATATGTAATTACGAAATAGGGGCTTGACAAACGAAAAATCTGATGTAAACTTTACATCTAAACAAAGGCCTAGTCTGTAGGCCCAAGGGAGCGATGGGCTAAAAAGAAGTGCCAGGAAGCGCGTACTTGTAGCGAGGCACTTCTGTAAGTGTATGTTTGAAGGGAATAAACAAGCTAAACTCAGGAGGAATTATAATGCGCAAAAAGCTTCCATTGGGTGCCCTGGTGGTGTTTGCGGTCCTTACCTCATCCCTTAATGCCCAACCAGCCAGCCTGCTCTCAGAAGGGTTCGAAGGACCCTTCCCCCCGGGTGGTTGGAGTACTTCCACCTCCATCGGTCAGAACCAGTGGTTCCGCAACGACTACTGGGGCCGTCCCAACTATACCCCGGGCGGTGACGGTTACTGTGCAGACAACGACGACGACGGTGCAGGCCCTGGCGCTGCCCGAGTAGGCAACAATATCCTGCAGTCGTCAATGTTTGATGCGAGTGGTTACAACATCATATGGCTCGCCTACGACGTGGACTGGTATCCAGTGGGTGAATATATGATGGGCCAGGTGCAGGTCTACAACGGTTCGAGCTGGATTATGGTGATGGGCCACCCCCAGAGCCGCAAGACAACACGAGACAGCATCAACATCAGCACCCACGTAGCCGGAGTGACGAACGCCCGGGTGCGGTTCCTCTACAGCGAGTTCTCCGGCAATGTAAAATCGAACTGGTATGAGGTTGACGACGTGAACGTCTGGGGCTCAGACCCTCCCGAACCGCTTGACCTGGTGATGATTGAGATCATCCGTCCCAAATTCTGGGAAAAGGGTGGAATCCCCTTCCAACCGTCTTGCCGGATTTACAACAACCTCGACACTGCTGCCCATGGCACAGTAAGCTGCGAGATCACGAACCTTACAACTATGCAAGTCGTTTACCAGGACGCGCATACCTCTTATTCCCTTAATCCTGGTTACACCGTAGTGGGGTTCGCGGCCTTCACCCCTCTCAGGAATAATTACTACAACGCTCTCTTCGTGGTTGAGCACCCTGACGACGTAGATCCAACCAATAACACCATGCAGAGAAACTTCTCCACTCACGAAACTGAATATGACGTAACACCCTATGAAATGCTCTTTCCGGAAACCCCTGAGCAGATCAATCCGTTCGAGCCCACAGCCAATTATGCCGAGCGTCTAGGCAAAAAAACGGTGGACGTGAAAATGCACTGCTGGATTCAGGATTTTGACACCGAAGAATGGGTCTATCGTGACTCGTCAGATTTTCGCGATTTTGTGCCTCACGACACCTTCCTGGCCGTATTCGATACAGCGTATCTTGAAACCGGTACTTACATAATCAGATTCTGGGCAAACGGCGAAAACAATACAAACATAAGCAACCCTCCACTTGTGGACACCTTCAACTACACATACATAGGGATCGCTGAGGAACCTGTTGCCGAGCGCTTCAGTCTGGATGTTGCAGGCAGCAGGATCAGCTTCACACTACCTACCGCGACCAATGTGAACCTGCGCGTCTATGATGCAGCGGGCAACGTGGTGACCGAGTTGGTCTCCGAGAGCCGCGGCCCCGGTTCCTACACCA